>NZ_CP023202.1:6236094-6536693 GCF_000220705.2 Streptomyces xinghaiensis S187 | reverse complement strand
ACGGCGGACGGCCCGGGCACCCGCACCGCGGTCATCGACCAGGACACGGCGGGCGTCCCGGGTGCGAGCGAGGCGGGTGACCAGTTCGGCGCCGCGCTCGCCGCCGGTGACGTCACCGGCGACGGCCGCGCGGACATCGCCGCCGGCGTCCCCCACGAGGATCTGCCCGCGGGCGCGGACGCCGGTGCCGTCGTCCTGCTCAAGGGCGCCGCGGGCGGGCTGTCCGGCACCGGCGCCCGCGCCTTCCACCAGGACACGGCGGGCGTCCCGGGGATCGCCGAGGCCGGTGACCGCTTCGGCGCGGCCCTCGCCCTGCAGGACACCGACGGCGACGGACTGGACGACCTGGCCGCCGGCGCTCCCCTGGAGGACGGCTCGTTCCGGGACTCGGGCGCGGTGTGGGTCCTGCGCGGCGCCGCCGCCTCGCTGACCACCACCGGCATCGTCTCGTTCGGCCCCTCGGCCTTCGGCGCCCCGGAGGCCGGCGCCCGCCTGGGCCAGGCGCTGCCGCGCTGAACCACGGCGGCGGCCCGCCGGGCGCCCGGGTCCCCGGGGTCCGGCGGGCCGCTCCGCCCTCAGTGGTGCCGGGGGCCCTGGCGCGGGCCGGTGCCGGGCATCCTGCGCGGGTGTTCGAGCTCCTCCTCGACGGGGGGCTTGTCGGCGTCGCGCAGGTGCTGGGACAGATGCCGCTTGGCGCCCTTGCGCGCCTGCTCGCCCTGCTGGCCGCGGCTGTGACCGAGGTCGGAGTCCGGGTCGACCCGCACGGAGTGGGCCACCTGGTCGCGGTTCTCGTACCGCTCGGCCGGGATACCGCGCAGCGCGGCCACGGCCGCCTCGGAGGCGCCGCCCACCTTCGCGGCCCGGATGAGTTCGTCCTTGCCGGCCGGGAAGTCGACGTCCTTGATCGCGTGCAGAACCTGGGGGACGCTCGTGTGCGCCATGGCTCTCTCCTTGCCGCTGCTGGGGTCCGTGCGCCGGGCTGCCGCTGCGGCGCGGCGCACCGGGGCCGGCGGCCGGCCGGGAGGCGGCCGTTGCCCCGTCTGCCGGGTTCCCGGGCGAGAAGGATGAAACCTCGCATACCGGCCGTGGCGGGGAGGCCGGGGCGGGGCGGCCGGATGAGGGCCCGGGCTCCCGATCGGGCCCGGGCCGGGGTCCCCTGCCCGGGCGGTCAGCAGGCCACGGGCTTGGGGACGTCCTCGCCCCGGTCCGCGAGGGAGCAGAGCGTGCGGAACGAGATCTTCCAGTCGTCGTCCTGCCGCACGGACTCCCCCGGCTTCTCCGGCCGGATCGTCTCGTCGCCGCGCAGGAGGGTGTAGCCGACGTCGGCGTCCCGCGAGGAGGTGAAGTCGACGGAGTCCACGCGCACCCGCAGTTCACCGGCCCGCTTGTCCTCGGCGAAGCCCCGGATCATCAGCTCGTACTGGATGCCGTCCTCGACGAGAGCGGTCTTCTCCTCCACCGGCAGGTCAGGGTCGAAGAAGCCCCGCCATGCCTTCCGGATCTCGTCCTCGGCGCGGTCCGGGTCGTCCGGGGCGGTCTCCGTGGGGCGCGGCGAGCGGGACGTGGGCGACCGGTCCGGCGTGCCGGTGTCCGCCGTCCCGGTGGTGGCCGACGGCGTCGTGGTCTTCTCGTCACCCCCGTCGTCGCCGGAACCGCACGCGGCCGTGAACAGGAGGGCCGCGGCGGCCAGGAGCGCGACCGGCCCCCGTGGAGCAGGAGTCATGGTTGTCACCTTCCGGTTCCGCTTCTGGAGGGGCCTACCCGCCGCCGGACGGCTCATCCCCGTTCCCGGGAAGGGCAGTTGAACGCGGAACCGGGCCCGGCCGCGCACGACGGAAGAGGCACGCTACCCGCCGCCCCGGGCACCGGCCGGGAACCGCGCCGATCAGCACACTTCTCTCACCGGTCCTGCCCTCCCGGCAGGTTCCCCCGCCGCTTCCTCCAGCCGCTTCCACCCGCCGCCTGCTCCCGCCTCCGCGCCCGCGCACCCGGCCGCGCCGGGGCCGGGCCCGGACCGCTGGTCCGGGTGCCCGGACGCCGAGGGCGGGGGCTGGCACCGGCAGCCGACGGTGACGCCGCTCCGCCAACCGAGGCAGAACCGGTCCGGCCACTCCCCGTTGCCGGGGAAAGGGGGTACGAAGGGAGGGCGGCACAGCAGCGCCTCCCGTCACTCTCCCTGGAGGATGGCCATGGCTCCCCATCCCGGCACCCGGCGGGGCCCCCGGCCCGTGCCGGCGGAGCCGCGGGACACCCGGCCCGGGCAGCCGCGGCCCGCGTCCACCGGTGCCGGGCGATGCCCGTGACCCCGGCCCCCGTCACCGACCCGGCCGGTGACGGCCCTCCGGGCCCCCCGGAGGCCGCCGGCCCCGCTCTGGAGGCGCTGCCGCCCGGCGAGGTCCACGGCGCCCTGGGCTCCTCCCCGCGCGGCCTCTCCCCGGACGCCGCCGGGGAGCGCCGGGAGCGGTACGGCGCCAACGAGCTGCCCCGCGCCGCGCGGGCCGGCTTGGGGCGGCAGGCCCTGGCGCAGCTCACCGACCTCTTCGCCGTCGTCCTGCTGCTCGCCTCGGCGATCACCTTCCTCACCTACTGGCTGAGCGAGCCCCGGGACGCGGGCCGGCTCCAGCTGGCCGTGGCGATCCTGTGCGTGGTGGCGCTCAACGCCGTCATCGGCTTCACCCAGGAGTACTCGGCGGAGCGCACGGCGGAGTCGCTGCAGGCCATGGTCCCGCACACCTGCCGCGTCCTCCGGGACGGCCGGCGGCAGGAGGTGCCGGCGCGGGACCTGGTCCCGGGCGACGTGGTGGCGCTGGAGGCCGGTGACGCGGTGCCCGCGGACTGCCGGCTCGTGGAGGCGCACGAGCTGTCGGTGAACAACGCGGCCCTGACCGGGGAGAGCGACCCGGTGCGCCGCGACAGCGCGCCGATGGCCGTCCCCGGGCCGCTGACGGACGCGCGCAACTGTCTCTTCATGGGCACCGACGTGGTGGCCGGTGCGGGGAAGGCGGTGGTGTTCGCCACCGGGGCGGCCACCGAGTTCGGCCGCATCTACCGGCTGACGGCCTCCGCGTCCCGGCAGAGGACGCCGTTGCAGCTCCAGGTGGCGGCCATGGCGCGGCGGGTCGCGGGGACCGCGCTGGCCATCGGTGCCCTGCTGTTCGCCGTCCGGCTTCCCGGCGACGACACGGTCGAGGCGTTCGTCTTCGCCCTCGGGGTGATGGTGGCCCTCGTCCCCGAAGGGCTGCCCGCGACGCTCTCGGTGTCGCTGGCCATCGGCGTGCGGCGGATGGCCCGCCGCAACGCCCTGGTGAAGCGGCTGCTGGCGGTGGAGGCGCTGGGTTCGACCACCGTGATCCTCACCGACAAGACCGGGACACTGACGCAGGCGGAGATGACCGTCACCCGGGTGTGGGCCGACGGGGCGCTCCACCCGGTGTCCGGCGTGGGGTACGCCCCGGAGGGCGAGGTGGCGGACCCGGGACCTCGGGTGCGGGAGCTGCTGCGGGTCGCCGCGCTCTGCTGCGACGCCAAGCTCGTACCGCCGGGCGGGGACGGCGGACGGGACGGCCCCGGAAGCGGCGGCGGGCCGGGCGGGCACCACGGAACCTGGCGGGTGCTCGGCGACACCACCGAGGGGGCGCTGCTCGTCGCGGCGGCCAAGGCCGGGATCGACCCGCACGCGGAGGAGGCCGCTTCCCCCCGGGTGGCGGAGCACCCGTTCGACCCGGGCCGCAAGCTCATGAGCACCGTGCACCGCGCGCCGGGCGGCGGCTTCCTCGTCCACGCCAAGGGCGCCCCGCAGGAACTGCTGGCCCGCTGCACGCACATCGACCGGGACGGCGGGGCCCGGCCGCTCACCGAGGAGTCCCGGGCCGCTGTCGTCGCCGTCAACGACGAACTGGCGGCCCAGGGGCTGAGGGTCCTCGCGGTCGCCGTCCGGCGGGCGGAGGGGCCCGGCGGGGACCGCGACGCCGCCGAGTCGGGGCTGACCCTGCTCGGGCTCACCGGCATGCTCGACCCGCCCCGGGCCGAGGTCAGCGAGGCCGTGGACGCCTGCCGGCGGGCGGGCATCCGCATCGTCATGGCGACCGGCGACCACCCGCTCACCGCCGAGGCCGTGGCGCGCAGGGTGGGGATCGTCCGCGGGCGCGAGCCGGTCGTCGTCACCGGCAAGCGTCTGGACACGCTCGACGACGCGGCGCTCGACGAACTGATGGCCGGCGGCCCGGAGCTGCTGCTGTGCCGGGTGAGCCCCGAGCACAAGACGCGGGCCGTGACCGCCCTGCGGCGGCGCGGCGAGGTGGTGGCCGTCACCGGAGACGGCGCCAACGACGCCCCGGCGCTCAAGCACGCCGACATCGGGGTGGCGATGGGCGCCTCCGGCACCGACGTGGCCCGGGAGGCCGCGGTCATGGTGCTGCTGGACGACTCCTTCGCCTCCATCGCCACCGCCGTGCGGCTGGGCCGCTCCGTCTACCAGAACATCCGCAGGTTCCTGGTCTACGTCTTCAGCAGCAACATCGGCGAGCTGGGCCCCATCGTCGCGGCGACGTTCACCGGCTTCCCGCTCGTCCCGATCAGCGCGGTGCAGATCCTCGCCATCGACCTCGGCTCGGACGTGCTGCCCGCCCTGGCGCTCGGCGCGGAGCCGCCGGAGTCCGACGTCATGGACCGGCCGCCGCGGGCCCGCCGGGAACGCCTGTTCTCGATGGCGGTGATGCGCCGGATCCTCTTCCTCGGCGGCATCCAGGCGCTCGGCGTGACCGCCGTCTTCTTCTGGCACATCCACGCCTCCGGCATCCCGTTCGCCGACTTCACCGAGGAGCACCCGGTGTACCGGGAGGCGGTGACGATGGTCCAGGCGGGCATCGTGCTCAGCCAGTTCTTCGTGGGCCTGGCCGTCCGCACCGACCGGCAGAGCCTGCTGCGGGCGGGCCTGTTCTCCAACCCGTGGCTGCTGGGCGCCGGTGGCGTCGGCGTCGCCCTGATGGCCTGTATCAGCTATGTGCCGGTGCTCCAGGAGGTGTTCAACACCGCCCCGCTCGCGGCGGCCGACTGGGCGGTGCTGACCGGTCTCGGGGCGCTTCCGCTGGCCGCCGACGAGCTCCGCAAGGCGTGGCTGCGCCGCCGCCGTCCGGAGAGCGGCGAACGGGCCGCCCCCGGCGGCGGGCGGGCGGACGGCGCCGGGCCGGCCGGACACGAGCCGGCGGACGACGGGCCGGGCCCGGCCCGGATCCCGGAAGGAGACGAGGACCGATGAGAGTGATCATCGCGGGCTGCGGCCGGACGGGCTCCGCGCTCGCCGCGCAACTCGCCGCCGAGGGCCACGACGTACGGATCATCGACCCGCTCCCCGGGGCCCGGCGGCTGCTGCCCGCCGGCTTCTCCGGCGCCTTCCACTCCGGCAGCGGCTTCAGCCGTACGGCGCTGGAGGCGGCCGGGATCGAGCACGCCGACGCGTTCGTCGCCCTGACCTCCGGTGACAACCGGAACCTGGTCAGCGCACGCACGGCCAAGGAGACCTACCGGGTCCCCGTCGTCGTCGCCCGCCTCCACGACCCGCACCGCAAGGAGCTGTACCGCGGCTTCGGCATCCCCACCGTGGCCGCCATCCGCTGGACCGTCCAGCAGATCCACCGGACACTGCTCCACCGCCACCTCGACCCCGAACTGGCCTTCGGCAACGGCGAGACCCTGCTCGTCCGTTCCGAGCTGCCCGGCTACCTCACCGGGCGGCGGCTGGCGGAGTTCGACGTGGACGGGGAGATCCGGGTGGTGGAGGTGACCCGGGGCGGCCATTCCCTCGTCCCCGCCCACAACACCGCGGCCGAACCGTCCGATGTCGTCACCTTCGCCGTCGCCGCCACCGCTCTCGGCACGCTGCGCGGCTTCCTCGGTAAGGAGCTGGGCACATGAGAGCGATCATCGCGGGCGCCGGGCGGCTGGGCAGCCGGATCGCGCGGGTCCTCACCGCCGAGCAGCACGACGTCACCCTCGTCGACCTGGACGAGCGGCGGCCCGCCGGCCCGGCGGGCGGGGCGGGCCCGGATTTCGTCCCCGGGGATGCCTGCGAGCCCGCGGTGCTCGAACACGCCGGGGTCCTCACCGCCGACGTCCTCGTCGCCGCCACCGACCGGGACGAGGACAACCTCGTCATCAGCCATCTCGCCAAGACACGGTTCGCCGTCCCCCGGGTCGCCGCCCGCGTCAACGACCCCGAGAACACCTGGCTGTTCGACGAGCACTGGGGCGTGGACATCGCGGTGCCCGCCGACATGCCGCTGGTCGCCCTGGTCGAGGAGGTCGCCGGGGCGGTGGACACCGTGTCCCTGCTCCGGCTGGGGCAGACCGGGGTCGGCGTCATCGAGACGCTGGTCTCCGCCGGTTCCCGCGCGGACGGCCGCCGGATCGACGACCTGCGGCTCCCCGCCGGCACGCTCGTCGCCGCCGTCATCCGCGACGGCGAACCGGTGTTCCCCACCCGCGACCTGCCGCTGCGGCCGGGGGACATCCTCTTCCTCGTCTCCCACACCGCCACCGAGCAGGAGATCCGCTCGGCCGTCCAGTGACACCCGGGGAGCCGGCGAGGTCCGCCCGGTGTTCCGGCCTCCGTCCCGTCGGCGGAGTCCCGCTGGCGGACGGTGCGGGGCGGTGCTGTTCTGGTAGCGGGTCCCGGCGGGCAGCCGGCCGGACGCCGCCGCGGGGCCCCGGCCACACGGCGGACGGCTGAGCGGACGGGCGGAGAGAGGAGCGGGACGATGCGCCACCGCACGGTCGGAGAACTGATGACCCGGGAGGTCGTGTCCGTCCGGCCGGACACCCCGTTCAAGGAACTCGCCGGGCTGCTCGCCGAACGCCGGGTCACCGCCGTGCCGGTCGTCGACGCCGCGGGCCGCCCGGTCGGTGTCGTCTCCGAGAACGACCTGCTGCGGAAGGCCACCGACCGGCTGGAGACCGGGGACCGCGTCTCCCCCATGCCGCATCTGGAGGCCTGGGAGCGCGCCAAGGCGGAGGGCGCCCGGGCCGAGGAGGTCATGTCGGCGCCCGCCGTGTGCGTCCGCCCGGACTGGACGGTCGTGGAGGCGGCGCGGCTGATGGAGATCCACGGCATCAAACGGCTCCCCGTCGTGGACGCCTCCGACCGGCTCCTGGGCATCATCAGCCGCCGCGACCTGCTGCGGGTCTTCCTCCGCACCGACGAGGCGATCCGCGCGGAGATCCTCCACGACATCCTGGCGGAGACCGTCGGGGACGCCGCCCGGGGGGTGACGGCCGAGGTGACGGACGGCCAGGTCCTGCTGGGCGGCACGGTGCCGTCGCGGCGGCTGGTGCCGGTCCTCGTCCGGCTGTGCCGGGGGGTGGACGGCGTGGTGGGCGTACGCGAGCACATCGACCACAACGGCGCGGGGCCGGTCCGGGAGGGCCCGCTCGTCTGACGGGCCGGGGCCGGCACGGCCGCTCGCCCGTAGGCCGGCCCGCCGCCGGTACGGCCCCATGACCTCGCCCCGGCCGCCCGGCCGCGCCCCGCCGTTCGGGCGGGCACCCCGGGCACCCGACCACCCGGGCACCCGACGGGCCGTCTCAGCGTCCGGCCGCCCGCTCCCGGTCCTCCGGCGCCCCCGGCGTCTCCGGATCCCCGGCGACCTCCGGATCCCCGGCGACCTCCGCGGCCTCCGCTCCGGCGGACCGCTCCGCACGCGCCGACAGCCGCACCTGAAGGCGCATCGCGGCGTAGCCGACCGCCGAGAGGGCGCAGCCGATGAGCAGATCGCCCGCGCTCAGGGCCTCCGTGCCGAGCAGCTTCTGCAGCGGCGGCAGGTAGACGCCCGCGATCTGCAGCGCCAGCGCGGCCGCGATCCCGACCAGCAGGAACGGGTTGGTGAAGGTGCCCGGCCGCGCCCGGGAGGCCAGGCCCACCCCGAGCTGCGTGGCGCCCAGCACCAGGAAGACCATGGTCTGCCACGGCCGCCCGGTCTCGTGGGCCCAGATCCCCACCCCCAGCGAGGCCCCGGCGATCACCAGGCCCATGGCGAGGATGCGCGGCCACAGTCCCGCGCCGAGCACGCTCTCCTCCGGCGGCCTCGGCGGCTGCCGCATCGTGTCGGGCGCCACCGGCTCCGCGCCCAGCGCCACCCCGGGCAGGCCGTGGGTCAGCAGGTTGATCCAGAGGATCTGGGCGGGCAGCAGCGGCAGCGGCATGCCGAGGAACGGGCCGAACAGCATCACCAGGATCTCCGCCGCGCCGCCCGCCAGCCCGTACAGCAGGAACCGCCGCACGTTGGCGTAGACCCGGCGGCCCTCCTCGACGGCGGCGACGACCGTGCCCAGGTCGTCGTCGGCCAGTACCAGGTCGGCGGCCTGCCGGGCCACCTCGGTGCCGCGGCGGCCCATGGCCACGCCGATGTCCGCCCGGTGCAGCGCCGGCCCGTCGTTGACGCCGTCGCCCGTCATGGCCACGACGTGCCCGGCGCCGCGCCAGGCCTGGACGATGTCGAGCTTCTGTTCGGGGCTGGTGCGGGCGAAGACCCGCGGCCTGGTCAGATCGCCGGCGGAGCCGTCGCGGATGCGGTCGCCGGTGGTGACCTCCTCCGCCTCCTCCCCGGCCTCCACGATGCCGAGGCGCCGGGCCACCACCCCGGCGGTCAGCGGGTGGTCGCCGGTGATGAGGACGGGGATGATCCCGGCCCGGCGGCAGGCCGCCACCGTCGCGGCGGCCGCCTCCCGGGGCGGGTCGAGGATGCCGATCAGCCCCAGCAGGTTCAGCCCGGACTCCCAGTCCCCGCCGTCCTCCGGCGGTTCCGCGCGGTCGGCGACGGCCACGGCCAGCACCCGGTAGCCCTCCGCGGCCAGCCGGCCGGCGGCCTCCGCGGCCTCGGCGAGCGTCCCGGCACCGTCGGCGAGCACCTCCGGTGCGAGCACCACCTCCGGCGCGCCCTTGCAGACGACGCGCAGTCCGCCGCCGGGCCGGCGGTGGACGGTGGTCATCCGGGCCCGGTCGCTGGTGAACGGGACCTCCTCCGTCCGCGGCCACTCCCGGGCCAGCGCCTCCCGGTCGAGGCCGAGCCGGGCCCCGGCGGTGAGCAGGGCGGCCTCCGTCGGGTCGCCCAGGGCGTGCCAGTCGGCCGCGTCGCCCCGGGCGCTCGAACGGGCCTCGCCGCTCCGCCGGTCCCCGCTGTCCGTGGCGTCCGGGGCGTCCGGGGCCTGCAGGGCGGCGTCGTTGCAGAGGACGGCGGCGGTGAGGAGTTCCGTGACGTCCGGTGCCGTGTCCGGCCGCAGTTCGGTGTCCTCGCGCTCGACGCGCCCCTCGGGGGCGTAGCCGGTGCCCGAGACGGCCGCCGTGCCGTGCCGGGTCCACAGCCGCTGGGCGGACATCCGGCCCTCGGTGAGGGTGCCGGTCTTGTCGGTGGCGATGACCGTGACGGAGCCGAGGGTCTCCACGGCCGGCAGGCGCCGCACGATCGCGTTGCGCTCCGCCATCCGCCGGGCGCCCAGCGCCAGCCCGAGCGTGACCACGGCCGGCAGCGACTCGGGGACGGCGGCGACCACCAGGCTGATCGCCGTCACCGCCATCAGCTCCGGGTCCTGCCCGCGCAGCAGCCCGATGACCAGCACCACGAGGCAGAGCACGACGGCGACGGCCGCCAGCACCCGGCCGAACGCGGCGAGGCGGCGCTGGAGCGGTGTGGCGGCGGGCTTCGTCGTCATCAGCGCCGCGATCCGGCCGGTGGCGCTGTCCGCGCCGGTGGCGGTGACGACGAAGCGGGCCCGGCCCCGTACGACCACGGTGCCGGCCGACACGACGGGCCGCTGCTCCCCGTCCGCGGGCAGCGGCTTGCCCACCGGTTCCGCCTCGCCCGTCAGCGAGGACTCGTCGACGAGCAGCGCGGCCTCCTCCAGCAGCTCCCCGTCCGCGGGCACGATGTCGCCCTCGCCGAGCAGCACCAGGTCCCCCGGCACCACCTCCGAGGACGGCACATGGCGCTCCTCGCCGCCCCGCACCACCCGGGCGCCGGGTGCGCTGAGCTCGCGCAGCGCCATGACGGCCCGTTCCGCGCGGACCTCCTGGGTGACGCCCACGGCCGTGTTGACCACGACGACGAAGGAGATGATCGAGGTGTCGAGGTAGTCGCCGGTCGCGATGGTGAGCGCGATGGCCACCAGCAGCACGAGGATCAGCGGATCGCGCAGCTGCGTGCCGATCCGGTGCCACAACGGCGTGGGGCGGGCCGTGCTGACGATGTTCGGACCGTACCGTTCCAGCCGCGCGGCGGCCTCCGCCGCGGACAGACCGGCGGCGGGCGGTGCCGTCACCGGGGCCTGCTCGTCCCTCACCATGCTCGCAGCCTTCCCGCAACGGACAGGCGCTGCAACAGGGCCTACGGGGTACGGGCGGGGCCCGTGGGCCCTTGTGCGGCACGGGCCGGCGGGCCGCTGTCCGGATCACCCGCGCGGTTGCCGCCGGGGGTGCGGGGCCACATCGTGGGAGGCAGGGAGGGAGGCCGGGGCCGGCAGGGCCGGCGGGCGGCCCCGCCCCGGCCCGGGTCCGTACGGACCCGCACCGATCCCCCCGCGGACCACTGAGCGGCCGGTCCGCGGGGGCCCGGGCCGAACGGCCGCGGGGCGGGAGCGGCGGGGTGCCCGGGCCTCCTGCCGGGGCCCGGCGCACGGACGCCGCCCCCTCCGGGTGCCGCCTCCCCCTGGCGCGGCGAAGGCTGCCGCGCCACCCCTGAGGGCCGGTGGGCCCCGCCAGGTGGCCCGCCGGACCCTGCCGTCCGGGCCGCCGCGGTGGTGTGCTGGGAGGAGACCGGGACACCGCCCGGTACAGGCCGCGGCGCCCGGCCGCGCCGCCCCGGTCCGCCGGAGCGGCCCGGCCGGCCCGCGGACGCCCTCGCGGTTGCGCATACGGCCCGGGGACACAGAGCGAGTGGAGAGGGTGACCGGTGATGGCGAGGAACGGTCCTGTGGTGGTGGGGGTGGACGGATCACCGTCCGGTCTGGAGGCCGTCGAGGTCGCGGCCCGGGAGGCGGCGTACCGCAACCGCCCGTTGCGGGTGGTGCACGCCTTCGTGTGGCCCTCGACGCACATGCCGCTGGGGGCGGTCGAGGGCGACCTGCGGTACGAGGCGAAGCGCATCGTGGCCGAGGCGGAGGAGCGGGCGCGGGCGACCGCGCCGGAGGTGGAGGCCGGCGGGGAGGTCGTCACCGGCGAGGCGCTGGCCGTGCTGGAGGAGGAGTCCCGCTCGGCCGCTCTGATGGTGGTCGGCAGCCGGGGCCTGGGCGGTTTCGCCCGGCTGCTCATCGGTTCGGTGGCGGGGCAGCTCGCGGCGCACAGCCACTGCCCCGTGCTGGTGGTCCGCGGCAGGACGGACGGCACCGGGCCGGTGCTGGTCGGTGTCGACGGTTCCCCGGCGGGCGAGACGGCGCTCGGCTTCGCGTTCGAGGCGGCCGCGGCCCGGGAGACGGGTGTGGTCGCCCTGCACGCCTGGTCCGAGTGGAGCGTGCCGGTGCCGCCGCCCGAGGACGAGTCGGCCCCCTACGCCTACGAGCCGGGGATGCTCAAGGCCGACGAGGAGCGGCTGCTGGCCGAGTCGCTGGCCGGCTGGCGGGAACGCTACCCGGATGTGCCGGTCGAGCACCGGCTGGTCCGGGGCCGTGCCCGGGAGGCCCTGGTCGAGGCGAGTGAGGAGGCCCGGCTGCTGGTCGTCGGCAAGCGGGGCCGCGGCGGCTTCGCCGGGCTGCTGCTCGGCTCGGTGAGCCAGGCCGCCACCCAGCACGCCCACTGCCCCGTCGTGGTCGTCCCCCACGCCTGAGGGCCCCGGGGGCGGCACCGGCCGGACGCCGGTGCCGCCCCCGGCGGTGGGAGCCGCCGTCCCGGGCGGCGGGCCGGTGAACGGCCCGCACGGCCCCGCGGGCACCGGGACGAAGGTGATCAACGGCAGGTCTCCCGGCCCTCCGTACCGGGACCGATGGGCCCTGGGTCCGGCGGAGCCCCGGCAGAAGACTGGGGCTGTCGGGAAGAGCAACGAGGGAGTGGTCGGAATGACTGCCAGGGAAACCGGAGTCCGCGGCACCGAGGCCGTGCGCGTGCGCGCCGAGGGCGACGTCGAGGAGGGGGCGCTGGAGTACCTCCGGGCGAAGATCGGCGCGGTGCTGGACCGGCAGGGGCTGCCCCCGGTGACCGGCGGCGTGCGGATCGCCAGGGCCAACGCCCACCACGCCGAGCACCCCTGGACCGCCGCGGCCGAACTCCGGGTGGGCCCGGACCTGGTCGTCGCCCACGCCCGGGAGGCCACCAGCCAGGAGGCCACCGACCGCCTGCAGGACCGGCTGCGCCGCCAGATGGAGCGGGCCCTCGACAGCCGGCGGACCGCCCGCCGTTCGGCCGCTCCGCCGCCGTGGCGCGGCGGGACGGGCGAGGACGGTCCGCGGGCCGCGGAGGAACCCGCCGGGGACCGGCCCGCCTGAACCGCGGGTCCGCCCGCGGCCCGGCGGCACCACCGCCGCCCACGCTCCGGGCACCGGGCGGACCCGGCACCCCCGGCCGCGTCCGCCCGTCCGTGGCCCGGCCGGCGGAGGCGGCCACCGCGGCGGGCCGGACCGCCGCCGGCTTCCCCGGGCCGTCCGGAACGGACCGGGCCGGGCCCCGGCCGGGCGGCCGTCCCGGACGGGCGGACGGCGGCGTGCCGGGCGAACCTGGTGACGGAGCCCCGAGCTGTGACGGAAGGAACGTGGCCGTGTCGGAAACGGAGAACGGAAAGGCCCACAGGACTCCGGACCCGGGTGACATCGGGCGCCGGATCACCCTCCAGCGCGAGCGGCTCGGGCTCACCCGCGAGGAGGCCGCGGCCCGGGCCGGTATGGCGCCGGGCTATCTGGCGTATCTGGAGGAGCACTCCGCCGACCCCAGCGCGCCGGGCATCGCCCGGCTGGCCGGCGCGCTGGGGACCTCCGTCGACGCGCTGCGCGGCGCCGGTGCGGCCAGGCCGGCCGGCCGGAGCAGGGCCGCGGCCCACCCCCGGCTGGTGCCTCTCGACGCCGAGGAGTGCTGGTCCCTGCTCTCCTCGCACGGCGTGGGGCGCATCGGCCTGTCGCTCGCCGACGACCCGGTGATCGTCCCGGTGAACTACGTGGTCGAGGCCGGACGGATCGCGTACCGGACGGCGCCCGGGACCGCGACCGCCCGGGCGGCGGGCCACCGCGTCGCCTTCGAGGTCGACGCGGTCGACGACGCCATGAGCCGCGGCTGGAGCGTGCTCGTCGTCGGGCGGGCCCGGCACGTCACGGAGCCGGACATGGTCGGCCGTCTGGCGGAACTCACGCATGCGGAACCCTGGGCGGGCGGCGTGCGCGACTTCTGGGTGCTCATCGATCCCGAGCGCCTGTCCGGCCGCCGCATCGAGACGGACTGAGGCCGGCCCGGGCCCCGGCGCGCCCGCCCCCGGAGGACCGTGCCGGGGTCCCGCCGTCCCCGCCGTCCTTGCCGTCCCCGCCGTCCTTGCCGTCCCCGCCGTCCTTGCCGAGGGCGGCGCGGCCGGTGTCCCGGCCGGTGCACCGGGAACGAACGGAGCACACGGAACGCCCGGTACCGGCCGGGCCGCCCGCCGCGCCGGTCACGCGCGGCGGGCGGCCCCGTCCGGGGAGAGGCGGGGCGATCTACCGTGGAAGGGAGGGACCCGTTCCCCTCGCCGGCCGGGGACCGGCGGGAAGGGCCGGGCCCGCACGCCACCCGAGGAGGTGCGGTATGCCAGTGCGACCGCTCGACACCACACTCGTCACGGACCTGGTCCGCGAGGCCACGGCCGCGCCGTCCATGCACAACGCGCAGCCCTGGCGGTTCCGCCACCGCCCCGGAAGCCGCACCGTCGAGCTGCGCCGGGACCCGGAACGGGCCATGCCGCGCGCCGACCCGGAGCACCGGGCGCTGCACATCGGCTGCGGCGCCGCGCTGTTCAACCTCCGGGTGGCGGCGGCCGGTGAGGGGCTGCGGCCCGAGGTCCGGCTGCTGCCGGACCCGTCCGACCCCGGCCTGCTGGCTTCCGTGCACCTGACCGGGACGGACGGCACCGGCCCGGACGAACGCGACAGCCCGCCGGCGGACGGCCCGGAGGAGCCCTCCGCGGAGCCGCCAGGTGCGGAACGGCCGGGGGCCGGCCCCGGCGGCCTGGCGGAGCTGCGGCCCGCCATTCCGCTCCGGCACACCAGCCGTTCCCCGTTCGCCGACCGGCGCGTCCCGGAGGATCTCAGGGCCCGGCTGGCGGAGGCCGCCCGTGCCGAAGGGGCCGACCTCGTCTTCCCCGGCATCTGGCATCTGCGGTCGGTGCTCTCCCTCGTCCAGGACGCCGAGGGCCGCTCCGGGACGGACCCCGGCCTCCGCGCCGAACTCGAACGCTGGATCCGCACCGGTGCCGACGTCTCCGCGCGGGCCGGTGACGGCGTCCCGGACTACGCCTTCGGGCCGCGCCCGTACGGCGGGCGGGCCGCGGTCCGCGATTTCGCGGGCCGTGACGCCCCGCCCGACCGGGAGAAGGCCGTGTTCGAGACCGCTCCGCAGCTGGCCCTGCTCGGCACGGCGGAGGACCGTCCCGCCGACTGGCTGCGGGCGGGCCAGGCCATGGAGCGCGTCCTGCTGCTGGCCACCCGGGAGGGGCTGGCCTCGTCCCTGACCTCGCAGGCCCTGGAGTGGCCCGATCTGCGCTGGCTCGTGCGGGACCCTCAGACGTCCATGGGCGTGGTGCAGATGGTGATCCGCCTCGGCTACGGCCCGGCCGGCCCGCGGACCCCGCGCCGCCCGGTGGAGGAGGTTCTCGACCTCGCCTGAGGGCCGCCTGAGAGCCACCTGAGGGCCGCCTACGGGGCGTCGTGTGCGTCCGGTGGGCGGCCGCGCCGAAGGGCGGCGGGTTCCGGTCCGCCGACCGGTCCGTCGTCCCCGGGCCGCCCGTCAGGCCGCGGGGCCGCCGTGCCGGTCGCCGTCCGGCTCACCGTCGTGGGGGACGACGGCCACCGGGCAGGCGGCATGGTGCAGGACTCCGTGGGTGACGTGGCCGATGCGCGAACTGTGCCCGGGGTGGTCGAGCTGGTGTCCGGTGACCAGCAGGCCGGCGCCGCCGGCGGCCTCGATCAGCACCCGGCCCGCGGACCCGGCCGTCACCCGCCCCGTGACGGCGACCTCCGGGTACGTGGCGCGCCACGGCGCGAGAACCCCGGTCAGGGAGCGTTCCTCCCGCTCCTGGAGCTCCGCGGTCAGCTCCTCGTCCAGCGGGGCCGAGGCGTAACCGTAGACAAGCTTCGGGTTCCAGGCGTGGACGACGCGGAGTGCCGCGCCCCGGGCCGCCGCCGCGCGGAAGGCGAAGTCGATGGGCGCGGTGCCGTAGTGGCGCAGGTCGAGCCCGAGGACGACGGTGCCGGGCTCCTCCGCCCGCCCGTCGAACCCGTCCCGAACCAGCACCACCGGCCGCGCCGTGCGGGCGATGACGGACAGGCTCACGGAGCCCAGCAGATGCCCCGACATCCCGGACAGTCCGCGGGAGCCGAGGACGAGCAGCTCCGCCTCCTCCGCGAGGAGCACCTTCACGGGCGCTTCCGCGACCCGCTCGACCTCGATCCGCAGACCGGGGAAGCGCCCGGCGAGCGTCTGGTGGACCGCGCTCAGCCGGTTCTCCACCCAGCGGTGGCGGGATTCGGCGTGGAGGGGGTGGTCGGCGTCGGTGGCGAGCGGGTGCCAGGCGTGGACGAGGCGCAGCGGGCGGCCGGTCCGCCGGGCTTCCAGGGCGGCCCAGTCCGCCGCGGCCATGCTCTGCGGGGAGCCGTCGATTCCCACGACGACCATGTGACTCGGCATCACGCCCTCCTCCTGGGCCGCTTTCCCTTCCCGGCTCCCGGTCCCGGGCCGGTACGGGGTACCGGGCCGCCGGTCTCCGGTGCGGTCCGGTCGCGGCCCGGTGGGGCCGTGCCCGGCCGGACCGGCGGGGTGTGCGCCGGGTTCCCCCGGCGCTCCCTCCAGCACATCACCGGGTCCGCGCCCCGGACAGGGCCTGCCGGGCTCGATCCCGGGCCGACCGTCCCCCGGTACCGTCCGCCGGCCCGTCCCGCGTGGCCCGTCCGCGTGGCCCGCCCCGCCGGGGTGTCCGCTCAGGCCTGCGGGACCACGGCCACCGGGCAGGGACAGTGGTGCAGCACGGCATGGTTCACCAGGCCGAGCTGGAGGCCGAAGTGGCCGTGTCGGGCGTGGGCGCCGACCACCAGCAGGCTCGCCTCACGGGCCGCGTTCAGCAGGGCCTGCCGGGCCGGTCCCGCGGTGGCCCGCCGCCGGACGACGACGTCCGGGTACCGTTCCCGGGCCGGTCCGACCGCCTCGTCGATCACCTTCTCGGCCCGCGCCCGGCCCTGCTCGGCCACGTCCCCCTCCTCCGGGCCCCCGGAGTCCGGCTCGCCGCCGGAGGTCCGCCAGGCGTGCAGGGCGATCAGTTCGCAGCCCCGGCGCTGGGCCTCGCGGAAGGCGAACTCGGCCGCGCTCCGCCCCTCCGCGGTGTCCTCGATGCCCGGCGCCCGGCCGGTGGCCTCCTCGGCGTCCTCGTCCTGGACGCCGAGGACGACGGGTTCCGTGCCGCTGTCCGGCTCACCACGGACGACGACGACCGGGCAGTCGGCGCGCCCCGCGACGGCCAGGCCGACGGAGCCCAGCAGCATGCCCGTCACCCCGCCGCGCCCGCGGCTGCCGACGACCAGGGCGAAGGCGTTGCGGCCAGCGGAGAGCAGGGCGTCGGCGGCGTTCTCCGGCACGATCTCGCCGGTCACCTCCACCGACGGGACGCGTTTCCGCGCGTGTTCGAGGGCCAGGTCCCGGATGCGCTCGGCGTTCTCCCTCAGCTCCGGTACGGGCGTGCCGAGGGCGGGCCCGGTCGCGCACAGCACCCGCAGGGGGGCCTCGTGCCGCACGGCCGCGTCGGCGGCCCAGTCCACGGCCCGCAGGCTGGAGTCCGAGCCGTCCACACCGGCCACGACGGGGAGCACCATGGGCTGACCACCTCTCCTCTCCGGACGCGGGCCGGCCTGGATCACAGCGTGGCATACGCCCATGAACGCCGCATGTGCGCTCGGGGCGCACCCGCTCCCCGGGCGCCGCGCGCCGCGCGCCGGTCCTACGCGGCCTGCGCCTCCGGGAGGCGGTGGGCGATCTCGTCGGCCCAGGCCTCGATGCGGTCCCAGTCGCGGTAGTCGCCGTAGTGGCCGCCCATCGCCTTGAAGGCGGCGTGGCCCGCGGGCGGGAGGTCCCCGCGCCGCACGGCGCCCGAGAACAGGCAGGTCCCCACCGGGTGGATCTCGTCACGCAGTGCGGGCATGTTCTTGGGCTCGTGATGCGACGCCATACTCCGCAGCGGCCGGCCGAGGGCCGCGCTCATGCCCACGCTGAACAGCCACACCGGGCGGTTGCCCAGCTCCGCGCGGTGGCGCCGGACGTAGCCGGACGCCTCCGGCATCCACTGCTGGTTGTGCACCGCGCTGCCGACGACCACCGCCTCGTAGCGGCCGGGGTCCGGGTCCGCCGCCCCGTCCACGGGGCGGGCCTCGGCGCGGTGTCCGGCCCGGGTCAGGCGGCCGGCGATCCGCTCGGCGATCTCGCGGGTGGAACCGTGCTCGCTGGCGTACGCCACGAGGACGGCGGCGCCGTTCTCCCTGGTGTTCGGGGGCATGTCGCGTTCCTCCTGGTACTCCGGCGCCTCCGGGCCGCGGCGGGTACCCGCCCCGTGAGGGCGCAGTCCCCGGCCGCCGCCCGGTTCCGCCGGCCGGGTGATGTGGGTGGTGCGGAGGAGCGCGGAACGGCCCGCCCCCTCCCGGGTTCCCGGGGCCGGGAGTACCCGGCCCCCTCGTTCGCGTCCGGTCAGCTCTCCTCGGCGGGGCTCGGGACCACGACCACCGAGCAGTGCGCGTGGTGCAGCAACGCCCTTGTCACATGGCCGAGTTGGAAGCCGTACCGGCCCTCGCCGGGGCGGCGGTGGGAGGCTATGACGACAACATCGGCCGTGCGGGTCGCGTTCAGCAGGGCGTGCACCGGGCCGGAGCGGACCGTGCGGGTCTCGATGCCGACCCGCGGGTGCTTCTCCCGCAGCCCCGCCACGGCGAAGCCGGGCACGGCCTCCTCGGCGGCGGCCTGCCGGTTGATGTCCTCCTGCACGGAGGTGGCGGGCACGGGGACCAGGGCGTCGGGCGCCGAGTAGCGGTAGGTCCAGGCGTGCACGATGCGCAGCCGGGCGTGGCGGCGCTCGGCCTCCTCGAAGGCGTACGCCGAGGCGTCGGCGTCCTCGTCGCTCTCGATGCCGAGCAGCACCTCGCCGTACTCGGCCGGGTGGGCGTCCCGCCGGACGACGAGCAGCGGGCTCTCCGTGTACGCGGCGAGCCGCAGGCTGACGGAGCCGAGCAGCAGCCCGGCGAAGCCGCCGAAGCCGCGGCTGCCGACGACGGTGAGGGCCGCGTCCCGGCCCAGGTCGGCGAGGGCGCGGGCCGGCTCGCCGGTGAGGGGGACGGCGGTGACCTCGAGCCCGGGGTGGCGGACCCGGGCCCGCGAGACGGCGGTCTGCAGGACCGGCCCGGCCTCGTCGGGATCGGGCACCGCGTAGCCGATCTCCAGGGCGGCGCCGCGCAGCGCCGCCTCTTCCGCGGCCCGGTCCAGCGCCCGTACGGCGAGGAGCGAGCCGTCCACACCGACGACCACGCGACGGGTTGTCATGACGAGTCCTTCCCTGACTTCCTTGTCCTGCTGTGGACTTGCTGTGTTCCGCTGGTACTGCTCACTGCTCACTGCTGGCTGCTGGCCGCTGACTGCTCAGCGCCGGGTCCCGCCGCCGCCCGCCTCCCCGGTCCGTCCCCTCTCCCTCTCCGTCAGAGCGCCCGCAGCCCGTGCTCGCGGAACTGCTCCCGCACCCGGTCGGTGAGCTCGCGGTCCGGCACCGGGTTGTCCCGGAGCGGGAACGGGATGCCGAGGGCCTCGTACTTGCCGGCGCCCATCTTGTGGAACGGCAGCACGTCGACCCGGTCGACGTTGCCGAGCCCGGAGAGGAACTCCCCCAGCCCGTCGACGGCAGTCTTGTCGTCGGTCCAGCCGGGGACGAGGACGTAGCGGACCCACACCGGGACGCCGAGCCGGTCCAGCCGGGTGGCGAAGTTGAGGGTGGGGGCCAGCCGGCCGCCGGTCAGGCTGCGGTAGGTGCCGACGTCGAACGCCTTGATGTCGAGCAGCACCAGATCCGTGTCCGCGAGCATCTCGTCGGAGGCGCGGGATCCGAGCAGCCCCGAGGTGTCCAGGGCGGTGTGGAGTCCGCGTTCCTTGCTGCGGCGCAGGATCTCGCCGGTGAAGGCCGGCTGGAGCAGCGGCTCGCCCCCGGTGACGGTCACCCCGCCGCGGGCGGCGGTGATGAACGCCCGGTGCTTGTCGATCTGCTCCACGACCTCGTCGGCGGTGACCAGCCGCCCGTCGCGCATGCGCCAGGTGTCCGGGTTGGCGCAGTAGAGGCAGCGCAGCGGGCAGCCGTTCACGAAGAGGACGAACCGGGTCCCGGGCCCGTCCACACCGGTGGACAGGTCCCAGGAGTGAATCCGGCCCATGCTGCTCACGGTGCTCACATCGCCCCGTGGAAGGTGCGGCTGATGACGTCGAGCTGCTGCTCGCGGGTGAGCCTTACGAAGTTGACGGCGTATCCGGAGACGCGGATGGTCAGCTCGGGGTAGTTCTCCGGGTGTTCCATCGCGTCTTCGAGGGTGGCCCGGTCGAGGACGTTGACGTTCATGTGGAAGCCGCCGGACGCGGTGTAGGCGTCGAGGATTCCCGCCAGGTTCCCCGCCCGTTCGGCCGGGTCGTGGCCCAGGCCCTCCGGGGTGACCGTGGAGGTCAGGGAGATGCCGTCCCGCGCCGCCTCGTAGGGGATCTTGGCGACGGAGAGGGCCGAGGCGGCCATGCCGTGCTTGTCGCGGCCGTTCATCGGGTTGGCGCCGGGGGCGAAGGGCTGTCCGGCGCGGCGGCCGTCCGGGGTGTTGCCGGTGTGCTTGCCGTACACCACGTTGGAGGTGATGGTGAGCACCGACTGGGTGTGCTCGGCGTCCCGGTAGGTGGGGTGGAGGCGCACCTTCTCCATGAAGGAGCGGACGAGGTCCGCGGCGATGGCGTCGGCGCGGTCGTCGTTGTTGCCGTAGGCCGGGTACTCGCCCTCGACCTCGTAGTCGACGGCCAGCCCGTCGGCGTTGCGGACGACCTTCACCCGGGAGTGCTTCACCGCGGACAGGCTGTCGGTGGCGACGGACAGGCCGGCGATGCCGCAGGCCATCGTGCGGTGCACGGGGTGGTCGTGGAGCGCCATCTCCAGGCGCTCGTAGGCGTACTTGTCGTGCATGTAGTGGATGACGTTGAGCGCGTCCACGTAGGTGGCGGCCAGCCAGTCCAGCGTCCGGTCGTACGCCTTGTACAGCTCGTCGTAGTCCAGGTAGTCGCCGGTCAGCGGCTCGGACTCGGGGGCGATCTGCTCGCCCGTCATCTCGTCGCGGCCGCCGTTGATGGCGTAGAGCATGGCCTTGGCGAGGTTGACGCGGGCGCCGAAGAACTGCATCTGCTCGCCGACCGTCATCGCGGAGACGCAGCAGGCGATGGCGGTGTCGTCGCCGGTGCAGGGGCGCAGCAGCTCGTCCGACTCGTACTGCAGGGAGCTGGTGTCGATGGAGACCTGGGCGCAGAACGTCTTGAAGCCCTCGGGCAGGCGCGGCGACCAGAGCACGGTGAGGTTGGGCTCGGGGGCCGGGCCGAGGTTGTAGAGGGTCTGCAGGTAGCGGAAGGAGGTGCGGGTGACGAGCGGGCGCCCGTCCCGGCCGATGCCGCCGATGGCCTCGGTGACCCAGGTGGGGTCGCCGGAGAACAGCGCGTCGTACTCGGGGGTGCGCAGGAAGCGCACGATCCGCAGCTTGATGACGAAGTCGTCGATGAGTTCCTGGGCGCGGGCCTCGTCGATGCGGCCCTCGGCGAGGTCCCGTTCGAGGTAGACGTCGAGGAAGGTGGAGGTGCGGCCGAGGGACATCGCGGCGCCGTTCTGCTCCTTCACCGCCGCCAGGTAGCCCAGGTAGAGCCACTGCACGGCCTCGTGGGCGGTGGCGGCGGGGCGGGTGACGTCGCAGCCGTAGCCGGCGGCCATCTCCTCCAGTTCGCCCAGGGCCCGGATCTGCTCGGCGAGTTCCTCGCGGTCCCGGATGACGTCCGGGGTGGAGGGCCGGTGGTCGAGCAGGGAGCGCTCGGCCTTCTTCTCCTTGACCAGGATCGCGGTGCCGTAGAGCGCGACGCGCCGGTAGTCGCCGATGATCCGGCCGCGCCCGTAGGAGTCGGGCAGGCCGGTGATGATGCCGGCCTTGCGGGCCCGGCGCATCTCGGGGGTGTAGGCGTCGAAGACGCCCGCGTTGTGGGTCTTGCGGTAGGTGCCGAAGACCTTGGTGACGAACGGGTCGGGTTCGTAGCCGTAGGCGCGCAGCCCGTTCTCGACCATCCGCAGCCCGCCGTTCGGCATGATCGCCCGCTTGAGCGGGGCGTCGGTCTGCAGGCCGACGATCAGTTCGCGGTCGCGGTCGATGTAGCCGGGCGCGTGCGAGGTGATCGTGGAGGGGACCGCCGTGTCGACGTCGAGGATCCCCTTGCGGCGCTCCTCCGGGAAGAGGCCGCTGACCTTCTCCCAGACGGTGCGGGTGCGCGTCGTCGGGCCGGTCAGGAAGGCTCCGTCCCCCTCGTAGGGGGTGTAGTTGGCCTGGATGAAGCCCCGGACGTCCACCCGGCGGCGCCAGTGCTCGCCCGTGAACCCGCGCCACGCCGCTCCGGGCGCCTCTGTGCCGGTCGGTGTCACCACCGTCATCACTGCCTCCGCATGTCTTCGCGGCGCCGCTCGGGGGGTGTCCCTGCGGGCGCCTCTCATCGGTGTCCATCCTCCGGCCGGGGCCCTCCCCCCGGACAGGGCCGACGGGAGTCCCCGGGCACGCCGTACGGCCCCTGCCCGGGGGCGGTTCGGGGACCGAGCGGCCCGGGCCCGGTGAGGCCGTTCGGCCCTGCTCGCGGGGCGGGCCCCGGGACGGGTTCCGGGCGGCCCGGCCGGCGGCGGCGCACCGGGGCCGAACGGCCCTGCCGCCGTGCCCCCACCAGCCCCTGCGGGCGTCCCGGCACCGCCGGATGCTGGAGGGAAGCCGAGCGGGCCCCAGGGGAGTGGACACCATGACGACGGACATCGCGCACCGCGCCGAGATGACGCACGCACTGCTGGCCGAC
Source organism: Streptomyces xinghaiensis S187 (assembly GCF_000220705.2). Lineage (GTDB taxonomy): Bacteria > Actinomycetota > Actinomycetes > Streptomycetales > Streptomycetaceae > Streptomyces > Streptomyces xinghaiensis. The sequence goes on along the minus strand of NZ_CP023202.1, from coordinate 6,514,414 downwards.
GGCAGGACGGTGGAGATCCGCCAGGCGCGCCCGGAGGACATCCACCAGGTGCTGTGGCTGTACGAGGAGATGTCGCCGGAGAACCTGCGGTTGCGCTTCTTCGGCGCGAGCCGGCTGTCCGGGCGGATGGCCGCCGAACGGTTCTGCGGTCCACCGCGCCCCGGCTTCCTGCCGCTGATCGCCTTCTGCGAGGACCAGATCGTGGGCGTCGCCGAGTACGAGACCGGCCCCGCCGACCCCGCCACGGCGGAAGTCGCCCTGGCCGTCGCCGACGACTTCCACCACCGCGGCGTCGGCACCCTGCTGCTGGAGCACCTGGTGCACGCGGCCCGCGCGAACGGTGTCGCCACGTTCACCGCCGACGCCCTCGCCGACAACCACGCGATGCTGAAGGTCTTCGCCGACCTCGGCCTGAGCACCGCCCGCCGGTTCGAGAACTCCGAGGTGCACTGCACCGTCGGCCTGGAACCGGACGAGCGCTACCTGGCCGCCTGCGACGAGCGCGGCCGGACCGCCGACGCCGCCAGCCTGCGGCCGCTGCTGCGGCCCCGTTCCATCGCCGTCGTCGGGGCGGGCACCAAGCCCGGCTCCGTGGGCCGCGCCGTGCTGCGCAACATCCGCCGGGCCGGCTTCACCGGCGCGCTGCACGCCGTCAACCCGCACGTCCACACCATCGAACACACCCCGTGCTACCCGTCCGTGACGACGATTCCCGAGCCGCCGGAGCTGGCCGTGCTCGCCGTCCCGGCGCGCGCCGTGCCCCAAGTGGCCGAGGAGTGCGGCAAGTCCGGGGTCCGCGCCCTGGTGGTGCTGACCTCCGGGCTGGACGACGCCGAGGCGGAGGCGCTGCTGGTGACCGTCCGCCGCTACGGGATGCGGCTCGTCGGCCCGAACTGCCTGGGCATCGCCAACACCGAGGAGCCCGTGCGGCTGGACGCCACCTTCGCCGCGCACCGGCCGCTGCCGGGCACCGCCGGGGTCGCCGTGCAGTCCGGCGGGGTCGGCATCGCGCTGCTGGGCGGGCTGTCCCGGCTCGGCGTCGGCGTCTCCAGCTTCGTCTCGCTCGGCGACAAGTACGACGTCAGCGGCAACGACCTGCTGCAGTGGTGGGAGGAGGACGGCCGCACCGACCTGGCCCTGCTGCACCTGGAGTCCTTCGGCAACCCGCGCGCCTTCTCCCGCACCGCCCGCCGGGTCACCCGGAAGATGCCGCTGCTGACCGTCGACGCGGGCCGCTCCGACGCCGGCCGCCGCGCCGCCGCCTCGCACACCGCCGCGGCCGCGACGCCGACCATGACCCGGCAGGCCCTCTTCACCCAGGCCGGGATCATCGCCACCCGCACGGTCGGCGAACTCCTCGACACCGCCGCCCTGTTGCACGCCCAGCCGCTGCCCACCGGGTCGCGGGTGGCCGTGGTGTCGAACGCGGGCGGCGCGGGCGTCCTCGCCGCCGACGCCTGCGTCGAGGCGGGCCTGAGCGTGCCGGAGCTTCCCACGGACCTGGTCGAGGAGCTGCTGGAGTGGCTGCCGCCGGGCGCGAGCGCGACGAACCCCGTGGACGCCACCGCGGCCGTCGGCGACCAGTCGCTGAGCGCCGTCCTGGACCGGCTGTCCGCACACGAGGCCGTGGACGCGGTGCTGCTCGCCCTCGTCCCCACCGCGCTGGCCGCGGCCACGGGCGACGACCCGCTGCGGGCCCTCACCCACGCGGCCCCGGAGCGCCGGCGGCCCCGCACGGTCGCGGCGGTCCTGCTGGACCAGGCCGAGTCCGTGCGGCTGCTGCACACCCGGGGCGGCGCCGCCGTCCCCGCGTACGCGGACCCGCAGGCCGCCGCCCGCGCCCTGGCTCACGCCGCGGAGCGGGCCCGGTTCCTGGCCCGGCCGACGGGCACCTTCCCCGAACTGCACGGCACCGACACCGACGGCGCCCGCGCACTCGTGGACGCCTTCCTCGCCGAGCACCCGGACGGCGGCTGGCTCGACCCGCGCCGCAGCGCCGAACTGCTGGACCACTACCGCATCCCGCAGCTCCCCTGGGCCTGGGCCGAGGACGAGCAGGGCGCGGTCGACGCCGCCGCCCGCCTCGCCCCCGGGCCGGAGGGCCGCGTCGTGCTGAAGGCGTACTGGCCCGGCCTGGTGCACAAGACCGACGAGGGCGCGGTGCTCCTCGACCTGGCCGGCGAGGAGAAGGTGCGGCAGGCGTACCGCTCGCTGGCCGGGCGCTTCGGGGAGGTGATGACCGGGGTGCTGGTCCAGCCGATGGCGGAGCGCGGCACCGAGTTGGTCGCCGGAGTCGTCCAGGACCAGGTCTTCGGGCCGCTGGTGCTCTTCGGCCTCGGCGGCACCGCCACCGAACTGCTGGCCGACCACGCGGCACGGCTGGCGCCGCTGACCGACCGCGACGTGCACGACCTGATCACCGCGCCGCGCTCCGCGCCGCTGCTCTTCGGCTACCGCGGCGGCGGCCCGGTCGACCTCGAAGGGCTCGAACAACTGCTGCTGCGGGTCTCGCGGATGGCGTGCGACCTGCCGCAGCTCGCCGAGGCCGACCTCAACCCGGTCGTCGCCCGGCCCGACGGCGTCACCGCACTCGACGTCCGTATCCGCCTGCTGCCCCGGCAGGCGCGCGACCCCTATCTGCGCCGGCTGCGCTGAGCCCCGCCGCCCCGAGGAGGAGAGAACCATGAAGCACCGCAAGGTCGGCACCGTGATGACGATCGACGTGGTCCGCGCAGTCGCCGCCACCCCCTTCAAGGACGTCGTGACGCGGCTGGACGAGCACGGGATCAGCGGAATGCCGGTGGTGGACGACGACGAGAAGGTCATCGGGGTGATCTCCGTCTCCGACCTGATGGGCGGTCGGCCGGGCCGGGACGGAGCCGGCGGCCGGAAGACGGGGCCCCAGGCGGGGCCCGGGGCGGGGGCCGGGGCGGGGGCCGGGGCGGGGGCCGGGGCCGGAACCGGCGGACTGCGCCTGCCCCGCCTCGGCCACACCGCACGGCGGGCCGCCGGGGAGGACGGCCGCGCGCCCACGGCGGGGGAACTGATGACCTCGCCGGCCGTCACCGTCCGCGCCCTGGACTCCATCGCGCACGCGGCCCGCACCATGGTGCGGCACCAGGTGGAGCGGCTGCCGGTGGTGGACGAGGAGGACCGGCTGGTCGGCATCGTCACCCGGCGGGACCTGCTCCAGGTCTTCCTGCGGCCGGACGCAGACATCCGCCGGGAGATCATCGACGAGGTGCTGGTCGGCGCCCTGTGGCTGCCCCCGCACGCCATCGGCGTCACGGTCGTGGGCGGCGTGGTCGTCCTGGAGGGTTGTCTGGAACGGCGCAGCGAGGTGCCGATCGCCGAGCACATGGCCGGGCAGGTGGACGGGGTGGTGAGCGTGGTCAGCCATCTCACCCACCGCTACGACGACGCGAAGATCCGCCCGGTGGAACCGGCCCTGCACGGCCTCGCCGACGGCTGGCTCCGCAGGTTCTGACGGCCGGCCCCGCCCGGCGGCCCTAGCCCATTGGCAGGGCCCAACACCACGGGAACAGAAGGACGGTGAACACACATGCTCACAGCACAGCGCGTACTCGTCACCTACGGAAGCAAGCACGGTTCCACCGCCGACATCGCCCAGTGGATCGGGGACGTGCTGCGCGCCCGGAAGATCGACGTCGTCGTCCTCCCGGCCTCCGGCGTCCAGGACCTCGAACCGTACGACGCCGTGGTGATCGGCGGCGGCCTCTACGCCGGCCGCTGGCAGAAGGACGCGGCCCGTTTCGCCCGCCGGAACCGCAGGGAACTCGACCGGCGCCCCGTCTGGCTCTTCAGCAGCGGCCCGCTCGACCCCTCCGCCTCCGAGGGCGAGATCCCGCCGCCGAAAGCGGTGGCCCGGATCGCCGAACGGGTGCACGCCCGCGGCCACATGACCTTCGGCGGCCGGCTCCCGGAGGACTCCGACGGCTTCCTCACCCGCCGCCTCGTCGCGGACGGCAGGGGCGGCGACTTCCGCGACCGCGAGCAGATACGGGCCTGGGGCGAGCACATCGCGGCGGAGGTGAACGACACCGGGCCGGCCGGCTGACGCTCGAGCCTGCCGCGCCCGGACCCGATCCGGCGCGGCCAGGCGGCGAGGACACGGCACGAGGCCCGTGGAGCGCAGGCGGCCGGGGCGTGGGCCGCGCCCCGGAGAGCGGAGCCGTCCGCGCCGGCGGCGTTCGGCGTTATGCCGTCTCCGGGTGGGGCAGGCCGAACCGGGCGCGATCCGTTGTGGGGACGAGACCGAGGTAGGCGTCGGCGTGCTCGGCGATGTATTGCCTGACGTAGGGACAGAACGGCAGGACGGCGAGTCCGCGGCGGCGGGCGTCGTCGAGTTGTCCGGCGACCAGCCGCCCGGCCAGGCCGCGTCCCCGGAACTCCGGCAGCGTCTCGGTGTGGGTGAAGGCGATCCTCCGGCCGGTGAGCCGGTAGGCGGAGAAACCGGCCAGCCGTTCACCCTCGTGGATCTCGTAGCGGTTCCCGGCGGGGTTGTCGCGGACAGCGGTGCTCATGCGGTGCTCCTCCGATGCCGCCGGCCGGTCCGCTGCCGGGAGCCGCTCACCGCTCCCCTCCGGCCCGCTGCCAGTGCGGGGCGGCGGCAGGGATCCGCGGCAGCGCGGACTCCACGCGGCCGAACCGGTCGCCCTGCCGCTGCCACGACGCGTGGGCGGCGTCGATCTCCGCCCGGGTGCGGCCCACGAAGTTCCACCACATCAGAATCGGCTCCTCGAACGGCGTGCCGCCCAGGAGCATCGCGCGGGCCGGCTCGCGCACCTCCAGCCGGAGTTCGCCGCGGCCCTCGCCGAGGTAGCCCAGCCGGCCCGGGTGCAGCGGCTTCCCGTGCACGGCGACGGCTCCTTCGAGGACCACCAGGGCGTACTCGAAGCCGGTGCGCAGCGGCACGGTGGCGGAGGCGCGCAGGTCGAGGTCGACGCCGACCAGGGGGGTGTCGCGCCGGGCGGGGCTGACGGCGCCGCCGAAGTCCCCGATCAGCACGGTGGCCGTGCCCGCGCCCCCGTCGAGGTCGGCCTGCGGCAGCCCGGCGTGGTGCTCGAAAGCGGCGGGCCCGTGCCGGGTGGCCTCCGGCAGGGCCACCCACAGCTGGATGCCTTCCAGGGTGCCGCGGTAGTGGCCGGTGGCCTCCTCGGCGTGCGAGACGCCGCCGCCGGCGGTCATCAGGTTGAGCTGTCCGGGTTTGATGACCTGTTCGGAGCCGAGGCTGTCGCGGTGCAGCACCTGCCCGTCGGTGACCCAGGTGACGGTCTGCAGGCCGATGTGGGGGTGCGGTCCGATGTCCAGGCCGCTGTTCTCGGTGACGTCGGCCGGGCCCATGTGGTCGGCGAAGCACCAGGCGCCGACGGTGCGGCGGCCCCGGCGCGGCAGCGCGCGGCGCACCCGGGTCGTCCCGACCGTCGCCTCGCGGCTGTCGCTGATCTCCACGCACGGCGCCTCGGGGTGGCCGGTATCGGCCCGGGTCACGGGGGCGTCGACCGTACTGACCGGTCCGCTCATCACAGCACCTCGTCTTCTGTTGCCTTCACCGCGTACATCGGCGGTGGATCGCCTGCGCATGCTGCCGGGAGTCGTGAGGGGTTTCGGTGTCTTCGGCGGGTCGGGTGCACGGCGCGCGGGGCGTCCGACGGTGGTCCGCGGTGATCGCGGCGCGGTTCGGGAACACAGATACCCGGGTGCGCGTCCGGCGAAAGAAGGAGAATGCCGTCCGGCCGGAGCAACTCGGTGGTGCCGGTCCGGCCAGACAGTTCTCGCCGCCCGCGAGCAGGCGCTTGCGCTTCGCACAGGCGCGATGACGTGGCAGACGCAACCAGTGCCGTGCCACGAGGTAGCACGATGTAGCACCACCGGCTAATATGCGGGTTGTGTCAGCCCAGCACGAGATCACCCAGCGCGACCTGCGCAACCGGTCGAGAGAAATCATGGACGCCGTCCAGAACGGACAGTCCTTTACCGTCACACGGGACGGAAACCGGATCGGCGAACTGATCCCCCTGCGTCGACGCAGACGCTTCGTGCCCCGAGGTGAGTTCGCCGCGATGTCGCACACCGCCCCCGACATCTCCCTGGACGCCTTCCGGTCGGACCAGTCCGCCACCGCCGAGCAGGAGGCGGACGACCCCTATGCCCGCTGAGTACCAGCAGGGTCTGCTCGATACGAACATCATGATCCTGCGCAGATGGGTGGACCCGGAAGAACTCCCCGCAGAGGTGGCGATCAGCGCGATCACCCTGGCGGAACTCTCAGCGGGGCCCCACGAGGTGCGGCGGAACGAGGAGCAGGACGACTACGACGAGTACGCCGAGCGCGCCCGCCGTCTCGATGTCCTGCAGCGGGCCGAGAACGAGTTCGACCCCATCCCCTTCGACGCGGAAGCCGCCCGCATCTACGGCCGAGTGTGCGCGGCTGTGATCGGAGCCGGCCGCAAACCCCGCCGCCGGGTGGCCGACTTGATGATCGCCTCGATCGCCGTCGCCGAGGACCTCCCTCTCTTCACCACCAACCCCGACGACTTCAAGGGACTCGGCGACCTGCTCACCGTCGTCCCTGTGACCCGCCCAAAGGTGCTGCACGACCGCTGAGGCGCACACGTCTCCCTCCAGGAGCCCGCCGGCTGGAACGAACACCAGGGCACCACCGGGGCGGATACCCGGTGGTGCCCTGGCCCGCGCCCGGCCGGCCGGGTGGCCGGGGGCGCCACCGCCCGGCCGGCCGGGTCTCAGTCCACGTCGATCACGACGTGCGGCGGCTGCCGGATCGAGTTGTGCACGGTGCAGTGGTTGACGACGGCCGCCAGTGCCTTGCGGCGCTGCTCGGGCAGTTCCCCGGGGACGACGAGGCGCATCCGCACCTCCCCGACCCGCGCCGGGCGGTCCCCGGCCAGCGCGAACTCCGTCTCCACCCGCAGTCCCTCGCGCGGCAGCCCGTGCCGGGCCAGATAGCGGCCGGCGTAGTAGCCGACGCAGGTGGCCAGCGAGGCGGTGAACAACTCGACGGGGGTGGGGCCGAGGTCGTCGCCCCCGGCGTCCAGGGGCTGGTCCACGGTGAACTCGTGGCCGCGCACCGCGACCGAGTAGGACTCCCCGTCCAGGAAGTTCACGGTCATCTTCTGCATCACGTACCTCCTCGATACCCCTCCAGCCAACCGGAACCGGACAAGGCCGCACAGGGCCGAACGTCCGCACGGCGGAGGGCCGCCCGGGCCCCTCCCACGGGCGAGTGCCGGGTCCGGTGTCCGGGCACCCCGGATGCCCGGACCGGGCCGCGGCTCGGCCGGGCCCTCGCGTTCCGGCTCCCGCCGGACCTCGAGCGTGGTGCTCGGGCCGCCCGCCGGACGGCCCCACTCCCCCGCCCCGTCCGGCCCCCTCCGCTCCGCACCGCGCCACTCGCCGTACGGGCGCGGGCCCGCCGCCCGATACGGTTACGGCTGTACGGCGGCGCCCGCGCCCGCACCGCCGGCGGCCCGCCGGGAGGCGGGGCCGCACCGAAGCCCGATGGGGAACTCTGCCGGAAAGGCCCTGGACCGACGTGAACGAGCACCACGACCTGCAGGCTGTCGCCGAGGAAGCCGTCGAGGCGGGAGTCGCATGGCTCGTGCGAGCCGGGGACGAGTGGTCCGAGAAGAGATTCAAGGAGTCCGGCGAGGAGGTCACGGACGCCGACGTCGAGGTCGAACGTCGGGTGACCCGCGTGCTGCGCGAGCGCACCCCGGACATCCCCGTCATCGGCGAGGAGTCCGCCGAGGGCGGCCCGCTCCCGGAGCGCTGCTGGCTGCTGGACCCCATCGACGGCACCATGAACTACACCCGGGGCGCGCCCCTGCACGCCGTCTCCCTCGCCTACGCGGAGGCCGGGACCCCGTCCGTGGGCGTGCTCCACGCCCCGGCCCTGCACCGCCGCTGGACCGTCGGCCCGCGCAGCGCCCCGGCCACGGAACCGTCCGGGGTGCGCGAGGTCTCCCGGGCCATCGTCTCCGTCACGGGCACCGGATCGCCCCGCTCCCGGTCCGGCACCTTCCTCTCCGGCCTGCTGGGCGGCGTCGCGTACCGGGTGCGGATGCACGGCTGCATGAGCCTGGACCTGGCCGCGGTGGCCGAGGGCTGGCTCGACGCCTGCGTCTGCTTCGGCCCCGCCCCCTGGGACGTGGCCGCGGGCGTCACGCTCCTGCGCCGGAACGGCCTGACCGTCCTGGGCGCGGAGGGCCGCGACTTCACCTTCGGCTCCCCGATCCTGGCGGCCGGCCACCCGGACCTCGCCAAGGAGCTGATCGAGATCTGGGAGTCCCTTCCGGCGAACGACGGGGCGGGCGCCGAGCGGGCTTCCTGAGCCTGCACGGGACGGAGGGGCCCTGCCGGGCGTGTGCCCGCGGCAGGGCTCTCGCCCTCGGGGCCCGGCCGGGCTTCAGCGCGGCCGGCGCAGCCCCGCGATGAGGAGCTCGACCATGCGGCGCGCGTCGTAGCGGGGGTCGTCCGCGCCGACACAGAGGTTGCCGACGCCGCGCATGAGGTCGAGGGCCTTCACGTCGGACCGGATCTCACCGGACTCGGCTGCGGCATCGAGCAGTTCGGTGCACACGGGCACGAGGCGGTCGAGGAAGTAATCGTGCAGCGTCCCGAATCCGGCGTGGTCGGACTGCAGCACAGCGGCGAGCCCGTGCTTGGTGACCAGGAAGTCGACAAAGAGGTCAATCCACTTCCCCAGCGCCGCATAAGGGGTCGGACCGGCCGCCAGCAGGGCCGGGCCGGCCTCGGCGCAGGCTTCGACCTGGTGCCGGAAGACACCGATGATGAGATCCGCCCGCTTCGGGAAGTGGCGGTAGATCGTCCCCACCCCGACGCCCGCCTCGGCCGCGATGTCGCGCACCGGCGCCTCCACGCCCGATCTGACGAAGACCGCGGCGGCCGCGTCGAGCAGAGCCTCCCGGTTGCGCCGGGCGTCCGCCCGTTTGGGCTGGGCCGCACGCCCCGCGCACTCACCGCTGCCTTTCACGGGCGCCGCTCCCTTTCCCCATCACGTTCCCCATCACGCTTGCCAAAGCGGAACACTGTTCCGTATCGTCGTTCCGGAACGAGGTTCCGTTTGCTCATGATGCCAGAGCACGGGCCCGCCACCAAGCCGTGCCGTGCGGTGCCGGCCGTGACATGCCGCCACGCCACCGCACACCCCACCCGTAACGAGGAGACCCTCCCATGCAGTACCGCACCTTGGGCCGCACCGGTGTCCAGGTCAGCACCCTCGCGCTCGGCGCGATGAACTTCGGCGCCATCGGGCGCACCAGCCAGGACGAGGCCACCGCCATCGTCGACGCCGCCCTGGAGGCGGGGATCAACCTCATCGACACCGCCGACATGTACAGCAGGGGCGAGTCGGAGGAGATGGTCGGCAAGGCCATCGCCGGCCGCCGCGACGACATCGTGCTGGCCACGAAGGCAAACATGCCGATGAGCGAGGAGCGCAACCACCAGGGCAGTTCGCGCCGCTGGCTGGTCACCGCGCTGGACGACAGCCTGCGCCGCCTCGGTGTCGACCACGTCGACCTCTACCAGATCCACCGGTGGGACCCGAACACCAGCGACGAGGAGACCCTGTCGGCCCTCACCGACCTCCAACGCGCCGGAAAGATCCGCTACTTCGGCTCCTCGACCTTCCCCGCCCACCGCATCGTGCAGGCGCAGTGGGCCGCCCGCGAGCACCGCCTGAGCCGGTACGTCACCGAGCAGCCCAGCTACTCGATCCTCCAGCGCGGTATCGAGACCCACGTGCTGCCCGTCACCGAGCAGTACGGGCTCGGGGTGCTGGCGTGGAGCCCGCTCGCCTCGGGCTGGCTGACGGGCGCGGTCCGCGCGGGCCGGGAGGTCACGACCAGCCGCTCGGCGGTCATGCCGGAACGCTTCGACCTCACCGTCCCCGCCAACCGGGCCAGGCTCGACGCCGTCGAGCGGCTGGCCGGGGTCGCCGACGAGGCCGGCCTGACGATGATCCAGCTCGCCCTCGGCTTCGTGACCGCGCACCCCGGCGTGACCAGCGCGCTCATCGGCCCCCGCACCCTGGACCACCTGCACACGCAGACCGCCGCGGCCGGCACCGTGCTCTCCGCCGACGTCCTCGACGCGATCGACGGCATCGTCACCCCGGGCACGGACCTCGCCCCGCACGAGAAGTTCGACACCCCGCCCTCGCTGCTCGACGCGTCGCTGCGGCGCCGCTGAACCTCCCGGGAGACAGCCGCTCTCCCGCTTTCCGGGATCCGGGGTAATCGCGCGGGTGCCCGGCGAGACGGCGATCGCCCGCCGGCTCCCCGGGCACTCGCCGATACGGGCCCGGCCCGCGGCGGCTCGTCGCCCGCACACGCCGCACCCGCCGCACCCGCGGCGCCACCGGCTCCACAACCGGGGCCGCGCCCCTCCACCCGTCCGGATCGCATCCCGCCACCGCGCCCCGGCCCCGGCGCCGCGGGCATCGAAAGGATTGACCCTCCATGCCGCACACACCCCCGCCCAGCTTCGGCATCATGACCGCCCCCATGCAGGTCGGCTACCACGACATCCTGCGGGTCTGGCGCGAGGCGGACGCGATCCCGGCCATCGGGCACGCCTGGCTGTTCGACCACCTCATGCCGATCGGCGGCGACCCCAACGGGCCCGCCCACGAGGGCTGGACGCTGCTCTCGGCGCTCGCCGCCCGCACCCGGCGGCTGCGGCTCGGCGTCATGGTGACCAGCAACCGGTTCCGGCCGCCCGCCATGCTGGCCAAGATCGCCACAACCGTGGACATTGTCTCCGGCGGACGGCTCGACTTCGGCATCGGCGTCGGCTCGCGCCCCGAACCCCCGGCCCGGCGCGAGTACGAGGCCCACGGCCTGCCCTTCCACGACACCGCGCACGCCGTGGAGAGCCTCGCCGAAGCCTGCACGCTGATACGGCAGTTGTGGACGGAGGAGAAGCCGTTCGACTTCCACGGCACCCACCACCGGCTCACCGGAGCGTTCGGCAGCCCCAAACCCGTCCAGCGCCCCCATCCGCCGATCCTCATCGGCGGGCGCTCGTCCGCGACGCTGCGCGTGGCCGCCGAGCACGCCGACCTGTGGAACATCCCGGGTGGCGACATCGACGAAGTCGTCCGGCGCAGCGCGCTGCTGGACCGCTACTGCGCCGACATCGGCCGCGACCCCGCGTCCATCACCCGCTCGATCCACCTGCCCGTCTCCTACGACCGGCCCGCCGCCACGCGGGACGCGATCGCCGAGGCGGCCGGCGCCGGCTTCGGGCACATCGTCCTCGGACTGCCGTCGCCCTACCCGGACGGTGTCGCACGGTGGGTCGCCGACGAACTCATCGGCACACCGGCCCGGTAGCCGCCGGCCGGCGTGGGCCCCGCGGGGAGACGCCCGTGCAGGAGGGGGGTCAGAGCCGTGTGGCCATGCGGACCAGCCCGGCGAGGGCGAGCGAGCGGCTGTGCGCGGGCCAGGCGATGTGGGTGACGACGGGGGGCGCGTCGACGACGGGGACGGCGGCGTGCTCGGCCCACAGCCAGGCGCGGGCGGACTCGGGGAAGAGGGCCATGGTGCGTCCGAGGGCGATCAGCTGGGCCAGCTGCGTCTGGTCGTGGATCTCGGGTCCCGGGCCGGGCGGGTACGTGCCGCGGCGGGGCCAGCGGGCGTGCGGAAGGCCGGGGACGTCGGTGACGTCGGCCAGGGACAGCGTCCGGCGCGCGGCCAGGGGGTGCCCGGCGGGCACGATCGCGATCTGCCCCTCGGTCAGAAGTTCCTCGCTGTCGAACCCGGCGAGGGAGTTGAACGGCTTGTGCATGAGCGCCACGTCGGCGCGGCCGTCGCGCAGCATCTCCTCCTGCTCGCACGTACCGCTGGGCAGCACCTCGATCTCGGCGGCGCCGGGCTCGGCCGCGTAGGCGGCGAGGAGCTTCTGCAGCAACTCGTGGGAGGCGGCGGCCTTCACGGCCAGCACCAGGCGGTTGCGGGCGCCGCCGCCCGGGGTGCCCGCGCCACCGGCGCGACGGGTGCGGCGCGCGGCGGCGGTGGCCGCGTCGAGGGCGGCGCGGCCCTCGTACAGCAGGACCTCTCCGGCGCCGGTCAGGGCGACACCGCGGCGGTTGCGCTCCAGCAGGGAGACGCCGAGGCGCCGCTCCATCTGCTGGATCGCCCGGGACAGCGGTGGCTGGGCCATGCCGAGGCGCTCGGCGGCACGGCCGAAGTGCAGTTCCTCGGCGACGGCCAGGAAGTACCGCAGCTCGCGGGTCTCCAGGGTGTCCAGGGCGTCCATGGCCACCAGGGTACGCCGGTGATACCCACCGGGTATGACAGTGCACCGTATCGGTGTTGGATGCGGAAGTCGCCCGAGGGCGAGCATCGAGGACATGAGCGAAACGAAAATCGCGCTGGTGACCGGCGCGAACAAGGGGATCGGATACGAGATCGCGAACGGGCTCGGCGCCCTCGGGTACCGCGTGGGCGTGGGAGCCCGCGACGACGCCCGGCGCGAGTCCGCCGTGGAGAAGCTGCGCGCGGCCGGGGTGGACGCGTTCGGGGTGCCGCTGGACGTGACCGGCGACCGGAGCGTCACCGAGGCCGCGGAACTGGTCGAAGAACAGGCCGGGCACCTGGACGCCCTGGTCAACAACGCCGGCATCTCGGGAGAGGCGACGGGGCCGGGCTGGGGCCAGGACCCCACCGCGCTCGACCTCGACGTGGTCCGCACGGTCGTGGAGACCAACGTCATCGGTGTCATCCGGGTCACCAACGCGATGCTGCCGCTGCTGCGCCGCTCGGCGTCGCCCCGCATCGTCAACGTCTCCAGTTCCGTCGGCTCCCTGACCCGCCAGGCGGACCCGGACATCGACGTCGGCCCCGTCATGGCGGCCTACGCGCCGACGAAGTCGTACCTCAACGCCGTCACCGTGCAGTACGCCCGGCAGTTCGCCGGCACGGACATCCTCATCAACGCCGCCTGCCCGGGCCTGGTCGCGACCGACTTCACCGGCTTCAACGGACCCCGCACCCCCGCGCAGGGCGCGGCCACCGCGATCCGGCTCGCCACCCTGCCCGACGGCGGCCCGACCGGTTCGTTCTTCGAGGACGACGGCGTCATCCCCTGGTGACGCCGGGCCTGCCGTGACCGCGCGGTGGGCCCGGGCACGCTCGACGCGGCGACGGGCCCCGCGGCCGGCACCCCTCGGCCACCGCCTGGGCCGGCAGCTCCTCGGCGCCGCTCCGTGGCCGGGCCGGGTCGTGCTCCGGATCCCGGCCGGCGTTCAGCGCCCCTTCAGGACCCGGTCCGCGAACACCTCGACCGCGTCCACCACCGCCTCGAACCGGGCCGAGGGGAACAGGTCGAAGGCGTGCTGCGCGCCCGGGAGTTCCGCGTGGACGACGGGAGCGGCGGAGGCTGCGCGCAGTGTCTCGGCGAAGCGGCGGGCTTCCGTCGCCGGCACCACCGTGTCCCGGTCACCGTGGACGATGAGGAACGGCGGCGCGTCCGCGCGGACATGGCCGGCCGGGGAGGAGGACCTGTCCTCGTCGTAGTACGGGCCGAAGTAGCCGTTCAGGCAGACGGCCGCGGTGACCGAGGTGTCGGCGTCCTCGAACCCCGGCTGGAAGGCGGGATCATTCGGGGTCAGCGCGGCGAGGGCCGCCATGTGCCCGCCGGCCGAACTGCCCGCGACGAACAGCCGGGACGGATCGGCGCCGTACTCCGGTCCATGGGCACGGACCCAGGCGATCACCCGCTTGAGATCGACGAGATGGTCGGGGTGGCGCGCGGCCGGCTTCAAGCGGTAGTTGGCGCTCACGCAGACCCAGCCCCGGCTCGCGAGGCGGTACAGGAGGGGGAGCGACTGGGTGTTCTTGCGGCCCTGCCGGTATCCCCCGCCGTGCAGATGGATCAGCACCGGGCCGCCCGCCGGGCGGGAGCGGTGGCGGTAGACGTCGAGCAGGTTCCGGCGCCCGGCATCGCCGTAGCGGAGGTTCGGAATCCGTTCGACGTCCCGGCGGCGCGGGAACACCGGCGCGAGCAGGGCCCGGGCGAGCCGGCGGCGGTGGCGGGGCCGCCCGTCCGGCCCGGCACCGGCGGCCGCCCGCCGGTCCGGACCCAGCCCTTCGGCGAGAGCCCGCTCCAGCACCGGGGCGGCCCGCAGACCGCGCCGCGCGATGACCACGAGACCGGCGCCCGTGAGGACTGCCGCCCCAACGACCGCCCATGCGCCGGAAGTTCCGATGTCCCGCTGGGCGAAAGCCAGCAGCGTCGAGGCCACCAGAAAACAACCGCCGATGACCGGCGCCTCGTTGAGCAGCAGTCCGCAGCGGAAGCTCAGCTCGGCGAGTGGCCGTGGCCGCCGCGGCGGCGCCAGCGCGCAGAGCGTTCCAGCCGCGATGACGGCCACGCTGATCAGATATCCGACTGGCACCAAGCTCCCCCGCTCCCCGCCGTTCACACCGCCCTTCGAGTCCTACCACGAAGGCCCGGGCACACCGGGATCAGGGCCGGGGCCCGGTGACCGGAGCCCGGTGACCGGACATGGGCCCGCTCGCCCGCCACTCCGGCGCGAGCACCGACCAGATCTCCATGTCGAACCGCTTTCCCCGGCGCAGGTAGCCCTGGCGCAGCACGCCGTCCCTCGTCATCCCCAGCCGCCGGGCCACGGCGATGCTGGGTCCGTTCCCCGTCACGGCCCACCACTCCACGCGGTGGATGCCCCGCTCCTCGACGGCCCAGTCGATGATGACGCGCGCCGCCCGGGTGACCAGGCCCCGCCCCACCGCCGACGGCTCCAGCCAGCATCCCGCCTCGGCGGTGCCGTGCCGGACGTCGAAGGTCCGGAAGAGCACACCGCCGACCAGCCCGCCGTCGACCCGGATGCCGTAGAGCCGCCCGGTGTCGGCGGCGGCCTTCTCTGCGTACGACTGGAGGTACGCCCGGCTCGACTCCAGGTCCGTGACCACGTCGGCCAGCCCGATGTACTGGCCGATGAACTCCCGCCCCCGGTCCATGTGGGCCAGGAACTCCCCGGCCTGCCACGGCTCCAGCGGACCCAGCACCGCGCCGTCCCCGCCCAGGGACACCGTGAACATCCACGCCTCCAGCATGAGTTGACCGGACCACACTGCGGCGGAATCCTCCCACGGCGATCACGGGCGCCCCAGTGGATTACAGCCCTCGCGGAAGCGGACGATCATCACCCGGCCCTTCAGCGGCCGGGCAGTCGGCACTCCGCCCAGACGGTCTTCCCCGGGCCGTCGCTCCGGGGCTCCCAGCCCCACCGGTCGGCCAGCGCCGCCACCAGCAGCAGGCCACGACCCGACTCCGCAACCGTGTCTCCCTCCCCCGGCCGCACCGGTACGGGCAGCCTCTCGGCCCGGGTGTCGGTCACCTCCGCCCGTACGCCACCGGGGCCGAGGGCCATCCCGAGCCGGAAGTCCCGCCCGGGGACATGCCCGTGCCGCACGGCGTTCGCACACAGCTCCGCCACCACCAGCGTCACGGCGTCGTGCGCATCGCTCCCGTACGGCACGCCCCGCTCGTCCAGCCACTGCCCGGCCAGCCGGCGGGCCAGCCGCGCACCGCGCTGGGTGGAGCTGAAGCGCAGGCTCAGGTCCGGTGCGCTCGCGGGAAGTCGTCCGTGGGTGGCTTGGGTTGCGCACTGATCGGTCTCGCTCGTCATGCCTTCACGCTGACGGCTGGAACCAGCACCTGACCAGCGAAGACGCGCCCCTTCCGCTCACCTGTACGCGCGCGGTGCAAGAGGACCGGGCGGAGCAGCCGGGGTCGAAGGGGCGGGGTGTGCGCGCTGTACGAGCATGGGGCCAGGTTGTACGCGATGTGCGGCGTTACCCGCCCCCTGCACGTCCGGTTGGGCAGTGCTGAGCATACGGCCGGCTGGAAGGACGGTGGGGGCACATGCACGAGGGGGACGACATGCGCGAGGGACCGAAGCGACAGGAGACAACGGCCGCGGACCGGACACCAGGCCACTCGGCAGCCGACGACTTCGAGCCCCGGGACGACGGGGCGGGAACGGGCATCGTGACGGCCTTCGGCCGCCAGCTGAAGCTGCTGCGCACACGAGCGGGGCTGGAACGCCCGCAGCTCGGCTCCCTCACGAACTACTCCGCGTCCTCCATCGCGTCGTTCGAGCAGGGCAGGCGCATCCCGCTGCCCAGGTTCATCGACAGGGCGGACGAGGTGCTGGGGGCAGGCGGTCTCCTCAAGGCGCTGAAAGAGGAGGTCGAACGGGCCCAGTACCCGGGCTTCTTCCGGGATGCCGCGCGCCTTGAGGCGGGCGCCACGGCGCTGTACATCTACGCGAGCCACCTCGTGCCGGGCCTGCTGCAGACCGAGGACTACGCGGAGGCGATTTTCCGGATGCAGCGCCCGCTGCTCACGGAGGACGTGATCAACCAGCGTCTGGCTGCCCGTCTGGCACGGCAGGAGGTCCACAACCGGCGGCCTGCACCACTGATCAGCTTCATCATCGAGGAGTGGGTACTTCTCAGGCCCATCGGCGGCCGTGACACTCTGCGTGGCCAACTGGAGCACATCATTGGGATGGGTAAGCAGCACCGCAATGTCGAGATCCAGGTCATGCCGATCGACCGAGAGGACCATGCCGGTCTGGGTGGCCCGTTCAACTTGATCGACACGGCCCGGGGCCAGCGGATCGCCTACACCGAGGTCCAGGACGACAGCCGTCTCTACACGGAGCAGGCAAAGATCCGCGAACTCGAGACTCGCTATGGCATCCTCCGATCTCAGGCGCTCGATCCGCGCGAGTCCCTGACTCTCGTGGAAAACCTCCTGGGAGAGAGATGACCATTCGACACACCGTGCCGGCCGTCCCCGAGTCTGCTTGGTTCAAGAGCAGCTACAGCAGTGGTGGGGGCGGTGAGTGCGTGGAGGTGGCCGCCATGACGGACACCGTCCACGTCCGGGACTCCAAGAACCTGACCGGTCCTGAACTGACCGTGTCCCCGGATGCCTGGTCGTCCTTCGTCGGACTGGTCACCGGCCCGTCCGCCTGACGGCACCACAGCGAGAGCGAGGGAGCCCTGCCGCACGCCTCTTGGCGCGGCAGGGCTCCCGTTCTTGGCCCGCCCCTCTGCGACCGCTCCGTTCTCCGGCGACCACCGGATCCCGATCCGCTGTCAGCGAATCCCCCTGGGCGCCCCGCTCGCGCGGTGCTTGAGTACCGGGATGGAGATCTTGGTACTGGGTGGAACGGCGTGGGTGGGCCGGGAGGTGGCGCGGCTGGCTTTGGCGCGCGGTCACCGGGTGACGTGCCTCGCGCGGGGCGAGAGCGGCGAAGTCGCGGACGGGGCGCGGCTGGTGGCCGCCGACCGGCGCGAACCCGGTGCGTACGAGCCGCTGCTCGACCGCGCGTGGGACGCCGTGGTCGAGGTCTCCTGGCAGCCGGGGTTCGTCCGCGAGGCGCTCGAAGCCCTGGGCGGCCGGGCCCGGCACTGGACCTACGTCTCCTCCTGCAACGCCTACGCCTCCCACGGCACCCCCGGGGCGGACGAGTCGGCGCCCCTTCTCGCCCCGACCGACCGGAGCGAGGTGGACCGCTCGCTGTACGGGGAGGCGAAGGTCGCCTGCGAGCAGGCGTCGGCGGCGGCCGTGGGCGACCGCCTGCTCATCGCGCGCTCCGGTCTCATCGGCGGCCCGGGCGACCACACCGGGCGCTCCGGCTACTGGGCGGCCCGCGCCGCGCGCGATCCGCACGGGCCGATGCTGGTTCCCGGCACACCTGACCTGCCCACCCAGGTAGTTGACGTAAGGGACCTCACCGCATGGCTGCTCGACAGCGCGGAGGCGGGGGCCACCGGCACGTACAACGCCGTCGGCCCGGTCGGCCCGTTCAGCGAGTGGATCGAGCTGTCCCGAACCATCGGTGGGCACACCGGCCCGGTGGTGACGGCCGACTCGGCATGGCTGCTCGCGAACGGCGTGGCCGAGTACATGGGGGACGAGTCCCTGCCGATGTGGCTGGTGGAGCAGGGCTGGGAGGGCTGGTCGGACCGAGACGGCTCGGCGGCGCACGCCGCGGGCCTCCGCCACCGCCCCCGGTCGGAACTGCTGGCCGACACCCTGCGCTGGGAGCGCGAACAGGGCCTGGACCGGCCCCGCCGCGCGGGCCTCAGCGCGGGCCGCGAGCGCGAACTGCTGGACGCCTGGCGGAAGATGCGGCCCTGGGCATCTGCCTGAACGCGTTGCTTCAGGCGTCCGCTGCGAGAGCGGTGGCCCGGATGGGCAGGTCACCGTCGCGGAGCGGCCGTCCGCCGCGTCCGTTGCCGGCCGCGACGAGCTCGGCGAGGATGGACAGGGCGCTCTCGGCGAGGGAGGTTCCGCCGAGGTCGAGGCCGGCCGGCCCGTGCAGGCGGTCGAGCCCCGGGGTGCCTGCCAGGCGCCGCAGGCGTTGGGCATGGGTGGTCCGGCTGCCCAGGGCGGCGACGTATCCGGCCGGGCCGGTCAGGGCGGCGCGGAGGGCGCGGTCGTCGATGCGTGGGTCGTGGCTGAGCGCGACGACCGCGTCGTGGGCGTCGAGCGGGTGGCGGGTGATCCACTCGTCGGGCCAGGTGCGGACGGCTGTGACGGGGTCCGGGAAGGCTCCGGAGGCGACATGGGCGGGCCGGGGGTCGAGGACGACGGTCTTGCGGTGCAGCGGGGCGGCCAGAGCGGCGAGTACCGCTGCGAGGTCGGTGGCACCGACCAGCAGCAGCCGCGGCCGCTGCCCCAGCTCTTCCGTGTGGGCGGGGCCGTCGTCGGGCAGCCGGCTCACGGTGGCGGCCGCCGACCAGGTGTACGGCGGCCGCAGCTGGACCCGGACCGCGAGCGGACGGTCCTCGGCCAGTGCCGTGGTGATCGCGGAGTGGACGGGCTCGGGTGGCGCGGCCACGACCAGGACCCGCAGGTCACCGGCGCAGGCGGGCGCTTCCTCCCAGGGCAGCAGGTGTTCCCCGGGCGACACGGTCGTCACGTGCGGCGCCGCTCCCGCCAGGACCTCGCGGGCCTTCTCCAGGACGATGCCCTCGACGCAGCCGCCCGACAGCGAGCCCCGCCACGTACCGTCCCCGGCGACGGCCATGGTGGCGCCGAGTGGCCGTGATCCGGGGCCGTCGCGGCCCACCAGCCGGGCGAGCACCACCGGCCGGCCCGCGCGGTGATGGGCGTCGGCGAAAGGCCAGATCTCGCGCAGCACCTGTACTCCTCTCCTGGCAGGGGCGCGGCGGGACGGATCCGGCGGGCGCCCGGTGCCGCGCGGGCTGCCGGCCGGTGCGGCGGGCTCACCGCGGAGGGTGTTCCTCCAGGACCCGGTCCAGGCGGATCGGGAGGGACCGCCGGCGGGTGCCGGTGGCGTGCCAGACGGCATTGGCGATCGCGGCCGCGGTGCCCACGGTGCCGATCTCGCCTACGCCTTTGATGCCCGACGGGTCGCCGGGTTCGTAGTCCTGGACGAAGTCGGCTTCGATATCGGGGATGTCGGCGTAGGCGGCGATGTGGTACCCGGCGAAGTCGGCGTTGACGTGCCGGCCCGTGACGGGGTCACGGCTGCCCTCTTCGTGCAGGGCCATGGACAGTCCCGTGATCATTCCGCCGATGACCTGGCTGCGGGCCAGGAGCGGATTGACCACCCGGCCCACCGCGAACATGCCCAGCAGCCGCCGGACGCGCACTTCACCCGTGGCCGGGTCGACCGTCGTTTCGCAGAACACGGCGCTGTACGCGTGCCGTTCCATGGGGGGCAGCTTGCCGAGTGAGGCGGTGGTGTCGGCCGTGATGGTCAACGGCAGTGCGGCGTCGCGCAGTTGGGAGCGCAGTTCCGCTGCGGCCTCGGTGATCGCCCATGACCAGGACGTCGTCCCCCGGGATCCGCCGGCGCTCCAGGCCGGTCCGAGGTCGCTGTCCGCGATGACGAGCCGTATCCGCTCGGGACCGGTGTGCAGCGCCTCGGCCGCCACCGCGGTCAGCGCGGTGCGTGCGCCCGTTCCGATGTCGGTGGCGCCGACGGCCACGGTGAAGGTTCCGTCGGTCTCGGCGGTGACCGACGCCGAGGAGGGCAGGGCGCCCGCGGAGAAGGACGTGGCCGCGAGCCCGGTGCCGACCAGCAGTCGTCCCTCTCTCCGCCTGCGCGGGCGGTGGTCGCGCGTGGCCCAGCCGAACCGGCGGGCGCCCTCGCGCAGGCACGGGACGAGGTTGCGGTTGCTGAACGGCAGGCCCGATACGGGGCCCACGGTGGGCTCGTTGCGCAGCCGGAGTTCGAGGGGGTCCATGCCGAGGCGTTCGGCCACCTCGTCCATGGCGGATTCCAGCGCGAACGAGCCGGGTGTCGCGCCGGGACCGCGTACCGAGTACGGGGGCAGGATGTCGAGCGGGACCGCGGTGCGCCGGGTGCGGATCGCCGGTGCCGCGTAGAGGGTGTTGGACAGTTCGGTGCAGTTCTCGAGGTACTCCGCGAGCTTGGAGACCTCGAAGGCCGCGGCGTGGTCGAGTGCCCGGAGACGGCCGTCGGTTCCGGCCCCGATGCGGATGCGCTGATCGGTCGCCGGTCTGGGCGACACCGCCTGGAAGACCTGTTTCCGGGTGAGGGTGACCCGTACCGGACGGCCGAGCACCGTCGTGGCCATGGCCGCGAGGACGAGCTGGGGACCGCAGCCCGCCGACTTGGAACCGAAACCGCCCCCCACGTGCGCGGCGCGGACCCGCACCTGTTGCGGGTCGAGGGAGAACAGCGTGGCCACGGTCATGGCGGTCATGAAGGGCCCCTGGGTGGAGTCCAGGATCTGCAGACGTCCGTCCTCCCACCAGGCGGTCGCGGAGTGCGGTTCCATGGCGGCGCCGTGCTCCTGGGGCGTGTGGTAGCGCTCATCGACGACCACCGCGCTCGCGGCCAGTTCCGCGTCGACATCGCCGATGGTCGCGTCCTCGCCGAAGAACGACACCGCCGGCCGGGCGGCCGGGTGGTCGAGGGAGAAACCGGTGTCGTGCGGTGCCTCCTCGTACGTCACCCGCAGCGCAGCGGCCGCCGCCCGGGCCTGTTCGATCGTCTCCGCCACCACCAGCGCGATCGGCCGGCCGGAGCAGGGGATCTCGTCGTTCTGCAGCAGGTGCATGCCGCCGTCGGGGCCGAAGAACGATCCCGCCTCCGGGTTGAGGCGGGGCGCGTTGCGGTGGTCGATCACGCCCCGCACCCCGGGCATGCCCTCCGCGGCGGAGACGTCGATGCCGGCGATGCGTCCCCGGCTCACCGTGGAGGTGACGACATGGCCGAAGGCCAGGTTCTCCATCGGCTCGTCGGCCGCGTAGCGCACGCTTCCGGTGACCTTGGCGGGGCCCTCCACCCGGGCCTGCGGCGTCCCCACGGGGGACATGGGCCGGTCCGCCGGGTCTGTGCGCGGGGCGGCGGTGGGGTGCCCGGCCGGTTTCTCCGCGTCCGCGGACGCGCCGGCAGAGTTGGGGTTCATGCGTGGCTCTCTCCTTGATGGCCGTGTGGTTGATGGCCGTGTGGCCGGTCGTCACTCGGTCCGGTCGGCGAGTTCGGTCAGGACGGCCTCGATGAGATTGCGGGCCAGGGTGACCTTGTACGCGTTGTCGCGCAGCGGCCTGGCGGCGGACAGTTCCGCGTCGGCGGCGGCGCGGAAGCTGCCGGTGGTGGCGGGCCCGTCCCGCAGGACGGCTTCGGCGATCCGGGCCCGCCACGGCCTCGACGCCAGTCCGCCGAGAGCGATCCGCACTCCTGCGACCCTTCCCTCGCACACGTCGAGGGCCGCTGCGACCGACACGTTGGCGAAGGCGTAGGACGCGCGCTCGCGGATCTTGCGGTAGCGCGCTCGCGGGAGAGCCGCGGAGGACGGCAGGCCGACCGCGGTGATCAGGGCGCCCGGCGGCAGCACCGTCTCCCGCCGCGGTGTGCCGCCGACCGGTGGATAGAACTCCGGCAGCGGGATCTCACCGGATCCGTCCGGCGTCTCGTAGTGCACCACCGCGTCATACGCGGTCAGGGCCACCGCCATGTCCGACGGGTGGGTGGCCACACAGTGCTCGGACCAGCCGAGGACGGCGTGGTTGTGGTGCTCCCCGAGGAGCGCGGAGCACCCGCTGCCGGGAGCCCGCTTGTTGCAGGGCTGGGACGGATCGGCGAAGTAGGCGCACCGGGTCCGCTGCAGCAGGTTGCCGCCGACGGTGGCCATGTTGCGCAGTTGGCCCGAGGCCCCCGCCAGCACCGCCTGGCTCAGCGCCGGATAACGGGCGCGCACCCCGGGGTGGGCAGCCGCATCGCTGTTGCTCGTCGTCGCCCCGATGACGAGCCCGCCGTCCGGCGCCTCACGGACACCGCCGAGCGGCAGGTGCCGTACGTCCACCAGCCGGGTGGGTGCCTCCACCCCGTCCTTCATCAGGTCGACGAGGTTCGTACCGCCACCCAGATACCGCGCGCCGTCGTCCCCGGCGACCAGGGTGAGAGCCTCCCGCACCCGGGCGGGACGGTGGTAGGCGAACTCCTTCACCTCGCCACCTCCTGGCGGGCCGCCGCCTCGAGCACGGCACGCACGATGGACGGGTGGGCGCCGCACCGGCAGAGATTGCCGCTCATGCGCTCCCTCACCTCGGCGGCATCCAGCTCGGGCACGGGAGCGCCCGGGGGGAGTTCGGCGGTCACCGCACTCGGCCGGCCCTCCGCGTGTTCGGCCAGCATCCCGGCAGCCGAGCAGAGCTGCCCGGGAGTGCAGTATCCGCACTGCAAGCCGTCGAGCCGCACGAACGCCTCCTGGAGCGGCGACAGTCCACCATCGCCGGAAAGGCCCTCCACCGTGGTGACCTCCGTGCCCTCCGCGGCGACCGCCAGCGTCAGGCAGGACACCACCCGCCGGCCATCGACCAGCACCGTGCAGGCACCGCACTGCCCGTGGTCACAGCCCTTCTTGGAACCGGTGTGGCCGATGTCCTCACGCAATACGTCGAGCAGCGTCCTGCGATTGTCGACACTCAGGCCGCACACCACGCCATTCACGCGGTGCGAGATCTCGCTGCGGGTGTCGTCCGTCATCCTTTTCCTCTCGTCGCACGCGGCGGAGCCATGCCTGTGCAGTGCATCGCACATGCCGGGAACATCCACAGCATTCGTCCCCGGGGAAATCCTTCGAGGCGGTGTCCATTCTGCCGACGCCGCAGGCGAAAAAATTGCCCAGAACTGGCGGACCCTTGCCCGATCCTCTCGTCCGCACCGGACGGTGAACGGATTGTTGGCCCTCCTCCACCGGAGTGCTTCAATCGGGCCATGTCGCTGGATGAGCTCCGTACCCTGCTGGCCCGCCACGCGCGATCCGACAGCTACACCACCGCCATCGAGGGGGTTCAGATCGGCCGGGCGGAGCGGGCCGACGCGCCGTCGGCGTCGATGAGCGGAACGGTCATGGCGCTGATCGCCCAGGGCGCCAAACGTCTCGCGCTGGGCGACCGCGTCTTCGACTACCACGCCGGGCAGTACCTCGTCGCATCGGTCGACCTTCCCGTCACCGGCCACTTCACCGAGGCCGGCCCGCGCGAACCGGCTCTGGGTTTCGGCCTGTTGCTGGAGCCGTCGACGATCGCCGAGATGCTGCTGCAAGCGGCTCCCGGCACCGTTCCGCGGAACGGCTCCGCAGCCCCGGCCATCGCCGTCAGCGACGCCTCCGACGAGCTTCTCGACGCCGTGGTGCGGCTGGTCCGCCTGCTCGACCGCCCTCGCGACGCCGGCATGCTCGCGCCGCTGGTCAAGCGGGAGATCCTGTGGCGGCTGATCACCGGCGAGCAGGGGGCGACGGTCCGCCAGATCGGCCTCGCCGACAGCAAGCTCTCCCACATCGCGAGGGCCGTGCAGTGGATCCGGGAGAACTACAGAAACCCGTTCCGTGTGGAGGACGTGGCGGCGGTCATCGGCGTGAGTTCCTCGACTCTGCACCGCAATTTCCAGGCTGTGACGGGAATGAGCCCGATTCAGTTCCAGAAGCGGATACGTCTGCACGAAGCCCGGCTGCTGCTCGCCACACATCCCAGGGACATCGCATACATCGGCTACCGCGTGGGCTACGACAGCCCGTCCCAGTTCAGCCGCGAATACCGGCGCCTCTTCGGTGCGCCACCGAGCCATGACGCCGTTCGCTGGTCAACCGGTCCGGCGGACGGAGCCGCGCCCCACCGGTGAACGGTCCGGGCGTGAACCCCGTTCAATCTTAGAAGAGCCTGTATGAGACCGCGTTATGGGGCAGCCGCGCATCGCATACGTCGGCCGTACTCGCGCCTTACAGCAAAGCATTCTTTCACTCCGGCCGACGCCGGCGCATCACTTCACGGGCACTTTCATTCCGAACAGTTTCTCTGCATTTCGGTACGCAATCTTTTCCTTGTCTTCGCGTGGCAAATCGACTCCGCGGAACCAGTCGGTCTGCTCCTTTATGTCCGCGAACGGGTAGTCGGTTGCGAACATCACTCGATCCACGCTTATGTACTTCAGCAGGAGCTCGAGCAGTTCGGTCTGGGGGAATGCGCTGGTTGTGATCCAGAAGTTGTCCTGGAAGTATTGCCCGAAGGGCTTCTCGAGCGAGTTTTCGGTCGGCTCGCCCATATCATTGACGATCCGCTCGTAGTAGAAGGGAAGACCTTCACCCATGTGGCCGATGATGATTTTCAGCTTGGGGAATCTGTCGAAAACCCCGTACGCGATCATCCGGATGCATTGGGTCAGCACCTCCTGGTGCCAGCCATATCCAGACCCACTGAAAATGTAGTCCTGGTACTCTTCCGTGTATTTGGACCGCGTGGTGCTGTAGTAGATCTTGAAGACCTCGTCAGCCGGATAGCCGGGATGCAGGTAGATCGGCACATCGAGAGCAACGGCACGCGCCAGCACAGGCTCGAAATCGGGATGATCGAGATACTTCTTCGCGATGTGCCCGTTGGTCAGTGCGCCCAAGAAGCCATCTTCCCGAACCGAGCGTTCCAGTTCGTCCGCCGCCGCCTCCGGGCTCTGCAAGGGCAAGGTGGCGAAAGCCTTGAAGCGGCCCGGATATTCGGCGATTGGCCCGTCTACAAGTTGCCGGTTGAGACGATGGGCAAGGTCGATGCCCCTTTGTCCGGGGACATTTTGTACGGAGGGTGTATGAGCAGAGAGGATTTGAACGTTGAGTCCCCCCGCATCCATATTGCCGATGCGGCGTTGACCCAGATCCGAAAGACCAATTTCCTCAAGGAACTCTATGTGTTCCTGATTGATGGAGTTCAGCTTCATCAACGCGGGAGTCGAAAAGGTCTCCTCCGTGCCAATGAAAGGCAGGTCCCGGTCTCGCAAGGCAATGTCCGGATTCTTGTCCGGAGTCTCGTTCCCGTCCACTGCCGAAACGGCGGCATACGTTGACAAGCCGGCACCAGCGCCAAGTGCCGTGGCAGCGGCTAGAAAGCCGCGGCGTCCCATAGACTTCATGTCGGTCTCTCCTCAGGTGTTTGTGTGGTATCCGTACGGCATCCGTCTGCGAGATGCTTCAGCTCGACCCTTCGCCGTTACCAGGCGCGCCCAGGTGTCCACCCACGCCGCGTCCCCTCATCTGACGCCGAATTCGTACCAAGCGAATCTGAGACGACCGTTAGAAAGCTCCTGACACGATCTCCCAGCCGCCGCCCGTCCGCTCACCGATCTGGCTGACAAGACCGGGTTGACCAGCGGCTTCGTCCAAGCATGGGGCCTGAACCGGCAGCGCCGGCCAACACACGAACCAGGCCGCGTCGCGGTCGACCTGGCGGTGCTCGTGGCTGACGGCGGCGGCAGCCTGCGTGACGGCGCCCAGGTCGTCGAGCTCACCGACCATCTCGACCCCGGCGTGCCGGCCGCGTTCCCGGCCGGCACCCGGCTGATCTGCCGCCGGGAACACACCCCCGTCCCGGCGCGCAACTGTCATGTTCGACCAGGTCAACGGCATGCGGCATCAGGTCTTCGCCACTGCCACACCCCACGGTGGCGGCTCGATCCAATTCCCTGAAGTGCAGCACCGCTGCCACGCCCGCGTCGAGGACCGCATCCGCACCGGCAAGACCACCGGGTTCGGCCGGTTCCCGTCGCGGCAGTTCGCCATCAACCAAGCGTGGCTCGAACTCGCTCTGACCGGCATCGACCTGCTCGCCTGGACCCAAACCCTGCTCCTGGACGGCGCCCTCGCCACGGCCGAACCGAAGAAGCTGCGCTACCGGCTACTGCACGTCGCCGCGAAACTGAGCCGCACCGCCCGCACCACGCTCGTCGGCAACCGCGTTGTCGCCGCCAAGCCAGCGAAGCTACCCCACCTGCCCGGGGTGAATGCCTCTCCACTGCCGGATTTACACCATGGAATGGAGTCTCGCCCCGAAAGCCGCGATAGGTGGCAATTGCCGTGCAGACTCCGCCACATGGTCCAAGCCGCATCTTCTCGGAAGGAAGGCACGTCCATGCCCTGGATTCGTCGCGCCGCTGTCGCCGCGTCCACCGCCGTACTGACCTTGTCCGGCCTTGTCGCCGCCGGCACGGCGCCCGCCTCGGCCGAGCCGGGCTCCTTCGACCTCATCAACAAGAAGGACGGCTCACGCCTCGCCCTGGTGGACAACAACACCGTGGCCGAGGGCGCCTTCGCCAACAGCCTGCGGGACCCGGGCTGGAAGTACAGCACGGAGGAATGGACGTCACAGGTCGTCAGCGACCGTCGGCACGACGACACGTACAACCGTGTCCTCAGGAACGTGGCGGCGAACAAGTGCCTCCAGCCGCTGACCGATTCGCCGACGCGCGGGATGCGAGTCGTCGTGAAGACCTGCAACGGGTCGGAGCTCCAGAAGTGGAACCTCCAGCACGAGACGGTCTCCGGCACGAACTCGCGCTGGCAGATCTGGCGTCCCGTCGTCAACAAGCGTCTCGCGCTGACGCTCGACAAGTACGGGAACGGCAGCTGGAACACGCTCTACCTCGACACCTCCTACCCGTCGTCCGACAGGCTCTGGGTTCTCCGGCCCAACGACCAGCCCTGGCGTTACTGACGCCCCGCAGGCCGCCCGTCGGACACGGCGTTCCGTAGGAGCGCGAGGCCGGCGGGCCGGCCGTGGAGGCCGATCCGGCTGGTTGCGTCACAGCACGGCAGTTGTCGCGTGCGCAGACTTGCCGCCCGGCAAAAGACCCTTCAGCCCAGTCCGATCCCGGCGATGACCGGGAGGTGGTCGCTGCCGGTCGCCGGCAGGGTCCTGATGGGACCGACGGTCGCGGAGCGGGCCATGATCTGGTCGATCCGGGCCACGGGGAAGGCGGCGGGGAAGCTGAAGGCGAAGCCCCGGGCCGGCACGTTCATCTGCGAGGTCAGCGGGGCCAGCCCGCGGTCGTCGACCGTGCTGTTGAGGTCGCCGAGGAGTATCACCGTGCCGAGTTTCTCGGCGGCGACGGCCTTGCCCAGCAGGTCGGCGCTTTCGTCGCGCCGGGAGGAGGCCAGGCCGGCCGCGTGGAGGCGGACCGAGGGCAGGTGCGCGACGTACACCGCGACCTCACGGTGCGGAGTGCGGACGGCGGCCCGTAGTCCGCGGCTCCAGGGTTCTGTGATCCCGTCGGGTTTGATGTCCACTTCTTCGACATCGGTGAGCGGGTGTCGCGACCAGAGCCCGACGGTGCCCACCACCGCGTGGTACGGGTAGTGCGGGGCGAGGGTCCTCTCGTAGACCGGCAGCGCCGCGGGGAGCAGTTCCTCCAGGGCGATGACGTCGGGCTCGGCATCGGCCAGGGTGCGGGCCGTGCCCGCGGGGTCGGTGTTCTCGTCGCTGACGTTGTGCTGCACCACGACCAGGTTGTGCGCACCGGGCTCGTCCCCGGGCAGCAGCAGTCCGCCGAAGAGGTACGTCCAGGCCGCCACCGGCAGGAGCAGGGACAGCAGTGCGACAGCCGAGCGGCGCAGCAGCGCCAGGCCGAGCAGCACCGCGATCACCAGGCCGGACCAGGGCAGGAAGGATTCGAGCAGGCTCCCCAGGTGTCCGGGGGTGTTCGGGACCAGCCCATGGAACGCCGGCAGCACTGCCGTCAACACGGCCGGCACGGCGAGCAACCGCCCCCGTGTCCGGCACGAGCGGTTGCCCGCCTCCCCGGCCGCCGACCACCACCTGGCCCTCTCGGGTGTTGCCCTCCCCGCCGCCGATGTCGCGCTGCTGTTCCGCTCTCCCATGGTTTCCCGTCCGCTTGGCCTGTGCCTTCGTTCCTGCCCGTCAGGACGAGCCACCCAGTGCGGCGGGTTCTGTTCTTCGCGGGTGGGACGGAGCACATCCGTGGGCCCCGGGGGGCGGAACGGAGCCCGCCGTCCGGGCGTCCGGGGTCCGGGAGATCAGCGGTTCGCGGTGCCGGAGGACTCGGGAGACGGGGTGGAAACCCGGTCGCAGCGGCACGGACGGACAGCGGCAGATGTACTACCACCAGGCCACGCCCGTTCCACCGGCCAAACGTGACCGTCCCGCCGCTCCCCGCCTCGGCAATGGGGCGGGCCGACGGCCATCGCCGCAACCGCTGAATCTGCTCAGAGCCCCGGGTCCGGCGCTTCCAAGTGTGCGATCTCCCGGGGGAAGTAGGCCTCCACCCCATCCCCCATCGCGTACAACTCGCGCAGGAAGGCACGGGACCGCGCCACGACGTCCGATTGGGTGAAGCGCGTGGCGCCGTCGGGCGCGCCCGCAGGGGTGTAGTCGAGAACGTAGACGGCCTCGGAGCCCAGCACGCACAGTTCGGGCAAGGGCTCCTCCCGCTCGTACGACGCGACCCGCTCCGCTTCGAGCACGGACACCTGCTCCCCGTACTCCTGCTTGACATGCAGGACGTTCAGCTCCCACTGGATATACGGCGTGACGGGCCGCTCGACGACCCGCACCCGGTGCAGGCCGATATCCGATCCAGTGATCTTCCCGAACTCCTCCTCGTACGCCGGGCGCAACTCCTCGATCAATTGCAGCGAACGCCCCCAGTCGCCACTGCGGAACGCCACATAGCTCGGGAAGTCACCTTCGTCATAATGCTGCATCCGCTCCAGCTTCCAGAAGCCCTCGGCCCCGATACGCCAGAAGCGCTCCATGAAGTCGGGTGTGTAGGACGCCTGTTCAAGCCGGGTTCCATGGGCACCATCGAAAATCTCATGCATTACGGGGAATTCCTCTCCTTCACAGTGGCTCGCCGGGACCGTCGTTGCCGACGCCAGGTAACGAACCAGATGGCATGGACGCCGGCGACGGCCGCAAGGGTCAATGCGGCGTCGGATACATCGACTGGGGACCTGGCTGAGCTCAGCTGGACACAAGCCCTGCCGACCAGGCGAATCTCCGCCGGAATGGTGAAAGCGGCAAATCCTGCCAGACAGAGCACAGTTCCGGCCACCATGACGAAGCTGTAGATCCGGACCGCACGCCGCTCAGAAGCGGGAAGACTGCGGCTCGGGTCGTCGCCCACCGACTCCCTGCGGAGCAGCCGTCTGGCCAAGTGCCCGGCGTAGGCGCGGCCATCGCCGTAGAGGTCGCGACAAGCGGTGAGGTCCTGAAGGACGAAATAGACGTCGGTCCGCATGAACACCATGAACTGGAAGGTGAGGGGCAGGGCCGCCCAGAGCACCACGGCCGCGAGGAGTCGGTGCGCCGTTGTGTTCGGCGGCACCAGGGCAAGCAACAAAACCGCCGTGGAGGCGACAGCGAGATTGACCCCGATACCGGCGAGGTAGGCGGTCAGTCGATGACGTCGAGGAGCGAGTTCGATACCGCTGATATCAGTCTGCATCACAAGGAATTGGAGCCGCGTTCCGAAACTTATCCTCCCGGGAACGTCCGCAGCCCGTGCCACGGCAAGATGCGCCACCTCGTGCAGGAAGACGATCGACCAGCCGACCATCAGCCCAACCGCCACCACCAGGGTCCCGTACGAGCTCCACACCAGATCGCGATGGGTCGGAATCAGCTCCGGACGCGCACGAAGAACCGCCAAGGCCGCAGCAACCAGAACAGTCGGCAGCAAGGGGAGCGATGGACGCAGCAGAAACCGCACATGGTGTGCTCGCAACCTCGGAAAACTTTCGGGAGTCGTCGGAGCCGAGGAGATCTTCCTGCCGTCGACCTCGGCCACGAAGTCGACCGTCAACAGGCCCTGTACAAAATCCACGAGGTCTGCTTCCTCCCCCGTTCTGGCGCACAGTTCTGCTTGCGCCGAAGCGACGCTCATGCCGCGTTCCAGCAGACCGAGTGCCTCGACTCCGATGTGGGGCAGGGCCACGAATACGCGGGTCTCGCGGCGCCCCACGATCCATTCATCGCCGTCCGGCCGCTTGCTCAGCCGGTGCAGCAGCACCCGGGATTCGGGGCGGACAGCCACCGTTGCGCCCTCACCTCGGTCCCCCGTCATCTCACGGCTTCACCACAGACCTGGCAGTCGCGTCGAGGGTGCACCGGCTCCCATCCTGGCTCTCCCGGGAGCATGAGGTTGAACTCCAGGCGGAAACCGGGGTGGAGCGGCGGCACACCGGTAAGCACCGCAATGGAGGCGTACACGAACAGAGCGCCTGCCAGAGACGCCGTGACGGCGTTCACCGGGCTCCACGGAATCCGAGGAGAAACGGTGTCCTCGTGTTGACCGGGCGGA
This sequence comes from Streptomyces xinghaiensis S187, assembly GCF_000220705.2. Classification (GTDB taxonomy): domain Bacteria; phylum Actinomycetota; class Actinomycetes; order Streptomycetales; family Streptomycetaceae; genus Streptomyces; species Streptomyces xinghaiensis. Next base: position 6,483,726 of record NZ_CP023202.1, on the reverse strand, counting down.
AGCCTGAGGTCGCGTGACTCCGCCTGCGAGGATCTGTAGCACTCCAGGCAGCCGCTCTCGCCGGGCACATATGCGCCTGCCGTGACCAGTGGCCCCCGGTAGCCCCCGTCTATCCACGGCGTGCCCGTCTCCAGGCATGCCTGGTTGGCCCAGGAGCGTATGGCAGCCGGACGGTCCGCGCTCAGCACCATGAGGTCGTATCCCTCTGTCCCCGCTACCCGCTTCTGCAGCAGTCGCACGAGGTCCTCGGCGTTCCGCACCTCGTCCACCTCGCCCGTTACGGCGACATCGGAGTTCAGCGCTCGCAGTGATTCCAGAGCCACCTCCACCTTCTCCCGGCCGATATCACGCTCGCGGTAGAGCACTTGGCGGTTGAGGTTGGACAGTTCGACGACATCGGGATCCACGCAGTGCAGACTCCCCACACCTGAAGCCACCAAGCCCTGGGCTGCGATCCCTCCGGCACCGCCCAGGCCTATCAGCAGGACACGCGCACGGGACAGCGAGAGTTGCAAGTCCCAACTGTTCCCTCTAGGTGAGGTGTCCATCCATCGGAGCAGGGAGACGCCACGGCCGTAGCGGACCTTCTCCCGCTCAGAGAACTCTCCGGGAATTCCTGTGGCGGCGTCCTCAAGAAAGCCGGCCTGCCGCAGGTCGGCTATGGCCTGCAGGACGGCACTCTCGTCGAGGCCTGCATGGGACGCGGCGACCTCAGCGGCAATCTGACGCGGACTGCGGTTTCCGTCCAAGGCCTGGGTCAATGCCCAGACCCAGCCATCGGAATCCGCGATCTCCGCGCCGATACCGTGGATCACGCTTCCGATGCGCACATGGCCATCGACTGTCCGGTAGGGGCGGTGTTCAGGCTTGACGCGCGGCCGCAATAAGTCGGCATCTGCCTCGCTTCGCTCCCGCACCGCAGCACAACTCCCGTCTGCTGAGCCCCACTTGACTACCCGCGCCCCTGTGGCACTGTTGGCATGCTAGCGCCAGACGAGACCAGGGAGGCAAGCATGGCCACCAAGATCACAATTCGTCCGCTGGACAAGAAGGAGACCACGGGCGAAAGCCAGGGGATCAGCAACTGAACCTGCTCGATGTTGTGATCAAGGGTCCCCATCTCCACTGGGGCCTTGGTCCACACCGCCGAGGCGCGGAGGCGGAGGCCGACTGGGTGACGCGCAAGCTTCTCGTCGTGACGGGGCGCGACACCGAGCCGGCCTCCTGGGCTTGATTCGCTTTGACGGGCATCAGAGATCGGGGGCTTCGGCCCCGGAAGGATGATGTCCATCATGGAGAGCATGGGGAAGAAGAAGCCTCGACCTCGCCGCTCGTTCACGCCGGAGTTCAAGGCCGAGATAGTCGAACTGTGCCGGCGGGGTGACCGCTCGGTCGGTCAGGTCGCCAAGGACTTCGACCTGACCGAGACCGCGGTGCGCGACTGGGTCAAGCAGGCCGAGGTCGACGCCGGCGAGCGGGACGGCCTGACCAGCAGCGAGCGCGAGGAACTGGCCGCACTGCGGCGGGAGAACCGCAGGCTGCGGGAGGACGTGGAGATCCTCAAGCGGGCCACGGCTTTCTTCGCGAAGGAGACCCGGTGACGGTGCACCCGTTCATCGAGGCGGAGAAAGCCGCAGGTCACAACGTCAAGCGTGCGTGTGAACTGCTCAAGGTCTCCAGAGCCGCCTTCTATGCCCGCCGCACCGGCACCCCAGGACCCCGCGCGGTGCGGGACGCCGAGTTGACCGAGCAGATCACAGCCGTGCACGAGCAGTCCCGCGGAACCTACGGGGCCCCGCGCGTCCACGCCGTTCTCCAGCGCGAGGGCCTCGACTGCGGACGCCGCAGGGTGGCCCGGCTCATGCGCCTGGCCGGACTGGCCGGCCGGCACCGAAGACGCCGGCACCGCACCACCATCCCCGACCCGCACGCGGCCACCCGCCCCGACCTGGTCCTCCGCGACTTCCAGCCCGACCCGACCGCGACCGACACCCGCTGGTGCGGCGACATCACCTACATCGCCACCGAGGAGGGCTGGCTCTACCTGGCCACCGTCATCGACATCGCCTCCCGCCGGGTCGTCGGCTGGGCCACCGCCGACCACCTGCGAACCGAACTGGTCGCCGACGCCCTGCGCGCCTCCTTCCACGCCCGCCGCCCGACCGGTCCGGTGATCTTCCACTCGGATCGCGGCTGCCAGTACACCAGCCGTGAATTCGCACTTTTGGCAACGGAGTTCGGCGTCAGGCTCTCGGTCGGCCGCACCGGGCAGTGCTGGGACAACGCGCTGGCCGAGTCGTTCTTCGCCACCCTGAAGAACGAGCTGATCGACACCCGTTTCTGGCCCAGCCGGGCTGCCGCCCGCACCGCGATATTCGAGTGGATCGAGAGCTGGTACAACTTGCAGCGGCTGCACAGCACTCTCGGCTACCGCACACCCGCCGACTACGAGGCCACCCTCGCAGCCTGACCACCACACCGACGGTGTCCGTCAAAGCGGAACAAGCTCACTCCTGCTTGTGACTGGGACCGAACGAGTGTCGCGGGCCTCCCCTTTGCCTGGCCACTACCGAGCCGGGCCCGCCAACGTACTGATGGGTAACGGAGGGCACACCTGCGGCTTCCGGGTGAGGCCCACCAGTTCCTCTGCAGGTTGTTTCCCGTCCCGGACAGCCGTGACATAGGCCTTCGCCTGCTGTGGTCCCAACAACGGGGCCTGCTTCCGTAGGTGGCGTATCGCGGCCATGGTCCCGTCGGAACACACAAGTGCCAGGACATCCGTGATCAGCGGATCGGGTGGTCGGACGCCTCTGACCTGTTGGAGGTAGAGCTCCTCCCAGCATTCGCCGACGAACGTAGTGACAGGGATGTGGTGAATGCTCCCGTCCTGTCGGTCCACCAGATAGGGGCCATGGCCCACCAACATCTTCCCGATATCGCGGCTGCGGATGTACTCCACCGATTGCATGAAGACCAGCCACCCGAGGGCGTGCTCCTCCACATCGAGGACAGCGAGTTCGGGCGGCCCTGCCATCCATGGTGACTCCTGCCGCTCTCTCGACAGCAGGTCCTCGACCAGTTCCACGGCCCGTTCCTTGGTGACCACGTCCCTCATCTTTCACCACAGCGCAACCGGTTTCGATTCCGACCGGACCAGTCGCACATCCCCAGATCGAGACCTCAAACGCGGCGCCCCCTCGGACGTCATCGGTGCCCGGAGGGAGAATGGACACCGGCCGCGAAGGTAGATCGCTGGGCGTCCCCGGCTCCCGGTCAGCGTGCCGTGTCCGATGCCTCCGGGGAAGGGGTGAAAACCCGGTCGCAGTGCGGCCAGTGGCGGAAGTCCCGGTGCTGGTCCCACAGGCGCTTGGCGGCGCGGATGTTCCACTCCGGGTCCAGGGCTTGGCGCGGGGTGCCGCCGAGGTCGCGCAGGCGGATGTCGGAGATCTGGAACACGCCCCAGTTCCTGGAGCCGTTGGTGTTCGGGAGGATGTGCAGCGGATCGAGGAAGGACTGGCAGTCGGCGATGACGACGGCCCGGTCCGGTGCTTCGGTGAACACCTCGCGGATGCGCCGGCGCACCTTCTCCGGCGGCCACACGCTCATCTTCACCGGCTGCTCGTATAACGCCTTCTTGGTGGCGTCGCCCACGACCCCGTTGGGTTTGAGGCCGGCGAGCACCTGGAAGGCGGTGACTCTTCGCTGGGTCTGCGGGCCGAAGTTCCCGTCCACGTCGATGTCCGCGCCCTTGGCGTGCAGCAGTTGCTGTACCTCCCGTGCGCAGGCGTCGTGCTGGCCCATGGCCACGACAGGGCTGCAGGAGGCGGTGAAGAGCAGCCGCCGGCCGTTCTCGGCGGCCTCGCCGGTGCTGCCCGTGCTTCCGCCGTTCCCGGACGAGGACGTCAGGGTCGCCACGGTCCAGGCGGTGGCGCTCAGGGCGAGGGCTGCGGCGATGACCCCGACGGCGGCCCGGATCCGGCGCCGTCCCGGGGAGGCGGCGGGTGCGCGCTCCTTCCGGTGGTCATCGGCGGGAGCGGAGGGAGCGGAGGGAGCACGGGACGCGGCAGTCCCGGTGTGCTCGGCGGCGTTGTCCGGGGCGTCCTCCGTCCGGGGGACTGTGCCGGTCCGGGGGGCGTCTTCGGGCCGGGCGTCCCCCTCCGTCCCGCTCTTCGGGGAGGGCGCTGTTCCGCCGCCCGCCTCGGTGCCGCCGGCCGGTCCGGTGCCGCCGACGGGTCCGGTGTCGCTCACCGGTGCGGTGCCTGTGTCTGCCTCGGCGGCGGCTTCGGCAGATCTGGCGCCTTCAGCGGAACCGGCCGTCCCGGCCCAATCCGCCGACTGGCGTCCCCGCTCCGCCGGTTGGCGTGTGCCGGGCTGCCCCGCCGCCCCCAGTCGGACCGGCTCCCCCGCCGTCTCCCGGCCGCGCCGCTCCCCCGCCGCGTCCCCCTCTCGTTCCCCCGCCGCGTCCCGTTCCCGGGCCGCGTCCGCCAGGGCCCAGAGGCGGTGCAGCGTGCGCAGCTCGTCCGGGGCCGCTCCGCAGGCGACGGCGAGCCGGTGGAGGCTTCCGTAGTCCTGCGGGACGGAGGTCCCCCGGCAGTAGCGGTGCAGGCTGGAGCCGCTCATCCCGGACTTCCTGGCCAGCGCCTCGTAGCTCATTCCGGACCGGTCCTTGAGCGAACGCAAGAACGCGGCGAACCGCTCGGTTTCCCCGCACGCCGTCATCGGCGCACCCCCCTTGCCACACCCTGCGGGACGGTGGTCGGCCCGCCCCCGGCCCCACTCTGCCACGGAACGCCGACAGCGCATCCCACTTCCGTCCCAGCCGTCCCGCAACGTGCCAGGCGGGACCGCCGCACCGTCCCAGGCGTCCCGTCCCGGCCGATCTCCTTGCCCGTTCCGGCGCCCGGTTGCGAGCGTCTAGCCCGTTCCGCACTAGCCAACGAACTCCGAGGAGACGGGCCCATGCACTTCCTTTCCGTACGCAAGGGGCGCCGGACCGCGCCCCTGCTCGCCGCCTTCACCATCAGCGCGGCGGCCGCCACGGCCTTCGTCCTGCCGGCGTCCTCCGCCACCGCGGCGCCGGCCGCGCCCGCGGCCGTGGACTGCGCGACGGGCGACGTGTGCTTCTGGACCGGTTACGACTTCACCGGCAAGAAGTGCGCCTGGGACATCGCCGACCCCGACTGGCAGAACGGGGCCGTCAAGTGCTCCTGGGCCGCCACCACCAACGTCAAGTCGGTGTGGAACGCGGGCACCGGAAGCTACTCGGGCGTGGCCTACTACAAGGGCGCCAACTACACCGACCGGGTGGGCTGCACCCGCAACCAGCACGGCGGCAATCTGGCCGGCACCTACAAGGTCCGCTCCCACAAGTGGATCACCGGTAGCTGCGGCTGACGGCTGCCCCGGATGACGTGCGGGCGCGGGGGGCCTGCACGCCGTCACCGTCCGTACGGGCACCCGCCGCGGCCGTGCCGACCACGCGCGCGGCGGGCCACCCATTCCTGCTCCCCGTTGACAGAAAGCGCTTCCTGCCCTCTCGACAACTCCCCTCCCGCGCCATCAGGCTGCTACCCGGCCGGGGGACGGACGAGAGGAGACGCTCGTGAGGCGCAGGACGTTACTGACGGCGGCCGGCGGGGTGCTGCTGGGCACCGCCGCGGCCCCGGGCACGGCGCACGCCGACGCGACGGTGCGGGTGGAGCCGGGCACCGACTACGGGGCCTGGAAGGGCTGGGGCACCTCGCTCGCCTGGTGGGCGAACGTCTTCGGCGACCGGGACGACTTCGCCGACGCCTTCTTCACCCTCGGCGACGTCCCGTACAACGGCCGTACGCTCCCCGGCCTGGGGCTGAACATCGCGCGCTACAACCTCGGCGCGTGCAGCTGGAACAGTGTGGACGGCGAGTCGATGGCGGTCTCGCCCAACATCCCCCGCTTCAAGCAGATCGAGGGTTTCTGGCAGGACTGGCGCGACGAGAATCCCGACTCCGCCGCCTGGAACTGGAACGTCGACGCCAGGCAGCGGGGTGCCCTGCTCCGCGCTCATCGCCGGGGCGCCAAGGCGGAGTTGTTCTCCAACTCCCCGATGTGGTGGATGTGCCTCAACCACAACCCGTCCGGGGCGGCCGACGGCGGCAACAACCTCCAGCCGTGGAACTACCGGCAGTTCGCCACCTATCTCGCGGTCACGGCGCGGCGGTCCCGTGACGCCTGGGGCGTGCCGTTCGTCTCCGTGGAGCCGTTCAACGAGCCGTCCTCCGACTGGTGGCGGGCGGACGGCCGGCAGGAGGGCTGCCACATCGACGCCGGTGTCCAGGCCACGGTACTGGGTCATCTCCGTACGGAGCTGGACCGTCTCGGGCTGTCGGGCACGCCGATCGCCGCGTCCGACGAGACGAGTTATGACCTGGCCCGCACCACCTGGGCGTCCTTCGACGCGGGGACCCGGGCGCTGGTGGACCGGGTCAACGTCCACGGCTACCAGGGCTCGGGGGGCCGCCGGGATCTGCTGCACCAGGAGGTCACCGGTGCGGGCAAGGCACTGTGGAACTCCGAGACCGGCCAGAACGACGCCTCGGGCCTGTCGATGGCCACCCATCTCTTCCTGGACTTCCGCTGGCTGCATCCCAGCGCGTGGGTCTACTGGCAGGTGCTGGACCCCAGCCCGGGCTGGGCCATGATCGCGTACGACCCGGACACCCTGCAGCCCGGAGCCGTGCAGACCAAGTACTACGTGTTCGCCCAGTTCACCCGGCACATCCGGCCCGGGATGCGGATTCTCTCCACGAGCGCGGGCAACAGCATCGCCGCGTACGATCCGGACGCGCGGCGGCTGGTCGTCGTGGCGGTCAACCCGGACCAGGCGCAGACGCTGACCTTCGACCTCTCGCTCTTCGGGCGGGCGGCGGGCGGGCCGGACGGCCGGGTGACGCGCTGGTCCACGCACACCTCCGGCGGCGGCGACCTCTACGTCCGGCGCACCGACACCCGTCTGGCGGGCAAGTCCGTGAGCGTGCCGTTCGCGGCGGGCCAGATCCAGACGCTGGAGATCACCGAGGTGACGGAGTAGGGGCGGCCGGGCGGGCCCGGCGCACGGCCGCGGGCCGGGCCCGCCCGCAGGGGCCGCGGGCCGGGGCTCGCGCTCAGTCGAGGATGTGCCGCAGATACGCGCGCGGGTCGTTGAGGTAGCGGCGCCAGTGGTCGACGAGGGCGAGGTCGCTCCACTCCGTCCGGCGCAGCCCGTGGTCGCCGACCTCGATGATGTCCGCGCCCGGCAGGGCGGTGAGCAGCGGGGAGTGGGTGGCGCAGATGACCTGGCCGCCGTTCTTCACCAACTGGTCGAGGTGGCCGAGGAGTTCGAGGCAGGAGGAGAACGAGAGCGCGGCCTCCGGCTCGTCCATGACATACAGCCCGGGGCGGAGGAACTTGCCCCGGAACGCCGCGAGGAAGCCCTCGCCGTGGCTGACGGAGTCGGGCGCGAACCCTTCCCGGTCGAGCGCGTCGAGGGCGGTCTCGGCGCGCAGGAAGAAGCCCGTGCGGGCGGACCAGTTGCCGAGCATGCGCCGTCCGCGCGGCGCCGCTTCGAAGCGGATGCGCTCGCCGAGGACCGACTTGCCGCGGTGGCTGGCGTAGCGCCATTCGTGCGAGCCGCCGTAGGGGTCGAGGCCGAAGCCCTCCGCCAGGGCTTCGACGAGGGTGGACTTGCCCGAGCCGTTCTCGCCGACGAGGAAGGTCACCGGTGCCGTGAAGCGCAGCCCGTCCGTCAGGAGGCCGCGCACACAGGGCACGGACCAGGGCCACTCCCCCTCGTCGTGCGATTCCACATGTGCGTACGCGCGTTCGACGATCACGGGCCGAGTCTCGCACAGGGCACGCCGGGTGTGCCGGGTGTGCCGGGCGTGCCCGGTCCGGTTACCGCGGTTCGCCCGGCAGCAGCGGTCCCGGCGGAGCCGTCTCGGCGAGGCTCACCAGGGCGGCGGCGATGGAGCGGACCTTCATGTTGGTGCGCTGCGAGACGTTGACCAGCAGCTGGAACGCGTCCTCGGGACCGCAGCGGCGTTCGGCCTGGATGATGCCGATGGCGTGGAAGACGGCCTCGAAGTCGGTGCGGGGGGAGTCGAGCGGTGGCATGTGCCGAACGTACTCGACCGCACCGCCGCCGCCCACGCTCCGCTCACCCGGCGACACGGCGTTCCGCGTCACAGCCGGCCGGGGCATCGCGCGGTGTCCCGGTCCCCGTCGCCCCCCGCCGCGGACATCGCCGCCGCCCCGGCCGGCCGGTCCGCCGCCGGTCCCGCCTCCAGGACGACGACGGCGGGCGGCCGGTCGCGGCGCAGCCCGGCCAGGGCGACGAGCACGACGAGGGCGAAGGCGGCGCCGCCCAGGCCGAAGCTCAGCGTGTACTGGGTCTCGGCGGGCAGCGCGGGGGCGCCCGGCGGCAGGCCGGGGAGGGTGTTGGCGGCGAGGAGCGTGGTGACGACGGCGCTCGCCACGGAGCTGCCCACCGACCGGGAGATGGAGTTGATGCCGTTGGCGATACCGCTCTGGTGCGCCGGTACGCCGGCGACGATGAACGCGGGCAGGGTGGCGAAGCCGAAGGCCACGGCGATGCCGGTCAGGGCGCCTCCGGTGACGACCGCCGCGGGCGTGCCGTGGGCGAGGGCGAGCACGGCGAAGCCGGCGACTCCCGCGCAGGCTCCGGCGGCCAGGGTGATCCGGGCGCCGATCCGGCGGACCAGCGCCCCGCCGAGCTGGGCCGCCAGGAGTGAGGCCGTCGCCCCGGGCAGCAGATAGACGACGGAGGTTCGCAGCACGGAGGCGCCGAAGCCGTACCCCGCGATCTCCGGGGGCGTCTGCACCAGGTAGGAGACGCCGATGAACTGGGTGAACAGGCCGAAGCCGAGCAGCACTCCGGCGATGTTGGTGAAGAGCACGGGCCGCCGCAGGAGCATCCGCAGGTCCACCATCGGCTCCCGCACCCGGCGCTCCACCAGCGCCCACACGGCCGTCGCCACCGCCGCGCCCGCGAGGCAGCCGAGCACCCGGGGCGAGCCCCAGCCCCAGGCGTTGCCCTGGGAGACCGGCAGCAGGAAGAGCACCAGGGCGGTGGCGAGGAGGGCCGCGCCCGCCCAGTCCGTGCGGCCGCCGGCGGGGTGCGGTGACGGCGGGACGGCCAGGGCCACGGCCGCCAGCGCGACGGCCGACAGCACCGCGGCGAACCAGAAGACCCGGTCGTAGCCGGCCTCCGGGCCCCGTGTGAGCAGTCCCGCGCCGACCAGCGCGAATCCGCTGCCGAACGCCAGGGTTCCGCTGACGAACCCCATGGCGCCGGGCAGCCGGCCGGGCGGCAGCTCGTCGCGGAGGACGGAGAGGGCGAGCGGGAAGAGCGCGGTGGAGGCTCCCTGCAGCACACGGGCGGTGATCAGCACGGGGAGCGAGCCGGCCGTGGCGGCGAGGACGGAACCGGCGACGGCCAGCGCCAGGACGCCGAGGAGGACGGGCCGCTTGCCGCGCTGGTCGCCGAGGCGCCCCAGCAGCGGTGTGGACACGGCGGCGGAGAGCAGGGTCGCGGTGATCAGCCAGCTCGCGGCGGAGGAGGTGAGGGACAGCTCGTCCCGGATGACGGGCAGGATCGGCACGACCAGGGTCTGCATCGTGGAGACGACCATGGCGGCCGGTCCAAGGGCCAGGACGAGAACGGGCGCGGGGACGGAGCCGGGGGCGGGGCCGGCGATGCGGACGCGGCCGGGGGCGGAGCCGCGGCCCCGGTCCCGGCCCCGGTCCCGGTCCCGGCCCCGGAACGGGGACGGGGACGAGGACGGGGACGGGGACGGGACGCCCCGGGGCCGCCGCGTGCGGTGTGCTGGTGGCATGTCGGTGTCGGTGCTTTCTGGGCGTGCGGACCCGGCCCGGTGCGGGGACTCAGGAGAGCGGCACGTCCAGGACGGCCTTGTGGTGGCTGAACGTGGCGAGGGAGTGGCGGCCGTGGTAGTTGCCCATGCCGCTGGGGCCGACACCGCCGAACGGCAGCTCGGGGACGGCGAGATGGTAGATGGGCAGGCCGAAGTTGAGCGCCCCGGAGGAGGTCTCGGCGGCGAGCCGCTCCCGCGTGACGTCGTTGTCCGTGAAGGCGTAGAGGGCGAGCGGCTTGTCGCGCTCGTTGATGAAGGCGATCGCCTCGTCGAGACCGTCCACGGTGACGATGGGCAGCACGGGGCCGAAGATCTCCTCCCGCATCACCGGTGCGTCCGGGGCCACGTCGGCCAGCACCGTGGGGGCGATGTACCGGTCGGCGCGGTCGTGGGTGCCGCCGGTCACCGTCCGCCCCGAGTCGAGGAGCGCCGCCACACGGTCGAAGTGGCGCTCGTTGACGATGCGCGCGTACGCGTCGGAGGACTGCGGGTCCGGGCCGAAGAGCTGCCCGATCACCTCGGTGAGGGCGGTTTCCAGGGCGCGGGCCGTGGCGGGGTCGGTGAGGACGTAGTCCGGGGCGACGCAGGTCTGCCCGGCGTTGGCGAACTTGGTGGCGGCGAGCCGTGCGGCCGTCGCGGCCACGTCGGCGTCACGGTCGACGAACGCCGGGGACTTGCCGCCGAGTTCGAGCGTCACCGGGGTGAGGTGCTCGGCGGCCGCCTTCATGACGATGCGGCCGACCGTGCCGTTGCCGGTGTAGAAGACGTGGTCGAAGCGCTGGGCCAGCAGGGCGGTGGTCTCCGGGACGGCGCCCTCCACCACGGCGACGGCGTCGGCGTCCAGGTACTCCGGCAGCAGCCGGGCCATCAGCGCCGAGGTGGCCGGGGACAGCTCGCTCGGCTTGGCCACCACCGCGTTGCCCGCGGCCAGTGCGCCCGCGACCGGTACCAGCAGCAGATTGACGGGGTAGTTCCAGGCGGATATGACGAGGGCCACGCCCAGGGGGTCGTACTGGGTGCGGGCCGTGGTGCCTGTGGGGAAGGCGGCCTCGGGGACGCCCGCGGGCCGCGGGCGCAGCCAGTCCTCCAGGTGCTCCAGGTAGTGGTCGATCTCGGTGACGGTGCTCGCGATCTCCATGGAGTCGGACTCCGCGCGGCTCTTGCGGAGGTCCGTGTGGAGGGCGGCGGCGATGGCGTCGCCGTTCTCGGTCAGCAGCGCGCGCAGCCGGGAGAGCTGCTGCTTGCGCCAGGCGAGCGGCTTGGTGCGCCCGCTGCGGAAGGTGGCGCGCAGACGGCCGGTGAGGGTCGCGGCGTGCTCGGTGGTGAATGCGGTGCCGGTGTCCTGGTGGGTGGCCGGGGTCGCTGTCATGGTCGTGTCCCGTTCTGTCGGAGGGGTCGTTGGGAGGGGCTGCCGGGCGGGGACGGGAGCCGGAGGAGCGGGCGGAGGGCGGCGGGCAGCAGTCGGGGGTCGGCGGCCGGGGGAAGCGGGCGGTACGGGCGGGTCGACCGCCGGGTGGGCGGATCAGGGGGCGGCGCCCGCATCGCCCAGCAGTCCCGCGAGCAGCGCGTCCACCCCCGGGCGGAGAAGCCGTTCACCGTCGGGTACGGACTCCAGGCCGAGTACGAGGGCGATGCAGATGTCGGCCGCCTCGGCCGGATCGACGGCCCCGGCCGGATCGACCGCCCCGGGGCCGGCCGGTCCGGCCTCGTCCGCCTCCCCCTCGGCCGGGTCCGCGCCCCTGAGGCCCGCCCCGGCGAAGACGCCGATCAGCAGCGTGCGCAGGTCCGCGGTGAACCCGTGGCAGATGTCGCCGAACAACCGGGCCTTCTCGTCGAGGAGTTCGGCGGTGTGCGGCGAATCGCCGGCCAGTTCCAGGACCAGGCCGAGTTTGGCCTCCAGGACGCCCCGGACCCGGGTCGCGGGCGGGGCGTCGGCGGACGCGGCCCGCCGGGCCCGCTCCAGCGCCCGCGTGTGCAGGCGCTCGGCGAGCCGGCGGACCGCGTCGTCCTTGCCGCGGACGTACTGGTAGACCGCCGACCGGGACACGCCCATCGCACCGGCGATGTCGTCCACCGTGGTGCGCCGTACGCCGTACCGGGTGAGGCAGTCGTACGTCGCGTCCAGGACCTCCGTGAGCCGGTCGCCGCCCATGGTCAGCCCAGGGCCTTGACCAGCTCGGCCGCGAGCGGGCCGGAGGAGGCCGGGTTCTGCCCGGTGTAGAGGTTGCGGTCGGCGATGACGTTCGGGGCCCAGGGCTCGGCCTCGGCGTACTCCGCGCCCATCGCGACGAGACGGTCCTGGAGCAGCCACTTCGCCCGGTCCGCCAGGCCCGCCTGCCGCTCCTCGGCGTTGCTGAAGCCGGTGAGGCGGTAGCCCGCGAACGGCGAGCCGCCGTCCGTGCCGACGGTGGCCAGCAGCGCGGCGGGGGCGTGGCAGACCACGCCGAGGGGGCGGCCCGACTCCAGGGTCCGGGTCAGCACGGCGGCGGAGTCTGCGTTGACGGCCAGGTCCTCCATCGGGCCGTGGCCGCCGGGGTAGAAGACGGCGGCGTAGCCGGCCGGGTCCACGTCCTCCAGCTTGACGGGCCGCCGCAGTTCGTCGACCGACTCGAGCCTCTTCGCCATCGTGTCGGCGCCTTCCCGGCCGCCGTTGGCCTCCGGTGCGAGGCTCGCGCGGTCGACCGCCGGCACGACACCGCCCGGGGTGGCGACCACGATCTCGTGGCCCGCGGCGGTGAACACCTCGTAGGGGGCCACGGCCTCCTCGGCCCAGAAGCCGGTCGGGTGCCGGGTGCCGTCGGCCAGCGTCCAGTGGTCGGCGCCGGTCATCACGAACAGGATCTTTGCCATGGTGGTGCTCTCTCTTTCCGGGTTCCGGTTCCGGTTCCGGCTCCGGGTTCCTCCGCGGTTCCGGTTCCGGGTCGGGGTGTTCCGGTGGTCTCGGGTGACGGTCTGACGTTCTGGACTCAGATCGTCAGTCCACCGGCACCCCCGACCGTAGGCCGCCTCCGCTTCGGCGATCCAATAGAGTTCGCAAGATGAGAAATAGGGAATCCAATGGGTCGCGGGAAGGATCGGGGGGAGCTCCGCCCGAGCCCGCCCAGGGCTCCCCGGCGGCGGCCCCGCGGGACCCGCCGGGCCAACCGGCGGCGCCGTCCGGGCCCCGGCAGGCCCCGGCCGCGCCCGTGAACCTCTCCCTCCTCCGCACCTTCCTGGCCGTGCACCGGACCGGCTCGTACACGGCCGCCGCGCCCCTCCTCGGCCTGTCCCAGCCGACCGTGACCACCCAGATCCGCGCGCTGGAGCGGCACCTCGGGCGCCAGCTCTTCGAACGGCAGTCGCGCGGGGTGGCGTCCACCCCCTTCGCCGACGAGCTGGCGGACCGGGTCGCCGGACCGATCGACGCCCTCGCCGCGGTCGCCGACCGCGGGCCGTTCGACGGCGACACCGCGGCGCCGGTGCACCTCGCCGGGCCGGCCGACTTCCTCAGCTCCTGCGCCCTGCGCGTCCTCGCGCCGCTGGTCGCGCGCGGCGTGCGGCTGCGGGTCGCCACCGGTCTCTCCGACGACCTGCTGGAGGGGCTCCGCGCGGGCCGCCACGACCTGGTGGTCTCCTCCCGCCGGCCGCGCGGCCGCACCCTGGCCTCCGTACCGCTGGCGGACGAGGAGTTCGTCCTGGTCGCCTCGCCCGAGTGGGCGGAGCGGATCGGCCCCGACCGGGTCGCCGCCGAGGGCCCGGCCGCCCTGTCCGGGGTGCCGCTCGTGACGTACGCGGAGGACCTGCCCATCGCCCGCCGCTACTGGCGCCACGTCTTCGGCCGGCGCCTGGCCGGGCAGGCCGCGCTGACCATGCCGGATCTGCGGGGCGTTCTGACGGCGGTCACCGCCGGGGCGGGTGTCACCGTCCTGCCGGACTACCTCTGCCGGGCCGAACTCGCCTCCGGCGCCCTGGTCCCGCTGCTCAGCCCGGAGGACCCGCCCATCAACACGGCCTATCTCGTGGAGCGGCCCGGAACCGCGGACAACCCGCACGTGGCACTGGTCCGCGACCACCTGCTGAGGGAGTCCCGCACCTGGTGACGCGCCGGGCCCGGGCCCGGCGGCTGTGGGCGGGGCGGGCGCCGACGCCGGTTCCGGTGCCGGCGCCGTCCGGGGGAGGTCAGTCACCGGGATGCGTCCGCAGGTGTTCCAGCAGCAGACGGTTCAGCACGCCGGGGACCTCCTCGGGGACCCAATGGCCGACGCCCGGAAGGCGCTCGAAGCGGTACGGCCCCCCGACCCGGCTCCCGGTCTCCTCGGCGGCGGCCGGGCCGAAGGCCATGTCCTCCGTGCCCCAGACGTACAGGGTGGGCACGGAGGTGGTGCCGATCGCGTGGCCGGGGCGGCCGCCCCGGTACCAGTTCAACGCCCCGGTGAGGGCGCCCGGCGGCGACAGGTGCCGCACGTACTCCTCGACCCGGTCCGCCGGGACCGCGTCTCCGTAGAGGGCGCGCAGCTCCCGGGCGCCGTCCGCGAGCATGCGCCGCTCGGTCGCCGGGTCCCGCCACTCCGTCATGTACCGCGAGCGTGCCCGCTGGTCCGGGTCGGTACGGAGGGTGCTCGCCAGGGCGCCGGGGTGCGGGGTGGAGACGACCGTCAGGGTGCGCAGCCGGTCCGGGTGGGCGTCGGCGGTCCACCAGGCCACCGCGCCGCCCCAGTCGTGGCCGACGAGGTCGAAGACGGGCCAGCCGAGTTCACCGGTGATCGCCACCACGTCGGCGACGAGGGCGTCCATGGCGTACTCGGCGGGGTCCTCCGGGCGGGCGCCCGGCGAGTACCCGCGCTGGTCGGGTGCGGCCACCCGGAACCCCCGGTCCGCCAGCGCGGTGATCTGCCGCTCCCAGACGAGCCCGGTCTGCGGGAATCCGTGCAGCAGGAGGACCGGACGGCCGTCCTCGGGCCCCGCGGTGATCGCGTCGAACACTCCCCGGGAGGTCGGGATCCTCACCTGACCTGACATGCGCCACCTCTTCATACCGACTGGTCGGTCCAGCCTTTTGCAGCGGCGGTGTTCTGTCAAGCGGGCTGCGCGCACACACGGTTCCCCGGAGGACGGCCGGTGCTCACGGCACCGTGGGACCCAACGGGCAATCCGCCCGGCCCCGGCCCGGACCCCGATCGCGGCTCCGGCCCAGCCCGGGCCCGGGCCCCCGCCCCCGGTCCCCTCCTCGCCTCAGCGGTTCCCGGGCCCCGGGGCGAGCGCCGGCTCGGGCTCCGGCCCGGGCGGGAGATCCGGATCCGCGGCCTCCACGCCGATCCGGGGCAGCCGGCGGCCGAGCCCGCGGGGCAGCCACCAGGTGGCACGTCCCATCAGGGCCATGGCCGCGGGCACGAGGACCATGCGGACGAGCGTGGCGTCGAGCACGATGGCGGTCGCCAGGCCCAGTCCCATCATCTTGACGAGGGGTGAGGGGTTGGCGACGAAGCCGAGGAACACCACGGTCATGATCAGTGCGGCCGAGGTGATCACCCGGCCGGTGGCCGCCATGCCGCGCGCCACCGACTCGGTGGTGTCCCCGGTGGCCTCGTACTCCTCCCGGACGCGGGAGAGGAGGAACACCTCGTAGTCCATGGAGAGGCCGAAGAGGACCGCGAAGAAGATCGTGGGCAGGGGCGAGGCGATCAGGTAGGTCCCGTCGAGGTTGAACAGGCCGCCGAGCCAGCCCCACTGGAAGACGGCGACCACCACGCCGTACGCCCCGCCGATGGACAGCAGGTTCACCACGACGGCCTTCACGGGCAGCGCGACGGAGCGGAACACCAGCATCAGCAGCAGGAAGGACGCCGCCAGGATCGCGCTGATGAGAATCGGCAGCGTATCGGCGAGTTGCCGGGTGAGGTCGTCGGTCACCGCGGTCACACCGGACACAGCGACGTTGGCGGGGACGAGGCCGCGAACCCGTTCGAGCGTCCGCGCGGTCTCGGAGTCCGCGGGGCCGGTGGCCGGGATCGTGGGCAGTACGACGGTGTCCCCGGCCGCGGAGGTCCGCGCCTCGCCGACCGTGACGATGCCGGGGTCGGCGGCGATGCGCCGGGCCAGCCCGGGGATGTCCTCGGCGCCGGCCCCCGGGCCGCGCAGATCGGCGACGATGACCAGGGGGGCGTTGACACCGGGGCCGAACCCCTCCGCCAGCAGGTCGTAGGCGCGCCGGTGGGTGGTGCTCGCCGAGTCGTCGCCGGCGTCGGGGAAGCCCGTCTCCATGCTCAGCGCGGGGGCGGCCAGGGTGAGCAGCACCGCGGACGCGGCGAGCAGGTGGCGCCACGGCCGGGCGGACACACGGTGGGCGAAACGCCACCACGCCGTGAACTCGGCCCTCTTCGCCGGGCGCTCACGGCCCGGGAGCCGCCGCCTGTTGTGGACCCGGTCGCCGAGGAGCGTGAGCAGGGCCGGCAGGAGGGTCAGGGCGGCCGCCACGGCGAAGAGGACCACCAGGGCGGTGCTCAGGCCGATCGACGTCAGGAAACTCAGCCCGGTCAGCGCGAGGGCGGCCATCGCCACGACGACGGTGCCGCCCGCGAACAGCACGGCCGCGCCCGCCGACGCCATGGCGTTCGACAGCGCGGTGGCGTTGTCCTGGCCCGCGGTGCGGTTCTCGCGGTGACGGGCCACGATGAACAGGGCGTAGTCGATGCCGGTGCCCAGGCCGATCATCGCGCCGATCGTGGGGGCGGCGGTGGAGACGTCCATCGCGTTGGCCAGCAGCAGGACGCTGCCGAGGCCCGCGGCGACGGCCACCAGGGCGAGCGCGACCGGCACCAGGGCGGCCACGACCGTGCCGAACGCCACCACCAGGATGACCAGTGCGGCCAGCAGGCCCGCCGCCTCCGCGCCCGAGGTCTCCGTCTCGGCGTTGAGGAAGACGGCGTCACCGCCCAGTTCGGCGACGAGACCCGCACCGCGTGCGGGCTCGATCGCGTCGGCCATGGCCTCGATCTGCCCGGGGTCCACGTCCATCACGGGCACGTCGAACGTGATCCGGGCGAAGCCGATGCGTCCGTCGGGCGAGAGCGCACCGCCGGTGAAGGGGCCGGCCGCCGAGGCGACGTGCTCCACGTCGGCGATCCGGACGACCGCGGCGTCGACGGCGTCCCGGTGCCGCTGCAGCCGGTCCCCCTCCGGCGCGGCGAAAACCACCATGGCGCTGCCGCCGGACGCTTCCGGGAAGCGCTCCTCGAGCAGTTCCATCGCCTTCTCGCTCCGGCTGCCGGGAGCGACGAGGTCGTCGGCGAACGCCCCGCCGAACATGCCGGCGAGCGGCAGCACGAGGAGGAGGGCCACCGCCCAGGCGGCGATCGTGGCCCGGGGCCGGCGGGCGCTCGCGCCGCCGATGCGGCGCGTGAATCGGTTCATGAAGGTGTGTGCTCCCGTGAGATGACTGCCGCCCGCCGTCTCTCTTCGGTGCGGCGGGGGCAGGAGCCGTGAGGCGGTTCCATCGTCGGCGCCCGGCCCCCGGCTGTCCCCTGCCGCCGGACGGGTTCGCCCCTCCCCCGCGGGGCGGGGGGACCGGGGCGGCGCCTCCCCCGCGCGACGGAGGAGGCACCCGCCCACGGGCGGGTGACCGCGTCTCCGACCTGGTCCTACGATGGTGTGCCCGGTGGATCCCGACGGCTCGCCGGGGCACCGAAGCCTCCCCGGGAGCGATGATGAACCGTACGGCGCTGCCTTCCGGTGTTCCGCTCCCCGGCGTACCCCTCCCCGGCGTACCGAGCGGGTTCCGCGGGCCCTTCACCCGCCGGCCGCGCACCGCGGACGCCGTGCTCGCGGCCGTCATGTTCCTGCTGACGGTGTTCGTGGAGGAGGCGCCGGGCGGCACGCTCGCCCTCCGCCCGGTCACCGACGTCCCCCTCCCCGTCCTGCTGCTGTACGCCGTGGCCGGCGCGGCGCTCTGCCGGCGCCGCCGCGAACCGGCCGCGGTGCTGGTGGTGGTGCTCGCCGCCTGGGCCCCGACGCTGGGGAGCAGCTACGCCACCATGGGCGGGATGGTGGTCGTCGCCCTGTACGGCGTGGGGAAGTACGCGGGTGCCACCCGGGGGAACCGGCTCGCCGTCGCCGCGGCCCTCGCCGCGCTGGTGGCCGACGGCCTGCTGGACTCCGTCCCCTGGGGGGACATCGGCTTCGGCGTCCTGGTCATGGCCGGTGCCTGGTACATCGGCAGGCGCCTGCGGCTGCGGGCGGAGCGCGCCGTCCAGCTCCGTTACGAGCAGGCCGCCGAGGCGCGCCGGATCGTCACCGAGGAGCGCAGCCACATCGCCCGCGAACTGCACGACGTGGTCGCGCACCGGGTGAGCATGATGACGGTGCAGGCGGGTGCGGCCCGGATGGTGGCCGCCCACGATCCCGAGGAGGCCCGCGAGGCGATGGCGGCGGTGGAGGAAGCCGGGCGCCAGGCGCTGGACGAGCTGCGTCACCTGCTGGGAGTGCTGCGGCCGGAGGCGGACCGCGACCGGCTGGGCCCGCAGCCCCGGCTGGACGACCTCCCCCGGCTCGTCGAGCAGGTGCGCGAGGCGGGGCTGGACGTCTCGGTCGTCCCGGCCGGCGGCGGTGCCGGGGCCGCTCTCCCGGCCCGGGTGGAGCTGTCGGCGTACCGCATCGTCCAGGAGGCGCTGACCAACGTGCTCAAACACAGCGGGCCGCGGACCCGCGCCGAGGTGCGGCTGCGCAGGGACGGCGGCGACCTGACCATAGAAGTGGTCGATGACGGCCGTGGTGCCGCCGTCCCGTCCGTGTCGGCAGCCGGGCCTCACGGCGGTGTGGCGGGCCACGGGATCGTCGGCATGCGGGAGAGAGCGCTCCTCCTCGGCGGAAGCCTCGACGCGGGGCCGCGTCCCGGCGGCGGATTCCGGCTGACGGCCCGTCTGCCCACGGGAGGGGAGCCCGCGTGAGCATCGGTGTCGTCGTCGTCGACGACCAGGCGCTGGTCCGCCGGGGATTCGCCATGATTCTGCGGGTCCATGACGACATCCGGGTCCTGGCCGAGGCCGGGACGGGACTCGAGGCCGTCGAGGCGGTGAGCAGGCACCGTCCGGACGTGGTCCTCATGGACATCCGCATGCCGGGCATGGACGGCATCGAGGCCACCTCCCGGATCCTGCGGGACGCGGACTGGGACGTCCGGGTGCTGATCCTGACCACCTTCGACCCGGACGAGTACGTGTACGAGGCGCTGCGCGCCGGTGCCAGCGCCTTCGTGCTCAAGGACATCCCGCCCGAGCAACTCGCCACCGCCGTACGCACCGTGGCCGGGGGCGGAGCGCTGCTGGCCCCCTCGATCACCCGGCGCCTGGTCGACCGGTTCGCGGAGCGCCGCGTCAACACCGCGGTGGCGGGCCGCCTGGAACGGCTCACCGAGCGCGAGCGCGAGATCGTGGTCGCCGCCGCCCGGGGCGCGAGCAACGCGGAGATCGCCGCCCAGCTCTTCATCGGCCCCGCCACCGTCAAGTCACATGTGTCGAGCATCCTCGGCAAGCTCGGCCTGCGCGACCGGGTGCAGATCGTCATCTTCGCGTACGAGAGCGGACTGGTGGAGGCGGGTGACCGGGACATCGGGCACTGATCCCGGTCCGCGTGCCTGCCGGTCCGCATGCCCGCCGGACCCACTCCTCGGGCCTGCCCGGACCACACGCCTTCCGGACTCACCGCCCGCCGGCCGCCCGGCCGGCCTGCCGACCCGCCGTGCCCTCCGGCCTGCCAACTCGCCGTGCCCTGCGGCCCGCCGGCCGCGAATCCGAACGCCGATCCGGGGTGCCGGCACCGCCGCGGGCGGCTCCGGCAAGGAGACACCTCCGGAGGCGCGCCCGCTACGCCGCAGCCGGCCCCGGGGCGGCGGCGACGCGCGGCAGTGCCGTGACGGCCACGGGGCGGGCCAGGAGCGAGTAGCGCCCCGTGTGGTCGGCGGCGGTGAGCCGGAACGGCAGGCCCTCGGCGAGCCGGAGGGCGGCCGCCTGCTGCCGCAGGTCGTCGGCGGCCCAGCGGCGCAACTCGGACGGCGCGTCGGCGTACCGCTCCGGTACGGGGCAGAGGACGCCCTCACCGGCCCACGGCTCGGCCGGGTCGGGGTCGAGCCCGTCGGCGATCCGGTGTGCCTGGGAGCGGAGCCAGCGGAGGGCGAGACGGCGGGTGGGCGCCGCGTAGCCGCCGAGCCGCACGGCGACGGTGCGGCCGTTCACCGGGCCCTCGGCGGTGGCCTCCGACCAGTAGACGCAGGCCACGGACGCGCCCGGCAGGGGCCCGCCGTCCACGGCCACCCCGTGCGGCGCGAACGTCAGCGCACGGCGCCGGGCGGGCTCCCCGGGGCGCTTCCCGGCCGCGGGGGTGGCGGGCGGACGCGCCCCGAAGTGCCGTACGGGGAACGGGAGTCGAGCGGGGCATGGGGGGAGGCGGAGGTCGTTGGCCACGTCCCCGAACCCTGCCGTTCCCACGCCGCGTTGACCAGAGGTGGCGCACTGTCACCCGAGGGTTGTACGGGCGCGGCACCCCACCGGTACGCGCCGTACGGAGGACCGGTGCGCGAGGGAGCGGCGCACGCGCGCACCCGTACCCCGGCCCGTGCGCCGGTGCACCCGAGGCAGACGGCGCTCCCCCACCATGGGCACGCGTGTACCGGGCGCGACGAGCCCGAGGACGTTGGACCACGGCCGCGCCGCCCAGCGGCCGGTGTAGCCACCGCATGCCGGGCGGCCATACGGTTCCGGGGGCCTGATCTTGTGTTGCGGCCTCCGATACGGCGCCGGGGGCCGCAGCGGGGAACCGGTCCGGCGACGACCACGCCGGGCTGCCGCATCGCGCCGACCGCAACAGAACAGGGGGACGGACATGGCCGTACTCGTCCTGGCCGGGTTTCTCGTGCTCGTCGCCGGAGGATGCGTCTGCGTCGTGTGGGCGGCGCGGGGCGGCCCGCGCTGGGTGCGCGCGGTTTCCGGAGTGACCTTGGCGGTGGCCCAGATGGTCAGCCTGCTGGGGCGTTCGGGCCGGCGTTCGAGCCTGGGCGGGGGCGGAGGCTCTGACGACTGACACCGCGGTGGGGTGTGCGGCGCCGCAGCGCTCTTCTGTCTCAACTCCCGCGCCGCACGGTCGTCCAGAACTCCCGGTCGGGCCGTGAGCAGCGGCCGAGTCGCCGCTCACCCCGGATTCTGTACGCGCCCGGAGCACCGCCGTACGCAAGGCACGCCGTGACCGGCGCACCGCCCGCCCGTTCTTCCGTGCAGGGGAAAGGAGTTGGGGACAGTGGAGCAACCGAACACGCCAGAGGGCGGAGACGGGTGGGACGAGGCCGCAGAGGACGAGGCGCCTCACGCGCTGGATGCGCGGAACGACGACGGGCCACGGCCGGGGCGGGATTCGGGGACGGGCATCGTCACCGCGTTCGGGCGGCAGTTGAAACTGCTGCGCACGCGGGCGGGGCTGGAACGGCCGGAGTTCGGGGCGCGGCTGAGCTATTCGTCCTCGGCCATCGCCTCCTTCGAGCAGGGCAGGCGCATCCCGCCCGGGAAATTCATCGAGCGGGCGGACGAGGTACTGGGGACGGGCGGGCTGCTCACCGCCCTCAAGGACGAGGTGCAGCGTGCGCAGTACCCGGCCTTCTTCCGCGACGCGGCACGGCTGGAGGCGGAGGCTGTTGAGCTCTGGTTGTACGCCGTCCAAGCTGTGCCCGGGCTCTTGCAGACCGAGGAGTACACGCGGGCACTACTTGCGATGCGTCGCCCGCTGCTGGACGAGGAAATCATCGAACGACGCGTCGCCGCACGCGCTGCACGCCAGACGATTCTGGATCGGTGGCCGGCTCCCTTGATGAGTTTTGTCATTGACGAGGCCGTACTACGAAGGCCGTTCGGTGGGAAGCACGTCCTTCGGGGCGTGCTCGAACGAGTGCTCCACATCGGGGAGAAGAGGAACGTGGAAGTCCAGGTCATGCCGATCGACCGGGAGGACAACGCGGGCGTGGATGGTCCGTTCACGGTCATCACACGCCGGGGTGGTGTCCAGGTGGCATACCTGGAAGTTCAAGGCCGGAGCACCTTGCTGACGCAGGGTGAAGAGGTCCGTACCGTCGCCGCCCGTTATGGAATCATCCGGTCGCAGGCGCTCGATCCCCGAGAAACCCGGACATTCATCGAGAGGTTGCTGAGAGAGACATGAACATAGCCGAGAATTCGGTCGCCTCGTCGGAACTCGCCTGGTTCAAGAGCAGCTACAGCGGGGCAGAGGGCGGGGAGTGCCTGGAGGTGGCTGCGGCCGGAAGCGACGTCCACATCCGTGACTCGAAGGATGTGGCCGGGCCCGTTCTGACGGTGCCGCGCGATGCCTGGGCGGGCTTCGTCGGTCTCGCCGCCGAGCGGTCTCTCTGATCGGCGCGTGACGCACGCGGGCAGAAGCCCTTGCCGCGATGGAAGCCGCGCGGCAAGGGCTTCCCCGTGTGCCCCGGATGGTCGAAGCACGCAGATGCACCCGCGCAACCCCCTGTCAGCATCTGCTCGTCCAGCGCTTCCTCGCCACGCGGGCCCGTCCCCCGGCCCCCGTGCGGCGCGGGGCGGTGTCAGGCGCCGGGCGCCGGGGCCAGGCCGTCCTCCGCCAGGCCCGCCAGGACCGCTTGGCCGAGGGTGACGACGGCGGAGTGCGGGCGGACCATGACCGTGAGTTCCGTGATCAGGCCGGCCTCGTCGAAGGTGAAGAGGTCCATGCCGTGGATCTCCTTGCCGTCCACGGTCGCCCGGAAGATCAGGACGGCCGAGTCGGCTTCCTCACCGGTGGCGTTCCGCTCGGAGGTGCCGGTGAACTCGCCGACGTAGCGGAAGTCCTCGAAGACGCGCATCAGGACGCCCAGCACGCCCATGATCATGGGCCGGCCCTCGAAGGGGCGGAACTTCACCGGGCTGTAGAGGCGGGCATCGGGGGCGAACAGCTCCTCCAGGGTGGCGAGGTCCCGCTGCTCCGCGGCCGCGCGGAAACGCTTCTGGGTCTGAATGGTCTGAGTGGTCTGAGTGCTCTGAGCGGACATGGCTTCTCCTCGTTCCTCTCGCGATGCGCGCCGTCGCCCCGATGGCGGCGGGCGTCGTCCCCGGGCGGCGTGCCCGCGGTTGCCCCGGGCGTGCTTGGGGCTCCCCCGGTGGCGCCGCGTGGGGCGGGCCCGGGGGTGCTCAGGTCGTGCGGAGGCCCGCCAGGGCCTTGGTCAGCCAGCCGATCCAGAAGGTCTCCTGGTCGATGCCGGCCTGGAGGACGAGGTGCCGCAGCCGGTCCGGCTCGTCCGCCGGTGCCTCGCCGAAGTCGCGGCGTTCGATGTCCTCGTACTCGGCCAACTGGCGCCGGTGCAGCTCCAGATGGCGTTCCAGTTCGGCTTCCAGGCCGGCCGTCCCCACCACCGCCGCCGCGCGCATGCGCAGCAGCAGCGGGTCGCGGATCTGCTTGGGGTCCTCCCTGCGGGCCACCCATGCGGTCAGTTCGGCGCGGCCGGCGGGCAGCACCGCGTACTCCTTGCGCTTGCCCTGCGCGGGGCGGTCCGACGGCAGGGCCCGGATCAGGGCCTTCTCCTCCAGGCGTCCCAGCTCGCGGTAGATCTGCTGGTGCGTCGCCGACCAGAAGTAGCCGATGGACCGGTCGAAGCGGCGGGCCAGTTCGAGGCCCGAGGAGGGCTTCTCCAGCAGGGCGGTGAGGATCGCGTGCGGCAGGGACATACGGGCATCCTAGGTACGGTCTCGCGGGCGGCCGCCCCGCCGTCCTCCGTCCCCTCCGGCGGCTGACCGGCCGGTCCGGGGCCCCGCACGCCGCGGCCCGCGGCCGGAGCCGGGGCCGCGGACCGGTGGCCCGCGCCCCCGGTCCGCGGCGTGCGGCGCGTCCGCGTCTCACAGCGCGGCGGCGAGTTCCGTGCCCTGGAGGATGGCCCGCTTGGCGTCGAGTTCGGCGGCGACGTCCGCGCCGCCGATGAGGTGCACCGGGCGGCCCGCGGCGCGCAGTTCCTCGTACAGGCCGCGGTTCGGTTCCTGGCCGGCGCACAGGACGACCGTGTCGACGGGGACGACGCTCGCGGTGCCGTCGACCGTGATGTGCAGGCCCTCGTCGTCGATGCGGTCGTACGCCGCTCCCGCCACCGTCGTCACGCCGCGGTGCTTGAGCTCGGCGCGGTGGATCCAGCCGGTGGTGGTGCCGAGGGTGGCGCCGACCTTGCCGGTCTTGCGCTGGAGCAGGTGCACGGTGCGCGGCGGCCGGGGGCGTTCGGGGGTGCGGAGGCCGCCCGGCTCGCGGTAGTCGGTGTCGACGCCCCACTGGCGGAAGTAGGCGTCGGGGTCGAGGCTCGTCTTCTCGCCGCCGTCGGTGAGGTATTCGGCGACGTCGAAGCCGATGCCGCCCGCGCCGATGACCGCGACGCGGTCCCCGACCGGCGCGCTGTCGCGGAGCACGTCGAGGTAGCTGACGACCTTGGGGTGGTCGATGCCCGGGATGTCCGGGGTGCGGGGGGTGACGCCGGTGGCGACGACGATCTCGTCGTACGCGGCGAGCGCCGGGTCCCCGGCCTCGATCCGGGTACCGAGGCGGACGTCCACGCCGTGCTCCTCCAGCTGGACGCGGAAGTAGCGCAGGGTCTCGTCGAACTCCTCCTTGCCGGGGATGCGGCGGGCCAGGTTGAGCTGGCCGCCGATCTCGTCGGCCGCGTCGAAGAGGGTGACGGTGTGGCCGCGCTCGGCGGCCGACACGGCCAGGGCGAGGCCCGCGGGACCGGCGCCGATCACGGCCACGCGCTTGCCGCGCCGGGTGGGGGTGAGCACGAGTTCGGTCTCGTGGCAGGCCCGCGGGTTCACCAGGCAGGAGGTGATCTTGAGGCTGAAGGTGTGGTCGAGGCAGGCCTGGTTGCAGCCGATGCAGGTGTTGATCGTCTCGGGACGGCCCGCGCGGGCCTTGGCCACGAAGTCGGGGTCGGCGAGGAACGGCCGGGCCAGCGACACCATGTCGGCGCGGCCCTCGGCGAGGAGCCGCTCGCCGACCTCGGGCGTGTTGATGCGGTTGGTCGTGACCAGCGGGACGGAGACCGCGCCCATCACCTTCTCGGTGACCCAGCTGTACGCGCCGCGCGGCACGGAGGTGGCGATGGTGGGGACGCGGGCCTCGTGCCAGCCGATGCCGGTGTTGATGATCGTCGCGCCCGCCGCCTCGACCGCCCGGGCGAGGGTGATCACCTCGTCCAGCGTGGAGCCGCCGGGGACGAGGTCGAGCATGGAGAGCCGGTAGATCAGGATGAAGTCGGGGCCGACGCGCTCCCGGACCCGGCGGACGATCTCGACGGGGAAGCGCATCCGGTTCTCGTACGAGCCGCCCCAGCGGTCGGTGCGGTGGTTGGTCGCCGAGACGATGAACTCGTTGATCAGGTAGCCCTCGGAGCCCATGATCTCGACGCCGTCGTAACCGGCCGACCGGGCCAGCCCGGCGGCGCGGACGAAGGACTCGATGGTCTCCTCGATCTCGTCCTCGGTGAGGGCGCGCGGGACGTTCGCGTTGATGGGGGCGCGGATGGCGCTGGGCGCGACGAGGTCCTGGTGGTAGGCGTACCGCCCGAAGTGCAGGATCTGCATCGCGATCCGGCCGCCCTCGCGGTGCACGGCCTCGGTGACCACCCGGTGCTGCTCGGCCTCCGCCTCCGTGGTGAGCTTGGCGCCGCCCTCGTACGGCCGGCCGCGGTCGTCCGGGGAGATGCCGCCGGTGACGATGAGCCCGACACCGCCGCGCGCCCGCGCCGCGTAGAAGGCAGCCATGCGCTCGAAGCCGCGTTCGGCCTCTTCGAGCCCGACGTGCATCGAGCCCATCAGCACACGGTTGGGCAGGGTGGTGAAGCCCAGGTCGAGCGGGCTCAGCAGGTGGGGGTACGCGGTCATCCGTCGTCTCCTCGCGCGCGGGTGGTACGCCCTTTGTAGAGGACTCCGGGCGCTTGTGCAACTAGTTGCACAAGAGGTCTCCGTCACGCCGGAGCCCGGGTCCGGGTCCGGGTCCGGGTCCGGCACGTCACGGGCCTGTGCTTGTGGACGATCAACCGGCTGGGCGGCCGGGCGAGGGCATTTCGCGACAGACGCGGCACCTCCGCCGGGTCCGGCCCGTTACGTACGGCCCCTCCTGTCCGTTGGACCGAGCATCCGTTTGATTGCGCGTCCACAGCCGGACGGTGTGCGCCCCGCGGCCGCCACCGGAGCCCGGCAGGGCGGGACCGACCACACGAGGGGGATGGGATGACGGCATCGGCACGGACCGGCTCGTCGGAGAACCAGGGGCCGGGCGGCGAGCAGGCCGCGAAACCCGACGGGAGCCCGGACGGCGGCGCCGGGTCCGCCGGCGGCGGCGTCTCGGAGAGTGAGCGGCTGCTGTTCGGCGGGCGGCTGGTGTACGACACGAGCTGGGCCTCGTACGAGGAGACCCGGTACGCCCTCACGCTGCGCACCATGGCGGCCACGCTCCCCCGGCTGATGGGGATGGCCGTGCGGCTGTCCTGGCAGGCCGGGCGGGGGGCCACCGCGGCGGTCGCGGTCGCCGAGATCGGCCGGGGGGTGGCGCAGGCCGTGGGCCTGCTCGGGGTCAACGCGCTGCTCGCGGTGCTGCTCGGACCGGGTTCCCTGGACGGCCGGCTGCGGGAGTCGCTCCCCGTGGTGCTCTTCGTCGCGGGGGCCGCCGCCGTGGGGGCGCTGTGCTCGGCCGCGTCGATCCGGTTCACCGGGCCGCTGGAGCCGCGGGTGGAGCGGCTGGCGCGGGAGATGTACCTGGAGCGGGCGTACCGGGTCGAGATGGCGGCCATGGAGGACGAGGAGTTCCACCGGCTGCTGCAGTCGGCCCAGTTCGGCGCCGACTCGGCGCGGCGGATGGTCGGGCACTGCGTGGCCGTCATCTCCGGTCTGCTGTCGCTCGTCGCGGCGGCCGGGGTGCTGACCGTCCTGCATCCGGTGCTGCTGCCGATGCTGGTGGTGATGGTGGTGCCGAGCGCCTGGGCCTCGCTGACGGTCGCGCGCCGCCGGTACCGGTCGTTCCACCGCTGGCTCCAGCACGTACGGGCCTCCTCGATGCTCTCCCAGCTGCTGACGGACACGGACGCGGCGGCGGAGGTCCGGGTGCACGGCGCGGGCCCGTTCATCCTGGAGCACTTCCGGGGCATGTCGCGGGCCGCGGAGGAGGAGCAGACCCGGCTGGCCCGGCTGGCCGCCCGTACGGGCCTGCTGGCCTCGGCCCTCACCGGGCTGGTCACCCTCGCCACGTATCTGCTGCTGGGCGCGCTGCTGTGGACCGGTGCCATGGCCCTGGCCGGCGCCGGGGCCGCGGTCATGGCGATCCGCACCGGCACCGGCGCCCTCGACGGGCTGATCCGGCGCGTCAACTACCTGCACGAGGAGTCGATGCACGTCGCCGACCTGAACCGGCTGCTGAAGGAGTCCGCCGACCGCCAGATCCCCGTCGGCGGACGGCAACTGCCCGCCCGGGTGCGGGAGATCCGGCTGGAGGACGTGACCTTCGCCTACCCGGGCTGCGAGGACACCCCCGTTCTGCGCGAGGTCGGCCTGGCCATCCCGCTGGGCGGCGTCGTCGCCCTGGTCGGCGAGAACGGCTCCGGCAAGTCCACCCTGGTCAAGCTGTTGTGCGGGCTCTACGCGCCGCAGCGGGGGCGCATCCTGTGGGACGGCGTGGACGCGGCCGACGCCGACCGGCAGGCCGTCTTCGAACGCTTCGCGGTGGTCGCCCAGGACCACTACCGCTGGCCGATGACCGCCCGCGTCAACGTCGCCATCTCCGACACCTCGGTGCCGCTGTGCGAACGGCGGCTGGCCGAGGCCGCCGAGCACGCCGGGGTCGACTTCGTCGACGAACTCCCCCGCCGCTGGGACACCCTGCTCTCCCGCACCTTCAAGGGCGGCCACCAGCTCTCCGGCGGCCAGTGGCAGCGCCTGGGCATCGCCCGCGCCCGGTACCGGGACGGCGAGATCCTCGTCGTGGACGAACCCACGGCCGCCCTGGACGCCAAGGCCGAGGAGCGGGTCTTCCGGCAGATCCGCCAACTCGCCGACGCCGGGCAGACGATCGTGCTCATCACCCACCGCATGGCCTCGGTCCGCCACGCCGACCTCGTCCACGTCCTCCACGAGGGCCGTCTGATCGAATCCGGCCCGCCGGCCGAGCTGCTGACCCGGCCCGGCGGCCACTTCCGCGAGCTGTACGAACTCCAGGCCGCCGCCTTCGGCCGGGAGCAGCGGCCCTCCGGCAACGGCACGCCGAACGGCATCCCGCCCCAGCAGGACGGCGCCGCCCGGGGCTGAGCCCGGCCCCCTCGACCGTCCACGGCTCAGGCCCCGCCCCCGGCCCCGTTCGCGGCCCCGCCCCCGCCCTCCCGGTTTCCGCCCTCCCGGTCCTCGCTCTCCCGGTCGGCGGCGGCCCGGGGGTGGAGCCGGACGCCGGTGACCGCGTGGTGATCCACCTCGGTGACCTCCACCTCCCAGGCGCCCAGGGGGATCCGCTCCCCCGGCGTCTCCGGGATGCGGCCGAGCCGGTCCAGGACGAGACCGGCGATCGTGGTGAACCGCCCCCGTGCCGCCGGGGCACCCACCTCGACCCCGATGTCGGGCAGGTCGTGGACGGGGAAGGACCCCGGCAGAAGCAGGGAGCCGTCCGGCTGCGGCCGCACGGACAGCACGTCGCGGTCCGTCTCGTCGTAGATCTCCCCGACGATCTCCTCCAGCAGGTCCTCGATCGTGACGATGCCCTCGACCGACCCGTACTCGTCGACGACCAGGGCGAACTGCTGGCGGTCCGCCCGGAACCGCCGCAGCGCCTCGGACACCTTGGTGAAGTCGGAGAACACCACGGCCGGCCGTGCCACCTCGGCGACGGGGACGGCGTCATCGCTCGTCGTCAGATCCCTGAGGCGCACCACACCGATCACGTCCTCGAAATGCCCGGCCCGGACCACCGGGGCCCTGGAGTGCCCGGCACCCGCCAACTCGGCGCGCGCCTCCCCCGCGGGCAGCGACGCGGCGATGGTGAACACCGAACGGCGCGGCACCAGCACGTCCCGCAGGATGCGCTCGTGGAGTTCCAGCGCGTTGGCGAGAATCCTGCGCTGCTGGGCCGTCAGCCCGCGCTGGCCGACCACCATGTCCTTGAGCTCCTCCGGAGTCGGGGGTTCCTGCCCCGCCCGCGGATTCCCGCCCAGCAGCCGGACGAGGGCGTTGGTGGACCGGCCCAGGGCCCAGATCACCGGCCGGGACGCGGTGGAGAGCACCGTCAGCGGGGTGGCGGCCAGCAGCGCCCACCGTTCGGCGAACTGCATGGCCAGCCGCTTCGGCGCCAGCTCCCCGGCCACCAGCGTCACGAACGTCAGCACCAGCGTCACCAGGGCGATCGCCACCGGTTCGGCCGCCGCCCCGAGGAACGACAGCCGGGGCACCACCGGCTCGGCCAGGGACACCGCCGCCGTCGCCGACGCGAGGAACCCGGCCAGGGTGATCCCGACCTGGATCGTGGCCAGATACCGGTTCGGGTCCTCGGCCAGCCGCACCAGGCGGGCCGCGTTCGCGCCGCCACCGCGCCGCAGACGCCTGAGCCGGCTCTCCCGCAGCGAGATGAGGGCGATCTCGCTGCCCGCGAACAGGGCGTTCAGCACGATCAGCGCGGCGACCAGCGCCAGTTCCCATCCATAGCCGTCCATGACGGCCACCCTGCCACGCCCCGGGCACGGGTCGGCGGTGCCCTCCGCCGCCCGTCCCCCCGCACCGCTCCGGCGCTGCGCCATCCGGGGGACGGGGCGCGCTGCGGGCGGCGGGCGCACGGGCACGGTCGCCTCGTCCCGCCGTTTCGTCCCCGCATGGCTGTCCGGGCCCGGACGGCGAGCGTGCCCTGCGGCAGTGGCTTCGCCGGGGGGACCCGTTCCGCGGGGCCGGTCATGGCGGGGGGATCACGGCTCCGGAGCGCGCCGGTACGGGTGCCCGGCCGAGGCCGGGTGAGTGCGCCCTGTCCGGCGGGTCATGCGCCGGGCGCCGGCACATGGGCGCGTTCGCCCTGCGGGCCGAACAGGGTGAGCAGTTCCGCGGGCTCGCCGCCGGCGCTGCCGATCCAGTGCGGCACCCGGGTGTCGAACTCGGCCGCTTCCCCCGGCCCGAGGCGGAACTCCTGCTCGCCGAGCACGAGCCGGACCTGTCCCCCCAGGACGTAGAACCACTCGTATCCCTCGTGGGTCTGCAGATTCATGGTGGGCGCCCGGCCCGCGGGCGGGTAGATCACCTTGTACGCCTGGACGCCCCCGGCCCGCCTGGTGAGCGGCACCAGGACCAGCCCGGAACGCCGCACCGGCCGCAGGTGGATGCGCGGGTCCCCGGTCGGCGGTGCCGCGACGAGGTCGTCGAGCGGAACGCCGTGCGCCCGCGCCAGGGGCAGCAACTGCTCCAGCGTGGGGCGGAGTCTGCCGTTCTCGAGCCGGGACAGCGTGCTCGGCGTCAGGCCCGTCTCGGTGGCCAGGTCCTTCAGCGTCGCACCCCGCGCCCTGCGCAGGGCGCGCAGCCGCGGCCCGACCCCCGCCAGGACGTCCTCTCCCGTTCGGCTCATCCCACCATCGTGCGGATCCGCAACTTTTCTTGCAAGTCCGTAACCGGGGTGGAGATGCTGCCCGCGGAGGTGAGGCCGCATGACAACGCATGCCACAACAGCTCACGGGAGCGGAACAGCCGTCAGCCGACCGGCCGGGTCACGGTGGAGGCGGGGCGCGGCCATGGCCGCGGCCGTTCTCGTCCTGACGTCCGCGTGTGCGACGGGCGCCGGACAGACGCGGGACGAGGCACCACACCGTCCGGCCGCCGCGGCCGGTACCGCGTCCTTCGACTCCGCCACCCGCGACGACGCCGAGTTCAACCGCCTGTTCCGCCATGAGTTCGCCCTCGTCGACGGGGTGCGCATGCACTACGTCACCGGCGGAACCGGCGAGCCGCTCGTCCTGCTGCACGGCTGGCCGCAGTCCTGGTACGCATGGCGCGGCATCATGCCGGCGCTCGCCGAGCGGTACACGGTGTACGCGCTGGACCTGCCGGGCCTCGGTGACAGCAGAGGAGCGCCTTCCGGCTACGACAAGGCCACCCTCGCGCGGTACGTGCACGGCCTGGTCGCCGGCGACCTGGGCCTGCGCGACATCCATCTCGTCGGGCACGACTTCGGCGCGGGCGTCGGTTTCCAGTACGCCGCGCAGTACCCGGACGAGGTCGCCCGGTATGCCCATCTGGACTATCCCCTTCCGGGCCCCGGACTCAGCGCCGACCGGTACCGGTCGCTGAGCTGGCACGTCGCCTTCCACGACCAGGAGGCGTTCCCGGAGACGCTCGTGGCCGACGACGTGCGCGAGTACCTCGAACTGTTCTATCCGTACGTCGCCCACGGCGGGACGAGCTTCGGCGGGCCCGGCGCGGAGTCCCCCTTCACCGACGAGCAGGTCGACGAGTTCGCCCGCACCTACCGCCGGCCGCGGGTCCTGAGCGGCGGGTTCGAGCTCTACCGGACGCTGGACCGGGACGAGCGCGACAACACCGCCGCCGCACCGGTCTCCGTGCCGACGATGCTCATGACCGCCGAGGGCCTGCTCGAGTTCACCCGGTCCACCGCCGAGCCCCGCATGTCCCGCATCACGCGGGCCGTCGAGGTGCCCGGAGCGGGCCACTGGCTGGCGGAGGAGAACCCCGCCTTCGTCACCGCCGAACTGCTGGCGTTCTTCGGCGACCGGGCAGTCCGGTGACCACGGCCGTCACACCACGGCCGTCACGGCGGGGAAAGGACACCCCGCCGGTACCGCGGCCCCGGTCCCACGGCACGGCGCGCCCACCCGAGAAGAACCGAGAAGAAGGAGCCACCGCGCATGGACGCCACCCAAAGCCATGACCCCGCCGATCCCACGGGCCCCGAGGGCCCCGCAGACCCCGCTGACCCCGCGGGCAACGAGGCCGAGTTGTTCTGGGAGCGGCACTACGCCACCCGGAGCGGCGGGGGCGGGCGCGTGAACCCCCTGCTCGCCGAGACCGCCGGGCCCCTGCGCCCCGGAGCCGCGCTGGACCTGGGCTGCGGTGCGGGCGGCGACGCCCTCTGGCTCGCCCGGCACGGCTGGCAGGTCACCGCCGTGGACGTCTCCGCCACCGCCGTCGAACGGGTACGCGAGCGCGCCCGTGAACTGGGCGTCGGGGAACGGGTCACCGCCGAACGGCACGATCTGGCCCGGAGCTTTCCGGACGGGCGGTTCGACCTCGTCTCCGCGCAGTACCTCCACACCCCGTTCCCGCTGCCCCGCAGCCGGATCCTGCGCACGGCAGCACGGGCCCTGCGGCCCGGGGGGCTCCTGGTGATCGTCGACCACGGCTCCACCGCGCCCTGGTCCTGGAACCGGGACCCCGGCGTCCACCACCCCGCCCCCGCCGAGATCGCCGCCGAGCTGGATCTCGACCCCGGGCAGTGGCCCGTCCTGCGCGCGGACAGGCCGCGGCGCCGGGCGGCCGGCCCCTCCGGCGAGACGGCGACCGTCACCGACCACGTCCTCGTTCTCCGGCGGACCGGCGGATGAGCGGGCGCCCGACCACACGACACGCCCCGCAGCGGAGGAACGCGATGCCACTCGATCACCCACCGGAAGCCACGGCGCGGACGCGGGACACCGGACCTCCGCGAACCGGCGACGACGAGAAGGCCGTCCTTCTCGGCTTCCTCGAATATCTGCGGCGCTCGGTCGCGGACAAGGCGGCGGGGGTACCGGAACCGCAGGTCCGGACCGCCGGGGTGGACTCGGGAACGAGCCTCCTGGGCCTGGTCAAGCATCTGGCGTGCGTCGAGCGGTTCCACTTCCTGGGCGAGGAGCCCGGGGACTGGGCGGGGACCATGAGGCCGTCCCCCGGGGAGACCGCCGGCGGTGTGCTCGCCGGCTACCGGGAGGCCATCGCACGGGCCAACGAGGTCATCGAAGCCTGTACGGACCTGACCCGCCCCGCGCCCCGGCCCCCGCGGCGGCGGGGGCCGGCGCCGTCGATGCGGTGGGTTCTGGTGCACATGATCGAGGAGACCGGCCGGCACGCGGGCCACGCCGACATCCTCCGCGAGCAGATCGACGGGTCCACCGGGCGCTGACCCCGGCCGCCGGACGGGCGGTCACGCGCGGGGATGCCGGCGCGGGGCCGCCGCCGGGCCCTCCGGTCCGGCGGCGGCCCGGCGGCGGCCCCGCGGCGGCCCGCTCGGCAGCGGCTCAGCAGATGCCGAGCGCGGCCAGGGTCCGGCGCTGGACGGCCGTGGGGCGGGCCGGCCAGTAGAGGTAGCAGATACCGCCCGTGCCGCTCGCCTCCTTGCCGGAGGCGTTGTAGCGCTTGGTGCGCAGCCAGATGTTCTCGAACTGGCGGCGCTTGTAGACGTGGCGCACGGCGTCGTTGCTGTCGCTCGCCGGGTCGTTGGCGATGACGTCGCCGTCCTCCGTGAAGCCGATGAGGCACATCAGGTGGCCCGCGGTGCCGTAGCCGGCGCCGTCGAGCTCCGACTCCAGGAAGGACTGGGACGTTATCACCGGGATGCCCGCGCCGATCAGCTTCTCGACGTCGCCCAGGGAGCCGAGGCGGGTGACGATGCCCTGCATGTCGCGGTACGTCGCGGCGTAGGCGGCGTTGAAGGGCCAGTTGCCGCAGCCGTCGTACTGGTAGTCGAAGGTGTAGCGGGCGGCGTGGCAGACCTGGGGGTCGGCGAACTCCGGGTTGACCCAGGCCAGTTGCTTCTTGGTCGGCTTGCGGCCCCAGTACTCGATGACCATCTGGGACGAGGTGGGGCTGCACCATGCCTCGCCGCCGTTGTCGTACTCGGGGTACTCGCCGATGTGGATGTTCTGCGAGTAGCGCGGCACCTCGAGCTCGCGGGCGGCCCCCGCGCCGGGCGCCGAGGCCGGGACGGTGAAGCGGTCCGGGATGTCGGAGGCCATCGCGCCGAGCCGCCAGACCACCGGGGTGCGGTCGCCGCCCGGCTTGCGGTAGAGGGTGAGCCGCAGCCGGTACGAGGCGAGACGGAGGTCGCCGGCGGAACTGTTGACGGAGAAGGTGTCGGTCCAGATGCTGCTCCTGCCGTCCGACTGGTCGTCGACGGAGGTGCGGCGGATGTCGCCCTCGCCGTCCCCCGCGGCCCAGCGGCCCATCACGTACCAGGGGGTGTCGGTCCCGTCGGTGTAGGTGCCGCGCAGCTCGACCTGGAGCCAGGTGCCGGCCGGGGTGTGGGCGTTCCAGGAGGGGACCACCTCGTTCGCCGGGACGGAGAGCCGGCGCACCGGGCCGGTCCAGGTGGCGTACTCCCAGGTGGCGGTCTGCTGCGTGTGCGGGTCGGTGTAGTCGGTGCGGCCGGCCGGGCGGCCGATGGCGACACCGGGTCTGCGGCCGGTGCGGACGACGGTGCCCTCGGCCGCGCCGCCGCGCCAGTCCGGGGCGGTGGTCCAGCCGTGGTAGTCCACGCGGGGCACGCCCCTCCCGGCGGTGGTGTCGGACGGGTTGGTGACGGCGGTGGCGGTGCCCGGGCCCGCCGGGGCACCGGGGGCCCGGCCTCCGCCGGGTGCGGCGAACGCGGCGGGGGCCGCCGCGGCGCCCGCCGCCGTCGCGAGTGCTGCGGCGAGGAGGGTGCGCCGTGGTGTGGGTGAGGTCATGCGGATTCCCCCAGTCATGGGCCGGTCGGGCCACTGGTCTGCTGCACGGGTACGGGGCTGTGCGGCCCGCGTTGGCGCGTTCCGGCGCCGCCGCGGGGGTCTTCCACTATCCCCGTCGTGATACCCGCCGACCAGCGCTCGTGCGCGGATGTCGGCCCGATTGCCGGCCGGTACGGCCACGCGGCCGAATGACCGGCGGGTTTCCCCTCCCCCTACTCCCTCCCCCCTCCCCCGGTTCGCCGGAGTGCGTTCCCCCCGCCGGCCGTCAGCCTCCCAGCCGTACGGACAGGCGCACGGCCATCCGTTCCCCGCGTCCTCCGCTCTCCGGCAGGCCCGGAAGACCGGCGGTGAAGTCGTCGGCGCCGTCGTCCTCCGTCACCGTCCCGGCGGGAGCGATGGAGTCCCGGCAGGCCAGATCCCGCTGTACGGCGGCCACGGTCAGGGACAGTTCCTCGCGCCACCGGGCCAGCCGGTCCGTGGTCGGCGCGCAGAGCCCGATGGCCATGTCGGCCGTGCCGGTGACGGCCACCACCGGCATGGCCAGGGCCAGCAGGCCGGGCACCTCGTGGTCCCGCGTCAGCGCCCAGCCGCGGCGGCGTACGTCCGCGAGCCGGGTGCGCGGGCCGGACGCGCCCGCGCCGCGGTGGGCGAGCAGGGCGAGGCCGGCGGCCGACACGGTCAGGGGGTGGCGCAGTCTGCGCCGCGGCCCGGCCGTACCGGCGCGCCGGCCGCCGAGATACTCCACGAACACGGCGTCGGAGCCGTCGGGGACGGCCAGATAGCTGTCCTCGCCCGTCCGCTCGTACAGCTTCCGCAGATGGGGCAGTGCCACCTCCCGGGCCGAGGTCAGGGCCTGGGACAGCGAACCCAGTTCCCACAGCCGCAGGCCGATGCGGTACCGGCCGTCGTAGCCGCGTCTCAGGGCGCCCCAGGTTTCCAGTTCTCCGGAGAGGCGGTGCACGGTCGCGAGGGGGATCCCGGTCCGCCGTGCGATGTCCGACAGGGTCAGGCTGGGGTGGAGGGGGTCGAAGGCACCGAGTATCGACAGGGCTCTGCTGGTCACCGACGCGCCGGCGGACCGTGCGTTACCGGCCATCGTTCCCCTCCGCTCCGGGAGTCGCGGGGAGAGGGCGGACGTCGTTCATCGATGACTCCAAGGAATCGGTTGCTCCGGGAGGACGGGCGGGCGGATGGGGGCACGGTGGCACGGTGGTGCTCAGGCGGCGGCCGGGGCCGTCCGCGGACCGCCGAGCGGGAGGCCCAGATTGCGGTGGATCTCCAGCGTCGCCGTGGAGCGGTTGAGCGTGATGTAGTGCAGTCCGGGTGCTCCCTCCGCCAGCAGCCGGAGGGCCATCTCCGTGGCGTGCTCCACACCGATCCGCCGGCTCTCGGCGGGGTCGTCCCGGGCCGCCTCCAGGCGCCGCGCGAGGTCCGGTGGGAAGGCGGCTCCGCTGAGCTCGGCGAAGCGGGTGATCTGCCGCACGTCGGTGGCCGGCATGATCGCCGGGATGACGGGGGTGGCGCAGCCCGCGGCGGCCAGCCGGTCCCGCAGCCGCAGATAGTCCTCGACGTGGAAGAACATCTGGGTGATGGCGTAATCGGCCCCGGCCCGGCACTTGGCGGTGAAGTGCCGGATGTCGCTCTCCCAGTCCGGGGACCGCGGGTGGCGCTCCGGAAAGGCGGCGACGCCCACCCCGAAGTCCCCCAGCTCCCGTACCAGGCGCACCAGTTCGCCGGCGTGGCGGAAGCCCCGCGGGTGCGGGACCCAGGGGCCGCGCGGGTCACCGGGCGGGTCGCCTCGCAGGGCCAGCACATCGCGGACCCCCGCACTCGCGTACTGGCCGATGATCCGGCGCAGTTCGGCGGCGGAGTGCCCCACGGCGGTGAGATGGGCGACGGGGCGGAGGGTCGTCTCGGCCGCGATCCGCTCGGTCATCCGCACCGTGCGGTCCCGGGAGGAGCCTCCCGCGCCGTAGGTGACCGACACGAACGTCGGTGCCAGGGCCTCGACCCGGCGGACGGCGTGCCACAGGGCGCGCTCTCCGGTCTCCGTCCGGGGCGGGAAGAACTCGAAGGAGTACGTCCGTTCGCCCGCCGCGAGAATCTCGCCGAGTGTGCTCACGTCTGTCCCTCCGGTCGTCGTGCCGTGTGCGCCGTCCTGTCCGCCGCCGCCCCGGGCGGGCCCGGGTCCGGTCCCGTCATCCCGTGCCTCCGAGGGCCCGCTCCATGGCGTGCGCCGCGGCGGCGCCGTAGGCCCGGGAGACGCGGCCCAGGAGTTCTCCGGCGGACAGCTCGTACTCCTGGGTGCCGACCGTGCCGATCACCACGGACGCCAGGGCGCAGCCCAGTTGGGCCGAGCGCTCGTCGGGCCAGTCCCAGGCGGTGCCCGCCAGGAAGCCGGCGCGGAAGGCGTCGCCGACGCCGGTCGGGTCGGCCGTTTCGGCGACCGGTACCGCCGGGACGTGCAGCGGGCGCTCCCCGGCCCGGGTGACGGTCGCCCCGTCCCCGCCCCGGGTCGTGACCCAGGTGCCGACGCGTTCCAGTACCTCCCGTTC
The DNA here is from genome assembly GCF_000220705.2 of Streptomyces xinghaiensis S187. GTDB lineage: Bacteria > Actinomycetota > Actinomycetes > Streptomycetales > Streptomycetaceae > Streptomyces > Streptomyces xinghaiensis. The sequence continues at coordinate 6,446,581 of NZ_CP023202.1, read as the reverse complement.
GCTCCAGCCGGTGCGCCGCAGGAGCAGGGCCGCCTCGTAGGCGTTGGTGAAGAGGCAGGCGGCCCCGGTGACGAAATCCCGGACCTCCGCGTCGGTGAGGCGGGCGAGTTGCTGGGAGGGGTCGGCGGCGAACGGGATGCCCGCCCGCCGGCACCGTCGCGCGTGACGGAGCATGGCCACCGGGTCGTCCGGCGAGACCAGGACGAGGTCCGCTCCGCCCATGCGCGCCACGACCTCGGTGATGTCGATGTGCCGGGCGTCGGCCATCGCGCCCGCGTAGAAGGAGGCGATCTGGTTGGCGTCTCCGTCGGTCAGGCAGACGAACCGGGCCGTCTGGCGGGTGCTGGACACCCGGACGGAGTCGATGTCGACGCCGTTCTCCTTCAGCCAGACGCCATAGTCGGCGAAGTCGGCGCCCACCGCCCCGACGAGCACCGGCGACAGGCCCAGCCGCCCCAGGCCCAGCGCGATGTTGGCCGCCACTCCCCCGCGCCGCACGTCGAGTTCGTCGACGAGGAAGGAGAGGGAGATCTTGTCGAGTTCCTCCGGGAGCAGATGCTCCGCGAAGGTTCCGGGAAAGGTCATCAGGTGGTCGGTGGCTATGGAACCCGCTACCGCGATACGCATCCTCACTCCCGCCCGTCCGTGGTCCGCGCGCGTGCCGGGGGCCGATGGACCGGCCCGGTCACACCCCCGGCGGCCTTGCGCAGCGCGTCGACGCGGTCGGTGCGCTCCCAGGTGAACTCGGGCAGTTCACGGCCGAAGTGGCCGTAGGCGGCGGTCCGGGCGTAGATCGGGCGGAGCAGGTCGAGGTCGCGGATGATCGCGGCCGGGCGCAGATCGAACACCTCACCGATCGCCTGCTCGATCCGCTCCACCTCCACCGTCGCGGTCCCGAAGGTCTCCACGAACAGACCGACCGGCTCCGCCTTGCCGATGGCGTACGCCACCTGCACCTCACACCGCGAGGCCAGCCCCGCCGCCACCACGTTCTTCGCCACCCAGCGCATCGCGTACGCCGCCGAACGGTCCACCTTCGACGGATCCTTCCCCGAGAACGCACCGCCACCGTGCCGGGCCATACCGCCATAGGTGTCAATGATGATCTTGCGGCCGGTCAGCCCCGCGTCCCCCATCGGCCCGCCGGTCTCGAACCGGCCGGTGGGGTTCACCAGCAGCCGGTGGCCGTCGGTGTCGAGCGCGATGCCGTCCTCGGCGAGCTGCTTCAACTCCGCCTCCACGACGTGCTGCTGGATGTCCGGGGCGAGCAGCGAGCCGAGCGAGACGTCGGCCGCGTGCTGCGCGGAGACGACGACGGTGTCCAGGCGCACGGGGCGGCTGCCCCGGTACTCGACGGTGACCTGGGTCTTGCCGTCCGGGCGGAGATAGGGGGCGAGGCCGTCCTTGCGGACGGCGGTGAGGCGGCGCGCCAGACGGTGGGCCAGCGCGATGGGCAGCGGCATCAGTTCGGGGGTCTCGTCGCAGGCGTAGCCGAACATCAGGCCCTGGTCGCCCGCGCCCTGCCGGTCCAGGTCGTCGCCGTCCTTGCCCTCGGTGTCGACGCCGCGGGCGATGTCGGGGGACTGCGCCCCGAGGGACACCGAGACACCGCAGGAGGCGCCGTCGAAGCCCTTGGCCGACGAGTCGTATCCGATCTCCAGGACCTTCTCCCGGACGAGCCGGGCGATCGGCGCGTAGGCGCGGGTGGTGACCTCGCCGGCGATGTGCACCAGGCCCGTGGTGATCAGGGTCTCCACGGCGACCCGGGAGCCCGGGTCCTCACGGAGCAGCGCGTCGAGGACGGTGTCGCTGATCTGGTCGGCCATCTTGTCGGGATGTCCCTCGGTGACGGACTCCGAGGTGAACAGGCGGCGGGACATGGCGGTTCCTCCTCCGGTGGAGCGCGGGGCCGGGTGCCGGGGACGGCACGCGGGATGGCACACGGGGAAACGGAAGGCAGCGGGCGCACGGGAAAGGCGGCCGGCGCGTCCCGGGGACGGGGCGCGGATCAGGAGCGCGGATCAGGGGCGCGGGGTCAGAGCAGACCGGCGAAGCCGGGGACGGTGACGACGCCTTCCCTGCCGGCGGCACGCTCCAGGACGAGGGCGCCGATGGCGATGTCCAGCGAGCCGAGGCCGAACGGGGCGTAGACGACGGTCCTTCCGCGGGCGGGGCGGGCGGCGCCGCTCAGATGGTCGCCGATGGCGGTGATGTCCTCGCGCCGCACGGTTCCCCGCTCGACCGCCAGGGCCAGGGAGGTCTTCTCCCGCAGCGCGTGCGCCACGTCGTCCACGACGTGCGCCGCGTCCGCCATGGCCTCCGGCTCCAGGTCGCGCAGCGACATGTGCAGGACGACGGCCCCCGGCTTGAACCACCCGGCGTCGGTGACGTACGGGACGACGGCGGTGGTGGCGAAGAGCACCACGTCCGCGTCGTCCAGCGCCTCCCGGAGGGTGCCGGCGACGGAGACCGAGGGGGCGAGGCCGTGGGTGTGCTCCGCGGCGAAGGCCCGGGCCCGGTCCGCGTCGAGGTCGTGGACCGCCAGGGAGCCGGCGGTCCAGCCCTCACCGGCCATGACCGCCAGGGTGGTGGCGGAGATGTAACCGGTGCCGATCACGGCCAGCTTCCCGATCCGGCTGTCGCCCCCGCGCAGGGCCCGGGCGCCCACCGCGGCGGACAGCGCCGTGCGGTGGCCGCTGATCCGGGACCCCTCCAGTACGGCCGTGGCCAGACCGGTGCGGACGTCGTTGAGGGCGATGAGGGCGGAAGCCCGGGGCAGTCCGAGCGCGAGGTTCCCGGGGAAGCTCGAAATCCACTTCACGCCCATGGCCGGCGCGGCTCCGGGCACGTAGGCGGGGAGGGCGATGGCGCGTTCGCGGCGGTCGGGGTCGGGGCGCAGGAACAGGCTGTCGGGGTTGACCAGGCCGCCCCGGGCCGCCTCGATGTACACGTCCTCGACGACCTGCCTGCACTCCTTGCCCAGCTCCGCCAGGACCGTCTCGACGACGGCGCCCGGGACGATCACCAGATTCCCGGAGTGACGTGCTTCCTGCATGAGTTCCCCCTCGTGAGTCGGTTCGGTGGCCCGGCGCCGCGGCGCCCGGCGTCACCTCAGCAACGAGAATTTCTTGGTCAGCGGGTCGAGGACGTCGCGCGGCCCGAACGCCGCGACGGCGTAGTAGTCGAGGTCCGCCTCCGCGGTCCGCTCCATCCCTTCGAGCTGGTCGGCGTAGGTGCCGCCGGTCATGGCCGAGGTGAAGTCCGTGCAGAGCAGTCCGGCCTCCGCGGCCCCGGAGCGCAGCCGTCGCAGCCAGGCCGGGCGGCCTTCGAGGACGACCAGGGAGAGGCCCGACACCGGCCAGTGCTCCTCGCCCCCGGCGTCGGGGAAGCGCAGGAACGACATGCGGGGAAGCAGTTCCGGACGCTCCTGGGCGGCCTTCGCGACCAGCCCCAGGCACAGGTGGGCGGTGGCGTTCATGGCCACCCCGTGATCGAGCTTCGCCCTGACCGCGACCACGAATTTACAGTCGGTGTCGACGTTTTCCGGCTCGACGGTGATGGAGAGTGATTCGGACATGGCGGTACCCCGGAACGCTTCTCTTGTGATGCCGCGTGAACGGCGGACGGAATGGGCGCTGCTTCGCACCCGGAATTGCTGCCGGTCATGCCCGGCCGGCGGCCGGCCGACAGCCCGGAAATAGTTGATCGATGGTCAGTCGGTGGTCGAATACAACGTGAATTTACGGACGCTCTGCGGATTCATGCGGTAGCCCGGACGCCCCTGGATCACCGCGTCCGACGCGATGTCCCAGTCCGTCACCTCGTCGAACCTGTCCCGGCACGCCATGCGGAATCTGCGGACGGACTGTGCCAGGGCCGCGGGGGTGCGGTGGGTCCGGGCCGACAGTTCCGACGCCGAGAGAAATGAGGGTTCCTCATTCTTCTCACGACTCCGCATGAATTCTTCTCCGAGTACCCGCAGAATGTCAAGGAGTGGCGGCGGGGTTTCTTCGTATACCGTCACCCCTTCCACGGACAACAGGTTTCCGTACAGCGCAACCTCCCACGACGGCGAGCCCGTACCCGGTTCGTCGAGCAGTACGACCGGCAGGATCTCGGGCACCAGGAAATCCGTACGGAGCCCGATGTATTTGCTGAGAAATCTTCGCCCGGCGACATTCTGCGGCGCCTGCAGATAATCGACGGCAACCTGAAGGATTTCCGGAATGCTCGGTCTGATGTCGATCAGATAGCGCGTTATCCACTCCACCGCGGCACCTTTTCCGTGCAGCCGCTCGTGCAGTACGGCCGCGTCCAGCAGGACCAGGTCGGCCTGCTGCTCCAGGCCCGCGTACGCCAGCCGGTCGTGCAGCGTCACGGCCACGTCGATCAACTGGCGGGCCTTGGTCCGCACCCGGTAGGTGCGCAGCATCCGGTGCCACTGCTCATGCGCCGTCAGATGAACGCTCCACGAGCCGGCCCGCCCTCCGTACCGGTCCGCGAGGTGCCTGAAGATCCGCGGATACGGCGACTGCTGGAACGTGACCCAGCCGAAGGAGAAGACGTCCAGCGCCGCGTCGAAGTCCCGGCGGGAGCCGTAACGGCAGGCGGCGATGAGGAACTCGCTGGTGCGCACATAGCGTTTGAGCAGGGCCCGGTCCTGGTCGGACAGTTCCTTGGGCCGCAGGGAGGAGGACTCGATGAAGGTGCTGTAGCTGCCGCTCTGCACGTCCCCCAGGGAGAAGGCGAAGGAACGGGCCCCGGTGGCCGAGGGGTGGGAGGCGTACACCTCCTCCACATAGTGCCGCTGGCTGCCGAGCGCGGTCACGGCCTCGTCCAGCCGGCCGGCCGTGAGGTGGTTGATGACGATGTCCGTGTAGAGCCAGGCGGCGTCCGCGTAGTAGAGGTACTTGCGGTACCGCTCCAGGGAGTCGTGGATCAGCGGCAGCGCCCGGTCGTGGTCGCCGGCCGCGGCCGCTCCCAACGCCTGCCACCAGAGCACGAACGAGACCCGCGTGTACCGCGCCGGCTCGCCTCCCAGCCCCAGCCCCTCGGAGAGCCGGGCCAGCCCGGCCGGGAAGACGGAGTCGGGGTAGGTCGGCCATCCCTGGCTGAGATGGTCGGCCACCTCCACCAGGAGCTCGGGGGACCTGTCGTCCACTCCCCCGTCGAGGAGTTCGATGATCTCCTTCGTCCGCGGGAGGATGCGCCCGGTGTACAGGAGGGAGGTCTCCATGTAGCGCCGGGCGATGTCGAAGAGTGCCGGGGTGACCGGCTCGCCGCCTCCCATCCGGGCGCTCAGCGCGCCCAGCAGGAGCAGGACCGAGACGTCGTGCTCGCTCTCCTGCCGGAGATCGACGGAGGAGAGATCCGCCAGTTCCCCGGCGGCGAGGCGCGTTCCGCGCAGCACCCGTTCCTCCAGCGCCTGGCGCACCTCGGCCACTCTTCTCATCCTCGTCGTCTGCCTTCGTCCCTGCATCGCTCCGCCGGGGAGCGACAACCACCGCCTACCGGACACCCCCGGGGGCGGTCACCTCATCCCACCACCGCCCGGTTGCGGCACTCCGCCGACCGTCCCCAGCCACCTGTCGCTGTAGACCGTGCTCTCGTACTTCTCTCCACCGTCGGCGCAGATGCACAACGGGTCAGTTATATCGGGGTTCTCCCCGAGGTGGCGCACACAGGCCGCCACGACCGCCCCGGAGGAGGCGCCGAGGTGGATCCCGGCCTCCCGCAGGACCTTCCGGCAGTAACGGGCGGTCTCGTCCACGTCCACATAGAGGTAGTGGTCGATCAGTTCGTCCGTGAGGAAGGAGGACGGGCGGCTGGCGCCGATGCCGGAGAGGTACCGCTTCCCGGGCGGGCCGCCGTACGCGGCCGAGCCGCTGATGTCCACGGCCACCATCCGGGTGGCCAGTCCCCGCTCGCGGAAGCACTGGCTCAGACCGGCGAAGGTCCCGCCGGTCGACACGGCCGCGAACAGCGCGTCCGGAGGGATCGGCATCTGGCCCAGGATCTCCGGCCCCGTCATCTCCCGGTGGATCCCGGGGTTCCGCCGGCTCTCGTACTGGTTGCCCCAGACGTACCGGTCATCGGCTTCCAGCAGTTCCCGCACCCTGGCCAGCCGGGAGAGCAGATAGCCCCCCGCGTGGTCGGCCTCCTCCACCATGACGACGCGCGCGCCCAGGTCCCGGAGGCGGGAGCGGCTCTCCGCGGTGCACAACGGGTCGACGACCGCGGTGAATCCGATGCCTAAATATCTGGCCATGCTGGCCAGCGCCACGCCCAGGTTCCCCGAGGTCGACTCCAGGAGCTCGGCCCCGGGCCACAGCCGGCCGTCCTGTACCAGTCCCCGTACCAGCCCATAGGCCGTGCGGGCCTTGATGGAGCCGGTGATGTTGTAACCCTCCAGCTTCAGATGAAGCCTGCGCGGCCGTCCGAGGACGTCGAGTTCGATCGTCTTCACGGGCGTCGGGCCGAGCAGGGCCTCGAACCGTTCCAAAAGGTGCTGCATGGACTTGCGGACCTTCCCCTCGATTCGTTCGCCGCTCGACCGAACGGCTACCAAATCCGACGACCGCGCATGTCATACTGATGCAGCTGAATGACATTGCTCGGTCAGCCTACGCATGATGTCTGACCGTCAAAAGCACCGTCTCAGGATATGAGCCGAAACCGGAACCGGAATGCCGAGCTCCCGAGAAAGGCGACCCGTGAGCGAGTCAGCAGAGACAGCAGAGTCCGTTGGGACTCCGGAGACAACGAGGGGACCGGCGACGCGATTAGGCCGGCCGGCGCTGCTGCGGGATGCCCTGGGCATCGGCCTGGCAGTCGGCGCGTACGGACTCTCCTACGGCGCCCTGGCCGTCTCCTCCGGCCTGACGGTGGCACAGACCCAGTTCCTCTCCCTCCTCCTGTACGGAGGCTCCTCCCAGCTCGCCCTGGTGGGAGCACTCGCCGCGGGCAGCACGGGCGTGACGGCGAGTGCCACCGCGGTGCTGCTCGGTGCGCGCAACCTGTTCTACGGAGTCGGCCTCCGCCCGGTGCTCGGGCTGCGCGGCCGCCAACTGCTGCCCGCCGCCCACCTCCTGAGCGACGAGAGCGCGGCCATGGCGATCGGCCGGCCCGACCGGGCCACGGCGCGCTACGCCTACTGGGCCACCGGCGGCGTGGTCTTCCTGTGCTGGAACCTCGCGACGCTGGCGGGCGCCCTGGCCGGCTCCCTCATGGCGGACCCCAAGGCGTTCGGTCTGGACGCCGCGTCCTCCGCCGCCTTCCTCGCGCTGGTGGCGCCCCGGCTCGGGGAACGCGCCAACCGGATGGTCTTCGTTCTGGCCTGTGGGGTGGCGGTGGGCGTCTCCCCCCTGGTGGGAGCCGGGCTCCCGGTGGTGCTCGCGGGCCTGACCGCGCTGAGCGTGCTGCTCACCCCCCGCGCCCGGGCCGCGCTGCGCACGGCCCCGCCGGCCCCCGGCGGCGCGGCGGCGGCCCGCCCGGAGGACCCGGACGGCACACGGCACGACGGCGGCACGGCGGAGAAGGACGGTGCGGCATGAGCTGGACCTGGATCGCCGCCGCGGCCGCGGCCTGTTTCGCGCTGAAGCTGCTGGGGCTGCTCGTCCCCCAGCGGACGCTGGAGCACCCGGCCGTCTCCCTGACGGCCGAGGCCGTTCCCGTCGCCCTGCTCGCCGCGCTGATCGCCGTTCAGACCTTCACCGCGGAGCAGCAGATCGCGCTGGACGCACGGGTCGCCGGGATCGCCGTCGCGGCCCTGTGCATCTGGAGGAAGGCCCCGTTCCTCGTCACGGTGGTCGCCGCGGCCGCGGTCACGGCGCTGCTGCGCTGGGCCGGGGCGGCGGGCTGACCGCGCCCGGGCCGGCGCGGACCGGGCGCCCCGCGGCGGTGCGCCCGGGTGGCACGGCGGCCGGACCGCGCCGCCCGGGCGGCCCCGCGGTGCGGGCACCCCGGGGGACGCTCAGCTCCGGGGCGTCGCGTAGACCACCCAGTTGTCGTGCTTGTGCGGGTAGGGACGGAAGTCGCCGTGCGGCGGGTCGTCCCAGGAGATGCGGTCCATCTCGAGGACGTTCCAGTCGGCGAACAGGGTCCGCATCTCGTCCTCGTCGTAGTACCGGAAGAGCGTGTCCTTGTAGGCGAAGGTGTGCGGGGCGATCTCGGTGCCCTCGCCGTAGGTCTCGTCCTTCAGCGTGAAGGCGTTGGTGACGAACAGTCCGTCGGGGTGGACCACCCGGCGGGCCTCGGCGATCAGCTGGGTCGGGTCCTGGATCTGCCCGAACACGTCGAAACACGTCACCGCGTCGACCGAGGCGTCGACCAGCGGCAGCGTCGTGGCGTCCGCCCGTAACAGGAACGCCCGCTGACGGATCACCCGGCGCGCGTGGGCCAGACCCGTGGGCGCGATGTCCACGCCCGTCGCGTTGAAGCCCGCGTCGGCCAGGGCCGCCAGATTGCGCCCGTCCCCGCACCCGAGATCGACCACCGTACGGATATTCCGCTTCTTGAGCGCCTCGATCGCCGGCGGGATCACCGGAATCGGGTCCTCCTGCCACAACGGTCCTTCGCTCTGCTCCTGGTACGCCTTTTCCCAGCCGTACTGGAGCTCCGAAAACTCGGGCATTTCTGTCACCTGACCTCCATGGAATGACTGATGAAAATCATCCTACTGGCCCGAGTTGACAAAACAAAGGGTGTCTCGGTATTTGAACCAAAACTCCGCGTGAACAGGATATCCGGAATTGGAGGATCACCTTTCACTCCGCACCGGGTATTTCGGATTTCAATATTCCGGATTCCCGGGCGTCCGGCCCGGCAGCAATTCTTTCCTTGTTCCCGGTTTCCGGGCGCCGTTCTTCCGGCTTCCCCGGGGCTCTCCCCCGCACCGTCCTGGATCGCGGTCATGCCGACGGCCCGGCCGGAGTACGGCCGGGCCGGTGGTCGGGGTGGTGTGCCGCTCACGTGCGGGCCCGTGCGCCCGGGCGGACCCGCACCGGGGTCAGGCGGGTTCGTTGCCCGGGCTCCACTTGATCGAGCAGCCCATGGAGGGGCGGTGGGGTTCGGGCACCGGCAGGCCCGCCAGCACCTGCTCCACGGCGGTCCGGAGCCGGGCTCCGGTGACCGGGCGGCCGTTGCCGGGCGTCGAGTCGTCGAAGGAGCCGCGGTAGACGAGCCGGTCGTCCGCGTCGTACAGGAAGAAGTCCGGGGTGCAGGCGGCCCGGTAGGCGAGGGCGGCCCGCTGTCCGGTGTCGAGCAGATAGGGGAAGTCCCAGCCGGTCCGCCCGACCTGGTCCCGGAGACCGTCCGGACCGTCGTCCGGGGCGACTCCCGTGTCGTTGCTGCACACGGCGACGGCCGCGAGCCGCGGGAACTCCGCCACCAGTTCACCGAAGTGCTTCTCCAGGTGCCGGACGAAGGGGCAGTGGTTGGACATGAAGGCGACCAGCAGGGCCGGCGCCCCGGCGAAGTCCCCCCGCCGGACGGTGCGTCCGTCGAGTGAGGGCAGAGCGAAGTCCGGGGCCGGAGTGCCCAGGGGCACCATGAAGGAGGACACGGGCACGGTGGGGCGACCTTTCTGTCGGATCAGCGGGCTGGGCGGCCGGGCGTACGGGAGCGCGGGTCCGCGGCGGCACGGCCCCGGACCGGGGCCCGGCCCGGGGCCGGACGGCTAGCGCGGGGCGTCGGTGAGCAGCAGCGGGCGCTCCGGGTCGAGGTCGCGCGCGTCGTGCACGACCTCGACGTACATGCCGTCCGGGTCGATCACGAAGAAGTAGTCGACGAGGGTCCGGCCGCGGGCGATCTCCGTGACCTCCCCGATCCCGGCCTCGATGATCTCCGCCCGGGTGGCGGCCAGGTCCGGCACGGTGAATCCCACGTGCTTCACCCCGATCTCGGGCAGGTTGTTGCCCACCGTGAAGGCCGGGCGCGGCCGGGCCCCGTCGTCCGCGTAGTGGAACAGTTCCAGGACGAAGCCGTCGTCCTGCCGCAGATGGGAGATGGTCAGTGACTTGTCGCTCCTGCTCCACTCGGCGACCGGCCGGAAGCCGAAGTAGCCGTAGAAGGCCTTCGAGCGGTCGAGGTCGCCGACGCTGAGCGCGATGTGGTGCGGTGCGAAGGTGGTCATGCTTCCCTGCCTGTCGTGGTCCGGTCGAGGGGGAACGGCACGCGCGGGGGGGTCCCCGCCGAGCCGGCCCGCGGTGTGCAGCGGTTCGAGGAGCTCCATGCGCGGCGGCCCCTGGACGTACGGCGCGTGCCGGGCGAGGAACGCCGCGGTCTGCGGCGTGGCGCGGTGCTCGGCGAACGCATCGCGGTCGCGGTAGATCTCGTAGAAGACGCGGGCCAGCGGCTCCCCGTCGACCCGGTGGATCGCGTAGGCGACCAGGCCCGGCTCCTCCGCCGCGGCCTCCGCGATCCGCCACCGGGCCAGGGCGTCGAACTCCTCGGCGCTCTCGGGTCTCAGCTCGAAGCGTGCGACCACTGCGTACACGTGTGCTCCTCCACTCTGCTTCCGTGGTTCCGCCGGATGTCCCGGCCGCCGGCTCCGCTACCGGGGGGTGTCCGTCGCGAGCAGCGGGAAGCCGCCCTCGTACGAGACACCGCGCGCGAGTTCGTCCTCGTTCGCCGCGACGCAGTCCGCCAGGGCCGCCACCCAGTCCTCCTCGGTGCCGCGGGCGTGCGCGGCGGCCAGGATCTGCCGCAGGGGGTTGATGTGGGCCTCCGAGAGGCCGCGCAGGCTCCTGATGTGGCCGGGGCCGACCTCCAGCGGGAAGGAGGCCGGGACCGCGGCGCCGCTGACCTTGAAGTTCAGGATCGTGCGGATGCACTTCTCGCAGCGGCAGCAGTTGCGGTCCTTCTGCTCCCCCTGCCAGCACACCCGCAGGTTGCCGGCGCCCTCCGGCCACAGCCGGGCGAGCCCCGCCACCTTGTCGTTGCGGTCCACGCCGGTCGCGTCGTGGTGCACGCGCAGGCGTCCGCCGGACATCATCCAGTCGGTCACCGGGTTGGAGCCCCAGGGCAGCAGCAGCGATCCGTACGGTTCGGAGCTGGCGATGAGCCCGTGCCGGAACCGGCCGCTGAAGAGGGTGAGCACCGAGGTCATACCGGTCCCGAAGGCGTCCTCCCAGTGGCTGAGGTCGCTGTGCCACAGCTGGCGGAAGTTCGTGGTGACGGGCAGGAGTTCGATGCCCTGTCCGGCCAGGAGCGGAGCGCTGCGGTCGCGGAGGGTCTCGTACGACCCGCGCTCCTCCAGCGGGATGTCGAAGCCGTGCACCATGACCGCTCCGGTGAGACGCAGCGATCCCCGCCCGGCCGCGCCGCTGACGTGGCGGATGGTGGTGTAGGCGCTGTCCGCCCCGCCGGAGAACGTCTGCAGCGCCGAGCGGTCGTCCGGGCCGGGGCGGTCGGGGAGTTCCTCGTCGGCGGTGATCTCCACCCGGGTGTAGCGCTCGGGCCGCCACTGCAGCCAGGCGGACTGGAACTCCTCCAGGTTCTCCAGCAGCGTGGCGGTCACCCCGCCGGCCGCGTGCAGGCTCTCGCCCGTCCGCATGGCGACGAAGAGGGCGGCCAGCAGGAAGGGGTCCATGGTGTCCGTGAGCATCGGCGCGTGGCGCCGCTCGACGCGGTACCACAGCCGGTCGCCCGTGGGCTTCGCCTCGCTGGTCACCTCGACGGCGATCTCCGTCTCGTCACCGTCGTGCGTGCGCTGCGCTGGGCCGATCTTCATGTGCGGTTTCCTTCGCTCTCGGCTTCGGTTGGGCTCCCGGCCCCGGCCGGGCGGGTGCGCGCGTCGTCCGGTCCCCCGGCCGCCGGGGTGCGGGAGGGCGGCTCGATGAGTTCGACGAGATTGCCGTCCGGGTCGCGGAAGTAGAGGAACCAGGTGCCGCGTGCGGCGGCGGGCCGGTCCACTTCGACGGGGCCGCCCACCACCTCGTGGCCCCGGGCCCGCAGTTCGCCGGCCGCGGCCCCGATGTCGTCCACGCGGAGCGCCAGGTGGCGCAGGCCGGGGGCGTTGGCGGGGGCGCGCGGGTCGGCCGCCGGGTGGTGTGCCGCGTACTGGGTCAGCTCCACCACGGTGGACGCGCCGGGGAGCCGCAGGTGGACGGTGCGCGCGGTGGCCCCGGGGACCCCGACGCCCTCCCCGAACACCGGTGTCGTGAGGGAGAGGTCCTTCACCACCTCGGCCCCGAAGAGGCCGGTGTAGAACGCCGCCATGCGGTCGAGGTCCGGGGTCACCACCGCGACGTGCAGCAGGCCGCCGACTGCGATCGCCATCAGACCAGGGCTCCTCTCACCGCGTGCCCGGGCGTGCCGCGGCTGCCGGGTACGGCGTCGCGGGCCGGGTCCAGGGACGGCAGTACGCCGGACAGCCGCGTGCGCTGGCGCCTTTCCAGGAACCGCAGGAAGGACCGGCCGGTGCCGTTCTCCAGCCCGGACCGGAAGGAGTCGACCACCCATTCCTGCAGGAGGTCGGTGCGCGGCGCGGACGCGGCGGGGGCGGCGCCGCCGGCTCCGGATCCGGGGCCGCCTGCGATCGCGGACCGGATGAGTCCGTCGCTGCGCAGCACCTCGTCCAGACCGAGCCGGCCGCCCGTCCCGCCGCGGAGGGTGTGGTAGGCCGAGGAGATCATCCCGTGCATGTTGTCGTCCTCGGTGAAGAGCTGTTTGGCCAGCACGGCGTCCCCGCGGCCGAGGATCACCCCGGCCTTGATGTCGGTGAACTCCTCGCAGATGGGCGCGTAGGTGGCGTGGACCGAGAGCCGGCCGCGGCAGAAGAGGTCCAGGCTGCGGACGACCGCGGGGTGGTGGAGGTTCGAGTAGTGGACGAAGGCGGCGCCGGAGGCGGCCCGGCCCACCAGCAGGCCCTCGCCGAGCCGGAGCCGCCCGTCCTCGCCAGCCATGGGGTCCAGGTCCTCGGCGTGGTCCAGGGAGCGGGCCGCTCCGAGCAGGTCGTCCCCGATGTAGAGCTGGTGCGGCATCTCCACCTCGTAGACCGTCGGCAGGCCGTCGGCGGAGGCCCCCCGGCCGCGGAGGCTGTCGGCCCGGCGGTCCTTGGAGAAGTTGGTGACGCACAGCACGGGTTCGAGGTCGTACAGGTCGATCAGTTCCCGCACGGTCGCGTGCACCCGGGAGTGCAGATAGTTGCGGACGAGCACGGCGCGCGAGGAGGCGAGGACCTGCCCCACCTCGCGGGCCAGCTCCTGCGGCACCATGAACGGCTTCTCGATGACGAAGTTGCGGTAGCCGGCGCGCCACCAGTCCACCAGGGCCGGCGCCAGGGTGCGGCTGGGCAGGCACAGGTCGACGATCGTCGTCTCCGGGGCGGTCGGCTCCAGCTTCTCCCGGGCCGCCACCACGTTCTCGGGGAGGCCGTCGGCGCGCAGCAGCGCCGCCAGTTCGGCGCCCGCCCGCTCCCGGGGGTCGACGAACCGGATCCGGGTGCGGTCGAGCACGCCGGACCGGCCCAGCCGGGAGTAGGCCCGGTAGTGCAGCGATCCGGCCTTGCCGGCGCCGACGATGACCACGTCCATGGCGGCTAGACCGCCTTCACGTGCTCGACCGCGCCGGCGAACTCCGCGTCCCCGGTGTGGAAGGCGAGGTAGCGCAGGGTCTCGGTGCCGCTGTTGGTGATCCGGTGCCTGGTGCCCCGGGGGATGCGGACGCAGCTGGACGGCGCGAGTGCGTAGGTTTCGCCGTCGAGTTCCAGTTCCGCGTTCCCGGAGATGACGAAGTAGGTCTCGTCCGTCCGGGGGTGGTGGTGGAGCTGGCCGCCGCGGCCGGGCTCGGCGCTGGCCATCGCGACCCGGACCACGCGGGTTCCGGGTTGCTCGGAGGCCGCGTAGAGCAGGGAGCGGACGACGTCGCCGCCGTACACCGACTCCGTCAGGGAATCCACGTCGATCATCGGGTTCATCACAGCTCGCCTTCAGAGGAGTTCGCAGCTCTTCATGATCGTTTCGAGTTCGCCGGTCCGCTCCTCGGGGAACGGGGTGAGCGGAAGCCGCGGCTCACCGACGTCGAAGTGCGCCAGCGAGAAAGCCTTCTTGAGCGCAATCGGGTTCGTCGCGAAATAGATTCCGCGGTAGAACTCGGCGAATTTGAGGTAGAGATCGCGAGCCGTCACAAAATCGTCGGCGAGCGCCGCCTCGACGATCGAACGGCTCTGCCGCGGCATGACGTTGGCCGCCACGGAGATGTGCCCGTGGCCGCCGAGCAGCAGGGTGGGCAGCGCCGTGAAGTCGTTGCCCGAGAGGACCACGAAGTCCGCGTCGCGGACCAGGTGCAGGACCCGGCGCATCCGCACGATGTCCTGGTTGCCCTCCTTCATCCCGACGATGTTGGGGTGGGCCGCCAGTTCGGCGACCTGCTCCGGTGAGGTGTCGACGGTGGTGCGTCCCGGCAGGTTGTGCATCATCAGCGGGATGCCCACGGAGTCGGCCACCTGCCGGAAGTAGGCCACCAGGCCGCGCTCGGTGGGCGGGTCGAGGTACGGGGTGAACGCGAGGACGGCGTCCGCGCCCAGGGTCTCGGCCCGTTGCGCCAGTTCGACGGTGCGGGCCAGGCACTCGGTGCCGATGTCGGGGATGACCATCGCGCGGCCGGCGGCCTGTTCGACGCAGATCTCGGTGATCCGCAGCTTCTCCTCGTCGGTGAGCGCGGCGGCTTCCCCGGTCACCCCGTTGGGGCAGAGCCGGGTGACCCCGTTGGCGATCTGGAAGTCGACGAGGCGGCGCAGCGCGTCCTCGTCCAGCGCGCCGGAGGGCTGGAACGGGGTGAGGAGCGTGGTGTACGCCCCGATGAAGCGGTGGTTCGCGGTACTGATCATGGCCAGGTCTCCAGGGTCTCCGGGAGGGATGAGGTGCGGCGCCGGGCGGGCGTCCGGCGCGGGCGGGGGCGGCGGAGGGCTCGGTACGGGTGTGGCGGGGCCGGGGCCCGCGCCGGCGGACGGCCGGGGCGCGGCGGGGGCGGAGCGGGGGTCAGGCGGCCCGGCCGGGCGCGAGCCCGTCCCACAGCTCGCCGGCCATCGCCGCGGACGCCGTGCCGGGGCGCCGGTCGAGCCCGCGTTCGAGAAGCAGCATCTCCAGGGCGGTCAGCACCGGCATCAGCTGGAGCGGGGTCACCGCGCCGATGTGGCCGACGCGGACGATCCGGCCCTTGAGGCCCCCCTGCCCGCCGGCCACGCGGAAGCCGAAGCGGTGGTGCAGTTCCTCCACCAGCCCGTCCGTCCGCACCCGCTCCGGGAGACGTACCGCGGTCAAGGCGTTCGACGGTACCGACCGGGGGAACAGCTCCAGCCCCAGGGCGCCGACCCCGGCACGGCACACGGCGGCGCTGCGCGCGTGCCGTCCCCAGACCTGCGTGAGCCCCTCGGCCTCGATCGCGTCGAGAGCGGCGGCGACCGCGAACAGGGTCGTGGTCGGCGGGGTGTTGGGCACGGTGCTCTCCAGGGCACTCGCGCGCAGGATGTGGAAGTTCCAGTAGGAGTAGCCCTGTGCGGGCCGGACGCGTTCCCACGCCTGGTCGCCGACCGCGACGAACGCGGCCCCGGGCGGGCTCATCAGACCCTTGTGCGAGGCCGTGACGGCGAAGTCCACCCCCCAGTCGTCCATGTGGAAGGGCTCCACGGCGATGGAGGTCATGGTGTCCGCGACGACGGTGGCCCCGTACTCGCGCCCCAGCGCGGCCAGGGTCCGCACGTCGTGGACGGCTCCGGTCGAGGTCTCGCAGTGCGTCAGGAAGAGATGCCGCGGCCGGGCTTCGCGCAGTGCGCGCTCCACGGCGGCGGCCTCGAAGGTGGCGCCGTCGGGCACTTCGTGGAGCCGTACGTCCGCCCGGTACGTGCGGCACAGCTCGGCCCAGCGGCGGCCGTACTTGCCCGCGGCCAGGACCAGGACGGTGTCGCCCGGTTCCACGGTGTTCGCCACGACGGCCTCCATCGCGCCGGTCCCCGAGGCCGGCAGCATGAGGATCCGGCCGCCGGTGGCGAACAGGCTCTGCAGACCGCTGTGAATACGGTCGTGGAGTTTGGTGAATTCCGGGGAGCGGTGATGTGTCAGCCGGGATATCGAGGCCATTCTCATGGCCAGAGGAATATGCGTCGGGCCGGGCGTGAACATGGCGACATCGTGCATCGTGATTTCCCCCGCTCAGGAAAGACGCAGACCGCGCGACAGCACACCGGTACCGCACAGGACGGCCGAAAAAAGAGGAATACGATCCGGATCTCCGGGAAAGCGATCCGGTTCGGTCGGTACCGGGCGCGCACCGAAAACCCTGGCACACGGCCGGTCACGCCGCAATGATCAGCCGTCGCCCCCCGTTCCACTCAACGGAAAGCGGCAGGCCACGGCGGCGGATTCAGTTCCGCGCCGCTCCGGGGAAACGGGCGGCCGGTGCGGCGGGGGCGCCCAGCAGCCATCGCACCTTGTCCGCGGTGTCGGTGTGCGGCGCGGGGTTGTAGAGCACGACCGTGAGATCGGGGCGGGCCGGCATCCGCAGCTGGCTCGCCTCGAACCTCATCGTGCCGACCACCGGATGCTCCACCTCGTTGACCAGCACGCCGGCGGCCCGTACCTCCTGCCGCGCCCACAGCTCGGCGAACTCCGGGCTGGTCCGGGTGAGTTCGCGGATCACCGCCCGGAACCCCTCGTCGCCGGGGCGCTCGGACACCGCGGCGCGGAGGGCCGCCACCACCGTCGGCGCGAGTTCCTCCCACGCCCGCACCCGGCTGCGGAACGCTCGGTCGCGGAAGAAGCCCACCAGGCAGTTGCGGTCGGCCCCGGTCATGCCGAGGGCGAGCCGCGCCGACTCGTTCCAGGCCGCATGGGACACATGTCGGCCGTGGTCTCGTACGGCGTCAACGCGACCTCGGGGCTCCCCGACCACGAGCAGGGGCTGGCCACCGGGCTGATCACCAGTTCGCAGCAGCTCGGCATCACCATCGGCATCCCGGTCCTGGGCGCGCTGTCCGCGAGCCGGGTGCACGCGCTGCGCGAAGCCGGCACCGCCGCCGATCTCGCCCTGCTGAGCGGGGTGCGGCTGGCCTTCGCCGTGGACACCGCCGTGGTGCTGGCGGCGTCCCTGCTCATCGGGTACGGCCTGTTCCGGCGCAGCCGGTCCGCGGGCCGCTCCTGACCGCACCCGCCACCGCCGCGGTGCCGGCCCCGCCACCCGGCGGGGCCGGCTTCCGGTGACCCGGGGTCAGCTCCGGAAGGAACGGTTGACGGCGGAGACCAGCGCCCTCAGGGACGCGGCGACGATGCTGGAGTCGATACCGACGCCCCACAGCGCCCGCCCGTCGACGGCGCACTCGACGTACGCGGCCGCCCGCGCGTCACGTCCCTCGGACATCGCGTGCTCCTGGTAGTCGCGCACCCGGACGTCGACGCCGATCCCGCTGAGGGCCGTGGTGAAGGCGTCGATCGGGCCCTTGCCCACCCCCTCCAGGTCCACCGGGGTGCCGCCGTCGAGGACCTGTGCCGTGAGGCTGCTCTTCCCGTCGACCGAGTCGCTGACCGTGTGGGACAGCAGGCGCAGCCGGCGTCCGGCGGACGCGCCGCCCTCCTCGTCCAGGAGGTACTCCTCGGTGAAGACCTCCCACAGTTCGCCGGGGGTCACCTCCCCGCCCTGGACGTCGGTGCGCGTCTGGACGGCGCGGGAGAACTCGATCTGCAGCCCGCGCGGCAGCTCCATCTGGTGCTCGGTCTTCATCAGGTGGGCCACCCCGCCCTTGCCCGACTGGGAGTTGACCCTGATGACGGCCTCGTAGTCGCGGCCGACGTCCTTGGGGTCGATGGGCAGGTACGGCACCCCCCAGGTGTGCTCGGACACCGGGCGGCCCGCTGCCCGCGCCTCCCGCTCCAGGGCCTCGAACCCCTTCTTGATCGCGTCCTGGTGGGACCCGGAGAAGGCGGTGTACACCATGTCGCCGCCGTACGGATGGCGGAGGTGGACCGGGAGCTGGTTGCAGAACTCCACGGTGCGGCGGATCTCGTCCAGCCGCGAGAAGTCGATCATCGGGTCGATGCCCTGGCTGAAGAGGTTCAGCCCGAGCGTCACCAGGCAGACGTTGCCGGTGCGCTCCCCGTTGCCGAAGAGGCAGCCCTCGACGCGGTCCGCGCCCGCCAGGTAGCCGAGTTCCGCGGCGGCCACCGCCGTACCGCGGTCGTTGTGCGGGTGCACGGACAGGACGAGCGCGTCACGCCGGTCGAGGTTGCGGTGCATCCACTCGATGGAGTCCGCGTAGACGTTGGGCATCGCCATCTCGACGGTCGCCGGCAGGTTGACGATGGCCTTGCGGTCCCGGTCGGGCTGCCAGACGTCGGTGACCGCGTTGCAGATCTCCGCGGCGAACTCCAGCTCCGTACCGGTGTACGACTCGGGCGAGTACTGGAAGCTGATGCCCGTGCCGGGCGTCCGCTCGGCGAGATCGGCACAGGTGCGGGCGCCCCGCACGGCGAGCGCGGTGATCTCGCTCCGCTCCATGCCGAAGACGACCCGGCGCTGGAGGGTGGAGGTGGAGTTGTAGAGGTGGATGATGGCGTGGTGCGAGCCCCGCACCGCCTCGAAGGTGCGCTCGATGAGTTCCGTCCGGGCCGGCACCAGCACCTGGATCGCCACGTCGTCCGGTACGCGGTCCTCCTCGATGATCTTCCGGAGGAAGTCGAAGTCGGTCTGGCTGGCGGACGGGAAGCCGACCTCGATCTCCTTGTAGCCCATGGAGACCAGGAGTTCGAACATGCGCAGCTTGCGCTCGGCGCCCATCGGGTCGATCAGCGCCTGGTTGCCGTCGCGCAGGTCGACCGCGCACCACTGGGGCGCCTTGGTGACCACGCGGGAGGGCCAGCCGCGGTCGGGGAGGTCGATGGGGGCGAAGGGGGTGTAGCGCCCCGCGGGCATGCCGGAGGGCTGCTGTTCGGGGAAGACCGGGTACCGGTCGGAGGCGTGCTGGACACGGCTGTGCATCGGGAGGCTCTCTCTCGACTCTGCGTCAGGGCGGCCGACTCCTACGGCACAGGACCGACACCGCGACGAGGAGGTCGGCCCGGGCGGCCCTCGTCGCGGCACCTAAGGAGGAGGTTCCACGAGCACATGTCGGACATCGAGCGTCACCCTACAGCTACGTTCCGCAGCGCGGCCGGTGTTTCGCCATCAGACCCTCTTTCGAGGGGACCATCGGCTTCAGCCGGCGGGGGAATCGAATCCTTGGGCCGGAGCCGCGCAGCGGCGGAGCACGCTGCGTTGTCAGTAGGGGCCGGTAGCGTGAGCACACCGGCGTTGGTCAGGGGAAACTGCGGGGAGGTGGGGTGGGTGTGAGGCGGGCGTATCGGTTTCTTCTGCGTCCCACGGTCCGTCAGGAGCGGGCGCTGGTGGAGATGGTGCGGGATCACTGCTCCCTGTACAACGGGGCACTTCAAGAGCGTCGTGACGCCTACCGGCACAGCTCCAGAACCTCGGTCCGGTACGGGGATCAGTCGGCGCAGTTGAGGGAGATCCGGGCGTTCGATCCGGAGCGTCAGGGCCGGTGGTCCTTCTCCAGCCAGCAGGCGACCCTGCGCCGCCTGGACCGGGCCTTCCAGGCGTTCTTCCGGCGGGTGAAGACCGGCGGCACGCCCGGGTACCCGCGGTTCAAGGGGGTCGGGCATTTCGACACCGTCACCTTTCCCAAGGACGGGGACGGCTGCCGGTGGGACTCCACCCCCCACGACACGCGTACCCGCGTGCGGCTGCAGGGCGTCGGGCACGTCCGCGTTCACCGGCACCGGCCGGTGAAGGGCCGGGTGAAGACGGTCAGTGTCAAGCGGGAGGGCCGCCGCTGGTACGTCATCCTCGCCTGCGACGAAGTGCCCGCCGAGCCACTGCCGCCCACCGGCAGCCGGGTGGGTATCGACCTGGGCACGGTCCACTTCCTCACCGACTCCGACGGCCACCACGTCGCCAACCCCGGGTTCCTCGACCAGGCGGCAGAGGAGCTGGCCGCAGCGCAGCACCACCTGGCGACCTTCCCCCAGCGCACCCGGCGTCGTACGAAGAAGCATCGTGCCGCGGCCCGCACGGTCGCCAAGCTGCACGCCAAGACCCGGCGGCGGCGTCTGGACCACCACCACAAGCAGGCCCTTGCCCTGGTCCGTAAGCACGATGCGATCGGGGTCGAGCGGCTGAACACCGCGGGCATGACCAAGGCGCCCGCACCCAGGCCCGACCCCGAGCAGCCCGGCGTGTTCCTGGCCAACGGCGCGGCGGCGAAAGCCGGGCTGAACCGCAGGATTTTGGATGCGGGTTGGGGGCAGTTCCTGAGGATCCTGGCGGACAAGGCTGAAAGCGCCGGTCGCCGTGTGATCCCGGTGGACGCCCGCAACACGTCCCGCACCTGCCCGCCCAGCATCGGTGGATGCGGGCACGTGGCCAAGGAGAACCGCGTCACCCAGGCAAAGTTCGCCTGCGTCAACTGCGGCCTGGTCGCGAACGCCGACCACGTCGGCGCGCTGAATGTCAATCACAGGGCCGGGCTGGTCCTCTGCGACGGTGCCTAGCCACCGCCACAGGAAGCCCGCGACTTCAGTCACGGGTGGAGTCACTCCGCCGGAAAGGTACCCGTCCGGATCCGGGCAGGCGGACGCGCGGGCGGACGGGCGCGGGGGCAGACCGCGGGCGGACCGGCGGACGCGCGGCCGGACGGAACCCGGCCCGACGGGAGCCGTACCGTGGCGGGGTGGACTCCGCCGAGCACTCGGACCTCGCCGCCCTCGCCCGGTGGCTGCGCGGCCTGCCGCCGTCCTGCGGCCCCGTCCGGCTGGTGGCCGTCGACGGCCACGCCGGGTCGGGCAAGAGCACCTTCGCCGGACGGCTGGCCGCCGCCCTGGGCGGGGCGCCGGTGCTGCATCTGGACGATCTCGCCACCCATGACGAGCCGTTCGGCTGGACGGACCGGCTCGTCCGCGAGGTGCTGGTCCCGTTCGGCCGCGGCGGGACGGCCCGCCACCGGGTCTACGACTGGCGTCTGCGGCGCTTCGCCGCGGAGCGCGAGCTGCCGGCCGCGCCGGTGGTCCTGGTGGAGGGGGTCGGTGCCGGGCGGCGGGCCCTGCGGCCGTATCTGGCGCTGCTGATCTGGCTGGAGACGCCCCGCGACACGGCCTGGGAGCGGGGGCGGCGGCGCGACGGCCCGGAGCTGTCCGCGTTCTGGGACGGCTGGACCCGGTCGGAGCAGGAACACTTCGGATACGACCCCACGCGCCCCCATGCCGATCTTCTGGTGCGTCAGGGATCGGAGGGGTTCGTGTGGTTCATGAGGCTTCCGGGACCGGAATGACCCCCTTCCGATCTCACACACAGTGACCAAATCCACTCGCTGCGCAGTCCGGCCCCGGTGGAGCCGTCGCGGGACGGCCGGAAGTCCGCGAACTCGGCTTGACCTGGCGGCCGGACAGGTCTTACGTTCTCAGTGTGCGCCCCTTCGGGGCCGCGCCCAGACGCGAAGCCCCCGGTTGTTCCCCCGTGATCGGGGGCTTCGTTCTGTCCCGACACCTCTCGAAAGCCGCATTCCGGACAGGAATCCGCCGTCGACGATCACACTCGGTGATCGTGCGCCCCCTCCCCCGCGGCGCTCCCGTGAAGGGCCGATACCGCCCCTCACCTGCGCGGCGCCCTTCGGCGCGCCCTGCCGCCGCGGGTACGATGCCCAGCGGGAGGAGCCGCAAGTCCCTCCCGCAGCGCGGTGGTTGAAAGGCTGCGGCCCGGCGTCCGCCGGCCGCCACCACGGGGGCAGTTTGTGGGGGACGCGATGGACTTCGGCATCCCGGACCGGGACGACTCACCGGCCGATCTCGCCTGGCTGCGCGCCCTCGACGCGTACACCATGGGCGCCTACGCGCAGGCGGAGGACGAGTTCCGGGCCGCCGTGCGGAGGGACCCGGGGATGGCCGACGCCTGGCTCGGGCTGCACGCCCTGCGCGTCGACCCGGCGACGGCCCTGCTGCGGATGTACCGCCACCGCGACCGCTTCGGCGAACAGCGCGCCCGGCACCGGCGCAAGCTCAACTCCTGGTACTGGCTGGGCTGGTGGGTCCAGCCCGTGCTGGAGAGCCCCCGCGATCTGCTGCTGGCGCACGCCTCCCACTGGCTCGACGGCCGCCACGTCCCCGAACTGGACCGCGCCCTGGCGGGCTGCCCACCCGTCGACGCGGACCCGCAGGTGCGCTTCCTGCACGCCTGCCGCGCCTATCTCGTCAAGGACTGGGAGCTGCTCATCCGGCACACCGGTCCCCTGCTCGACGATCCGCTGCTCGGCATCGAGGCCGGTCTCTTCGGCGGCATGGCCCGGGTCCGGCTGGAGATGTACGGGCAGGCCGAGCCGCTGCTCTCGGCCGCCCTGATGCGCTGCCGCAGCGAGCAGCCGCAGCGCAAGGAGCTGCGCTACTGGCTGGCCCGCGCCCGCGAGGGCACCGGCCGCAGCGCCGCCGCGCTCCCCCTCTACCGGGCCGTGCACCGGGTGGACCCGGCGTTCATGGACACCGCCGCCCGGCTCGCCGCGATATCCGACGGCGACGGCCTGGAGGCGGCTGATCTGGCGGCCGTCTCCCTCGCGGGCACCGGCGGCCAGGACCTGCTGGACGCCATGGCCGACCCCGAGGGCTACGGCTCCGACCCGCCCGCCGACCCCGGCCGCGACTTCCCGCCCGCAGCCCCGGCCGCGGCGCCCCCGGCCGGCCAAGACCCGGCGAGCGACCCGGACGGCCCGCTGCCCGGCCTGGCCCCCGTCGACGCCGACGGCATCCGCGAGAAGGCGGTGCTGCCGGTCCAGCCCCGCCCCGCCTCGCCCCTGCCGGACGGGCCGCCGGACCCGGTGCTGCTGGCCCAGGCGCTGGACGAGCTCGAACGGATGGTCGGGCTGGAGCCGGTGAAGCGCCAGGTGCGGGCGCTCTCCGCACAGCTTCACATGGCGCGGCTGCGCGCCGGCGAAGGGCTGCCGGTCCAGCCGCCCAAGCGGCACTTCGTCTTCTCCGGCCCCTCCGGCACCGGCAAGACCACGGTCGCCCGCATCCTCGGCCGGGTGTTCTACGCGCTCGGCCTGCTCGGCGGCGACCACCTGGTCGAGGCCCAGCGCGCCGACATGGTCGGCGAGTTCCTCGGCCAGACCGCCGTCAAGGCCAATGAGCTGATCGACTCCGCGCTCGGCGGCGTGCTCTTCGTCGACGAGGCGTACAGCCTCTCCAACTCCGCCTACAGCAAGGGCGACGCCTACGGCGACGAGGCCCTGCAGGTACTCCTCAAACGCGCCGAGGACAACCGCGACCGCCTCGTCGTCATCCTCGCCGGCTACCCCGAGGGCATGGACCGGCTGCTCGCCGCCAACCCCGGCCTCGGCTCCCGCTTCACCACCCGCGTGGACTTCCCCAGCTACCGGCCGCTGGAGCTGACGAGGATCGGCGAGGTGCTGGCGGCCGAGAACGGCGACGGCTGGGACGAGGAGGCCGTCGAGGAACTGCGCAGCATCTGCGGCCACGTGGTCGACCAGGGCTGGATCGACGAGCTCGGCAACGGCCGCTTCCTGCGCACCCTGTACGAGAAGAGCTGCGCCTACCGCGATCTGCGGCTCGCGGGCTACGCCGGCACCCCGACCCGCGAGGACCTGGCCACCCTGCGGCTGCCCGACCTGATGCAGGCCTACGGCGAGGTGCTGTCGGGCCGGGGCCCGCTCGGCGGCCCCGGCCCGCAGTCACCCCTCTGAGACCGCCCTGCTCGGCGGCGGCACCGGGGGGCAGGCGTCACCCGAGCCGCTCGCGGGAGAGCGGATGCCATCCGCGTGCGCGGGGAGCAGCGCTCGTGACCTGCGGTTCATCTGACCCCCGGTCTACTGTTACCTCCTGTGGGTGTTACGGGTTCCAGGTCATGGTGGCGTAGACCCGGTCGAAGCGTCCCGCGACCAGGTCCGGCCGGGAGATCGACCAGGAGTAGAGGGCCATCTCCAAACCGTCGAGCCCGTGCACCCACTGGGCGAGGCACACCCAGTCCTCGGGACGCACCTCCGTATCGGGCGCGGGCAGTTCGCACCGGGCCACCGCTCGTGCCGCTTCCCGCCCGGCCGCCACGCTGGGGTCCTCCGCCCAGTACTCGTCCTCGGCGTATCCACCCAGCTGAAGCCCGCGGCCGATGCCCTCGCCCGGCATCTCCGTCCATACGTCGATCAGTTCGTCTGCGTGGGGGTGTTCCGGGTGAGCCTCGCAGTGCAGGGGCTGCCCGGGAGCGTAGACCGAGGTGTAGTACGGCAGAGAGACGTCGGTACTCAGGCGGAGCAGCCCTTCCGGGAGATCTGTTTCGTACGGGTAGTTCTTCCATTCCGGGTCGAAATCCACAGGGCGTTCCTCGACGGGTGTGCCGGCGGGAATGTGGAGTGCACTGCCCAGGTTTCCACTCCCGATCCGGTCGGGGTCGGGGTCGGCGAACAGCAGGAGGTGGCCGTCGGTGGGCAGGCCGAGGTCGGTCACTCCTGCGGGCAGCGCGGAGAGGTCGATGGTGGCGGCGAGCTTGCACCACGGGTCGGGGGTGTCCGCGGGAAGCATGAGGGGCCCGCCGAGCCGGCCCACCACCGGCCCGTCCCCCATGGTGCCCAGAACGGCGCAGGGTCGGGCGAGGTCCGTCCACCGTGCGATGTCGTCCGGGGGGATGCCCACTGCGAGAGCCCTCTCACGGAACTCACTCAGTATGTCCAGCGTTTCGGGGGGCACGGGAGGTCTCCTTGCGGCCAGGTCGGTTCGACAGGGGGAATCACGCCGGGTGAGCGGCGGATCGTGGACGGTCAGCGGTGCAGCGTGACGGTCACGCCTCGTGCCCTGAGTCCGGTCACCACCGGATCGGGTGCCTCCGAGGGCGATGTCGCGATCTGTTCGGCCAGGTGGACGTGTGACAGCGCCGGCATGTCCAGCAAAGGCCGGAGGTCCGTCAGCGACCGGCAGTGGCGCAGGTCGAGTTCTGCGAGGCGGGGCGAAGCGGTCAACAGGGTGATGTCCTTCAACGCGGCCCAGCGCGGGCCGGCCACGGTGAGTGAGCTGAGCCGTTCCACAGGTATGTCCTCGGCCAAGGGGCAGTACTTCAGGGAACGGAGGGTCAGTTCACGCAGGCCGGAGCAGTCCTGCAGGGCACTGAGCGATTCCAGAGCCTCCATGTACAGCAGGGTCAGTGTGGACAGCGGAGATCCGGACAGATCACCGAGGCCGCGGACGGCGGAGCCGTTGATCATCAGCGTGCGCAGCGCGGGCAGGCGGCCGAGACCCCTGAGGTCGGCCAGCACGGAGCAACTGACGAGAGTCAACTCCCGCAACGCCGGCAACTCGCCCAGACCCTCCGTGGTGCGCAGTACCGGACTGCCGTAGATCCTGAGCTTCGCCAGCCGCGGGTGGCCGCCCAGCCCTTCGAGCGTCGTCAGCTCGTTGCAGCTGTCGAGTTCGAGGGACTGAAGTCGGGGAAGAGCCGCGAACGGCGAGAGGTCGGCAAGCTGGTCGCCGCTCAGCTGGAGACGGGCGAGATTCGGCAGTTCGGCGAGTCCGTCCAGGTCCGTGAGAGACCTGCAGGAGCGGAGATCCAGGGATTCCAGAGCGGCGAGTGCCCCACCGAACATACGAAGGGAGCGCACCTTGGTCCGGCTCAGCCTCAGTTGACGCAGACTGCTGAGGTTCAGCAGGGGCCCGAAGTCCTCGACGGCGCCGCACCCGCTGAGATCGAGGCGGGTGAGCCGGGAAAGACGACCGATCGGGGTGAGGTCCGCCACGCTCGTGCAGCCACCCAGATCAAGGTCCGTGAGACTGGTGAGTTCACCGACCTCGGTGAGGTCGGTGAGCCCGTCACACTGGTAGAAGTCGAGCTTCTCGAGCATCGTGAGATGCCGCAGACCGCGCAGGGACGAGGCGTACGGCAGCCACAGTTCCGTCCTGCCCTCCTGACGGAACGCCGGAGCGAGCAGGTGCTCGGCGAAACCGTCCGGATCAGGGTCCGTCCTCCACAGACGGACGAGGAACTTGGACGCGTACGGGTCCAGGGGGGTGAACCGGGCGGCCAGTTTCAGGGCATGTCCACCGTCACCCGGCGCGGACAGGGCGACAAGTTTCCTGACGGCCTTGCGCGCGCGGTACGCCGGGGCCTCCAGGTTTTCGCAGAAACCGAACGGGTCTCCGTCGGCCATCGCCCACAACCGGAGCAGTTCCTCGGTGGAGCAGTCGGACACTCTGCTGTACCGCACGGCCAGATCCAGCGCCGCGTCGCCGCCGCCGGACCCTGCCAGCAGCATGAGTTCCCTGACCGCCTCGCCCGCCTCGGCGGGACTCGCGGTCTCCAGAAGCACCCTCAACTGCCCTGTTCGCACTGCAGTGTTGTCGTCCTGTGTGTCGTCGGCGGGCACACTGGGGGGAGTCGGTCGTGTCATGGGAGGACTGTAGGGGCCAGGTGTGACATGAAGCGTCAAGCCTCGGGTTCCGTGGACGGTCGGTCCGTTCCGGCTCTCCGGGCGTGAGGGCCCGCCGTTCGGTGAACGGTCACCATGACTGGTTGCCGAACGGCTCATCGGTCGGGATGGCCACGAGCTGCCACAAACTGAGCGGCCGGTCCGAGCAGCCCGGACCGCCTGCCGGCCGTCCCGGATGAGCAGCCCCCGCAGGGCGCGCTCGAGTTGCTGGTCGTCAAGGGCGTCGATCTGGGCGAGCGTGAGCCGCAGGGCCGCGAGCCGCGCCGCCCGCTCCCGCCGTGCCCGCAGGGAGCACGCCAGGTGCCAGGTCCCGTGGGCGCAGGCGCCTGCGGCGAGGGCGGCGAGGACGGGCCGGTGGTCAGCCACCGCGTCCCGTACGGCGATCGCCGCGTCGGTCAGGACGGCTGCCGCGGCCAGGGCCACCAGCCCGGCCGCGGCATACTCTCCGGGACCGCAGTTGACGGGAGAAGACGGCGCGAAGACCCGGCCTGCGCGGCGCCGCGGCGTCCCGGGCGAGGTGGGCCCGTACAGGTCAGGCGAGTCGGTGTCCCGTGGTGCTGTCCACGTTGTCCGGGATCTCGTCCTCCGGGCGGTCGCCGGTCGTCAGGGTCCCGCTGGGCTCGAACATCATGATCGACCCGCCGGGCGACGACGGCTTGTGCTCGGTGCCCCGGGGCACCACGAAGGTGTCGCCCTTGCGCAGTTCCACCGTCCGCTCCGTGCCGTCGGCATCGCGCAGGGCCACGTCGAAGCGGCCGTCGAGGACGAGGAAGAACTCGTCGGTGTCCTCGTGGACGTGCCAGACGTGCTCTCCCTCCACATGGGCGATGCGTACGTCGTAGTCGTTGACCCGGGTCACGATCCGGGGGCTGTAGACCTCCGTGAAGGAGGCCAGGGCGTCGGTCAGGTTGACGGGTTCCGTGTTCGCGTCCATCCCCCGATTCTGGTCCGGCCCGCCGCCGGGCGTCGCGCGCTTTTCCGCCGTGTCCGGCGGCGCGCGGCGCGTACGGCTGCGGGCCGGCCGCCCTCCGTCTCAGCCCCGGACGGGCGCCTCCCGGGAGGGAGCCGGCCGGGGGCGCCGGGCCACGACGCGGGCGCCCCGCTGGGCGGTGAGACGGCGAGAGCGGTGTGCCGGGTCGTGGACCTCCCCGACCAGGGTCTCCAGGACGTCCTCCAGCGCCACCAGGCCCAGGACCCGCCCGGAGGCGTCCGAGACCTGGGCGAGATGGGCCGCGGCCCGGCGCATCGCGGTCAGCGCGTCGTCGAGCGGCGTCTCCGCGCGGAGCACCGGCATGGGGCGCAGCACATGGCGCGGGAGCGCCCGGCCGGTCCCGTGCCCGCCGGCTCCCCCGTCCGGGCCGTCGCCGGCCGGTGCGTCCTCCACGCCGGGCGGGTGGAGAGGAGCTTCGCAGGCCCCGGGATCGTCCGTGTCCAGGACGTCCTTCACATGGACGTAGCCGAGGAAGCCCGTGCCGGAGCCGGCGGACGGCCCGGTTCCGTCGCGTACGGGGAAGCGGGAGAAGCCGGTGCGCACGGTCAGCTGTTCGATCTCCCGCGCGGTCGCGCCCGGACCGGCCGTGACGAGTGCCGCCGGGTCGAGCAGCACCTCGGTCACCGGTCTGCTGCCGAGGTCCAGCGCGTCGGCGAGCCGCTCCTGCTCCTCCGGGGCGAGCAGGCCCGCCTCGTGGGAGTCCGCGACGAGGCGGCCCAGTTGCTCACTGGTGAAGACCGCCTCGACCTCGTCCCTGGGCTCCACCCGGAAGAGCCGCAGCACCAGGTGGGCCCAGGAACCGAAGAGCGCCGTCACCGGACGGCACAGCCGGGCGAAGGCGACCAGGCCGGGCGCCAGCCGCAGGGCGGTCCGCTCGGGGGCGGCCATGGCAAGGTTCTTCGGCACCATCTCGCCCACGACCAGGTGGAGGAAGACGACCAGGGCCAGGGCGATGGCGTAGCCCAGCGGATGCACCAGCGGCTCCGGCAGGCGGACGGCGTGGAAGACGGGCTCCAGGAGCCGGGCCACGGTCGGTTCGGCGACGGCGCCCAGGGTCAGCGAGCAGACCGTGATCCCGAACTGGGCGGCGGCCATCATCTGCGGCAGGTTCTCCAGGCCCGTCAGCACGGTGCGGGCACGGACCGAGCCGGCGGCGGCGAGCGGCTCGATCTGGCTGCGGCGTACGGACACCAGGGCGAACTCGGCGCCCACGAAGAAGCCGTTGCCGAGCACCAGCACGGCGGCGAAGAGGAGTTGGAGCAGGCTCATCGCGCTCCTCCCGCCCGGACCGGGGCGTGGTCACGGGCCGCAGCGTCCCGGTCCGCGGGGGCCGGTGCCGCCGGGGCCACCGCCGTGCGGACGGGAGCCCCTCGCGCGGGCGCGGCGGACACGGGCACGCCCCGCGCCGCGGACGCCTGGGCCGCGGCCGCGCCCGTCGCGCCGGCCGCGCCGCCGCCCCGTACCGGATCGGCCCCGCCGGAGTCCGGCGCGCCCTGACCGCGCACGCCGGCCGTCCGCACCAGCCGTACCGACTCGGCGCGGTGATGGCCGACCCGGCGCACCCGCAGCCGCCAGCCGGGGAGTTCGGCGGTGTCCCCGACGGCCGGGATCCGGCCGAGGAGGTCGGCGACGAGTCCCGCCACGGTCTCGTACGGCCCGTCGGGGGCGGCCAGGCCGATGGGCCGCAGGGTGTCGATCCGGCAGCCGCCGTCGGCGTCCCACGCGGGCCGGCCCTCCTCGGCCGGGGCGGGGGCCAGTTCCGGGCGCCCGGCGTCGTCGTGCTCGTCGCGCACCTCGCCCACCAGTTCCTCGACGATGTCCTCCAGGGTGACGACACCGGCCGTGCCGCCGTACTCGTCGACGACGACGGCGATCGGCTGCTCCCGGCGCAGCCGCTCCAGCAGCCGCTGGACGGGCAGGGTCTCCGGCACCATCAGCGGGGGCACACTGACGCGCCCCACCGGCGTGCGCCGCCGCTCGTGCGCCGGCACGGCGAGGGCGTCCTTGAGGTGGACCATCCCGACGACCTCGTCCAGCCGCTCGCGGTAGACGGGGAAGCGGGAGAGCCCGGTGGCCCGGGTGAGGTTGACGACGTCCGCCGCGGTGGCGGAGTCCTGCAGCGCGGCGACCCGCACCCGCGGGGTCATGACGTGCTGCGCGGAGAGCCCGGCCAGCGACAGGGTGCGGACGAACAGATCGGCGGTGTCCTGCTCCAGGGCCCCGGCGCGGGCCGAGTGCCGGGCGAGGGAGACCAGTTCACCGGGGGTGCGGGCGGATTCCAGGGCGTCGGTCGGCTCCACGCCCAGGCCGCGGACGAGCCGGTTGGCCACCCCGTTGAGCAGGGCGATCACCGGCCGGAAGAGGGCGGCGAAGGCGTACTGCGGTCCGGCGACGAACCGGGCGACCTCGAAGGGCCGCGACACCGCCCAGTTCTTCGGCACGAGTTCGCCGACGACCATCTGCAGGGCGGAGGCCGCGAGGACGCCGATCACCACGGCCGCGCCCGGGACGGCGCCCGGGGGCAGCCCGGCCGCGGTGAGCGGGCCGGCCAGCAGCCGGGCGAGCGCGGGTTCCGCGAGCATGCCCACCACGAGCGAGGTGATGGTGATGCCGAGCTGGGTGCCGGAGAGCTGGAAGGAGAGCTCGCGCAGGGCCTTGACGACGGTGCGGGCGCGCGGGTCGCCCTCGGCGGCGGCCCGTTCGGCGTCCGCGCGTTCGACGGTGACGAGGCCGAACTCGGCTGCCACGAAGAAGCCGTTGGCGAGGATGAGCAGCAGGCCCGCGGAGAGCAGGAGAAGGGAAACCATCATGCCGCCGCCTCCGGGGAGAGGGCGGCGCGGGTACTACAGGACGGACCGTCCATGGGCTAAGGAATTCACTCCTCGGCTCGCAGGTGCCCCGCGGGGCACGTACGCTGCCGCGGTGCCCGTCCGGTGCGGGGCGGGGCGCGCTTCGCGCCGCCAGGGGACAGGGTAATCACTGCTCCTGGGCCTGCGAAGGCGCACGGACGTGCGATCCGGCTTCCGCCGGCGGGTCCGGCGCGCCGCCGGCCGCGGCCTACCCGGGGGAAGACGGCGTTCCGTCAGTCCGCCGTCCGGCCGCTGCCGTGGTGGTCGGCGAGGGCGCGCAGCGCGCGGGCGTCGGCGATCGCCTTGTCCCGGGCGATGCCGGGCTGGATGCCCATCGCGGGCAGATGGGTGCCGTCGGCGAGGTCCAGATGGACCCACGGGTCGCCGGGCCTGAGGTTGACCCGGAGCACTTCCGCCCAGGAGAGGCGGCGCCGGGCGGTCAGGTTGACCACCGTGATGCCCTCCTCGTCCGCGTCGATGCGGGGGCGGCTGAGGAGCACCATGACGCCCAGGCCGAGGAGTCCGGTGAAGACGAAGCTGGAGCGCTCGGCCGGGCTGAGGGACGGCAGCACCACGGCGAGGATCGTCAGGGTGGCGAGCACCGCCGCTCCCGCGCTCAGCAGGATCACCCGGGTGCGGGTCGGCCGGAAGGTGACGGGCAGCGCGGGCAGGCCGTCCGGGCCGGGCCGGCCGGCGGGTTCCCCGCCGGGGGTGGAGGAGGACACAGGGGTCTCCGGAGGTTCGGGCCCGTGCCGTCCGGGGCCCCGCCCGGCCGCTGTTACGCGGCGCGGGCGGGCCGCCCGGGCGGGCGCGGGCGGCGGTTCTACAGGCGGCAGGCGTGGATGCCGGTGGTGAGGATCGCCCGGGCGCCGAGGTCGTACAGCTCGTCCATGATCCGCTGGGCGTCCTGGGAGGGGACCATCGAGCGGACGGCGACCCAGCCCTCGTGGTGCAGCGGGGAGACGGTCGGCGACTCCAGGCCGGGGGTGAGGGCGACGGCGCGCTCCACCTGTTCGACGCGGATGTCGTAGTCCATCATCACGTAGCGGCGGGCGACGAGGACGCCGTGCATCCGGCGGAGGAACTGCCGCACCTTCGGGTCCTCGCCGTCCTCGCCGGTGCGGCGGACGACGACGGCCTCGGAGCGGAGGATCGGCTCGCCGATGATCTCCAGGCCGGCGTTGCGGAGGGTGGTGCCCGTCTCCACGACATCGGCGATGATCTCGGCGACGCCGAGCTGGATGGCGGTCTCGACGGCGCCGTCGAGGCGGACGACGGAGGCGTCGACCCCGTGGTCGGCGAGGTGCTTGGTGACGAGCCCGGCGAACGACGTGGCGACGGTCATGCCGCCGAAGTCACCGACCTCCTGGGCGGTGCCGGGCCGGGTGGCGTAACGGAAGGTGGAGCCGGCGAAGCCGAGCTGCATGATCTCCTCCGCGTCCGCGCCCGAGTCGAGCAGCAGGTCGCGGCCGGTGATGCCGATGTCGAGCCGGCCGGAGCCGACGTAGACGGCGATGTCGCGGGGGCGGAGGAAGAAGAACTCGACGTCGTTGTCGGAGTCCACCAGGACCAGTTCGCGGCGGTCCTTGCGCTGCTTGTAACCGGCCTCCTGGAGCATCTCCGACGCAGGCTCGCTGAGAGCACCCTTGTTGGGGACGGCGATGCGCAGCATGAGGCGTTCCTTCGCTTCTTCGGGGCGGCGTTCTTCGGGGCGGCGGGGCGGCGTTCTTCGGGGGCTGTCGCGGGCGGCGTCCGCGGCGCCGGCCGCGTGGCGGGGCCGACGGGCGGCGGGCGGTCGCGTACCGCGGAGCGCGCCGCCGGGGCGGGGCCCGGCGCGGCGACACTCAGAGGTGGGCGTACACGTCGTCCAGGGAGATGCCCCGGGCGACCATCATGACCTGCAGATGGTAGAGGAGCTGCGAGATCTCCTCGGCCGTGCGGTCGGTGCCCTCGTGCTCGGCCGCCATCCACACCTCGGCCGCCTCCTCGACGACCTTCTTGCCGATGCTGTGCACGCCCTGCGCGACCAGCTCGGCGGTGCGGGAGGTAGCGGGGTCGCCGGTGGCGGCCTTGTGGCGGAGCTCGGTGAAGAGCTCCTCGAATGTCTTGTTCGCCATGGTGGCTACAACTTACCGGGTCGCGTCCCCTGCTTGCCCGGCGCCTCGGTGCGCCGCCACGGTTCGGCGACGGTGCGGAGCGTGGTGGCGGTGGCGACGGCGGCCATCACGGCCTCGTGGCCCTTGTCCTCGCGGCTGCCCTCCAGGCCGGCCCGGTCCAGGGCCTGCTCCTCGGTGTCGCAGGTGAGCACCCCGAAGCCGACCGGGACCCCGGTGTCCACGGAGACCTGCGTGAGCCCCTGGGCCACGCCCTGGCAGACGTATTCGAAGTGCGGGGTGCCGCCCCGGACGACGACGCCGAGGGCCACGATGGCGTCGTAGCCGCGGCCCGCCAGCACCTTGGCAACGACCGGCAGTTCGAAGCTGCCGGGGACACGGAGCACGGTGGGCTCCTCGATGCCCAGTTCGCCGAGGGCGCGCAGGGCGCCGTCCATGAGGCCGTCCATCACCTGCTCGTGCCACTGCGCGGCGATCACGGCCACGCGCAGATCGCCGGAGTCCTTCACGGACAGTTCGGGGGCACCCTTACCGCTCACGTCTGTCGTCTTCCCTCGCGTCGTGCCCGCCGGGGCGGGCCTGTTGTCGGTGTCGTGCGTTCCTACTGGACGTGGCGGGCCGGCGGCCGGCCGTCGTCCAGCCAGGGCAAATCGTGACCCATCCGGTCCCGCTTGGTGCGCAGGTAGCGGAGGTTGTGCTCCCCGGCCGCCACCGGCGCGGGCTCCCGGACGACCCGCAGCCCGTGGGCGAGCAGGGCCGCGGTCTTCCCGGGGTTGTTGGTCATCAGCCGCAGGCTGCGCACGCCGAGGTCGGTGAGCATCTGCGCGGCGGCGGCGTAGTCCCGGGCGTCGGCGGGCAGGCCGAGTTCCAGGTTGGCGTCCAGGGTGTCCCGGCCGTGCTCCTGGAGTTCGTACGCCCGGAGCTTGGACAGCAGTCCGATGCCCCGGCCCTCGTGGCCGCGGAGGTAGAGGACGACGCCGCGCCCCTCCTCGGTGACCCGGGACAGGGACTCCTGGAGCTGGGGTCCGCAGTCGCAGCGCAGCGAGCCGAAGATGTCGCCGGTGAGGCACTCGGAGTGCACCCGGACGAGGACGTCCGTCCCGTCGCCGATGTCCCCCCGCACCAGGGCGATGTGCTCGACGCCGTCCACCGTGGAGCGGTAGCCGTAGGCGCGGAAGTCGCCGAAGGCGGTGGGCAGCCGGGTCTCGGCCTCGCGGCGGACGGTGGGCTCGGCCGCCCGGCGGTAGGCGATCAGGTCCTCGATGGAGATGATCGACAGGCCGTGCTTGCGGGCGAAGGGGACCAGCTCGGGCAGGCGCATCATGGTGCCGTCCTCGGCGGCGATCTCCACGATCGCGGCGGCGGGACGCAGCCCGGCGAGCCGGGCGAGGTCGACACCGGCCTCGGTGTGCCCGTTGCGGGCGAGGACGCCGCCGGGGCGGGCGCGCAGCGGGAAGACGTGGCCGGGGCGGACGAAGTCGCCGGGCGTGCTGTCCCCGGAGGCGAGCAGGCGCAACGTGGTGGCCCGGTCGGCGGCGGAGATGCCGGTGGTCACGCCGTGCGCGCCGGAGGCGTCGACGGAGACGGTGAAGGCGGTGCCCATCGACTCGGTGTTGTCCCGCACCATCTGCGGCAGTTCGAGCCGGTCGAGGGCGTCGCCCTCCATCGGGGCGCAGATGAGGCCGCGGCACTCGGTCATCATGAAGGCGACGATCTCGGGGGTGGCCTTCTCGGCGGCGACGATCAGGTCGCCCTCGTTCTCCCGGTCCTCGTCGTCCACGACCACGACGGGGCGGCCGGCGGCGATGTCGGCGATGGCGCGCTCGACGGGGTCGAGGACGATCCGGTCGTCCGGGTACCCGTCGTCCGTGAACCGGTCGTGGGTGTCCTGGAGTGCGGTGGTCATGCTGGCTCCTTCGGTGCTCCAGGGGCCGGGGCCCGGGGTGTCGCCGGCCCGCGCGGGGCGGAGCGGCGGTGCGGCGGCGGTGCGGGCGGCGGGCGGTGCGGCGGGCCGCGCGGGGGCGGTCATGCGGAGGTCTCCGTGGCGGCGGCCCCGGCCGGCACCGGCTGGGGCGGGGCCCCGGCCGCTGCGGCCGCCGGCTGCCGGCGGGTGTGCAGCCACCAGTCGCGCAGGCCCCACAGGACGAGGACGAAGTAGATGACGTAGACCAGGCCGGAGAACGGCAGTCCGCTGCTGAAGGCCAGCGGGACGCCGACCACGTCGACCAGCATCCAGGCGAACCAGAACTCGACCAGCCCGCGCGCCTGGGCGACCATCGCGGCGAGGGTGCCGACGAAGATGTACGCGTCCGGCCAGGGGCTCCAGGAGAGCGACGGCACGGCGGTGAACAGCCCGCCGACGGCCAGGGTGCCGAGGACCGTGCCGGCCGCCAGCAGGCCGCGCTCCCGCCGGGTGGCGAAGCGCACCGCGAGGGTGCCGTCCCCCGTGCGCCGCTTCCCGTGCTGCCACTGCCGCCAGCCCCACACGGCGACGCCGATGACCAGCAGCTGCTTGCCGACGCCGCCGCTGAGCTGCGCGGAGGCGTAGGCGGCGACGAGGACGACACCGGAGACGAGCTGTGCGGGCCAGGTCCACAGGGAGCGGCGCCAGCCGAGGGCGAGGGCGATCAGGCCCAGGGTGTTGCCCACCATGTCGGACCAGATGACCTCCTGGCCGAGAACGGTGAAGGCGTGGGCGTTCAGCCAGTCGAAGGTGCTCATACGGCGGCCTCCCCGGCGGCGGCTCCGGCGACGGCCCCGGCGGCGTGCGCTCCGGCCGGGACGGCGCCCGC
The DNA here is from genome assembly GCF_000220705.2 of Streptomyces xinghaiensis S187. Classification (GTDB taxonomy): domain Bacteria; phylum Actinomycetota; class Actinomycetes; order Streptomycetales; family Streptomycetaceae; genus Streptomyces; species Streptomyces xinghaiensis. The sequence continues at coordinate 6,411,377 of NZ_CP023202.1, read as the reverse complement.
GCCGAGCAGCCGTTCGACGTACTTGGCGAGGACGTCGACCTCCAGGTTGACCGGGTCGCCCGCCTTCTTGCTCCCCAGGGTGGTGAGTTCCAGGGTGGTGGGGATCAGGCTGACGGTGAAGTGGTCGTCCGCCGCCGTGACGACGGTGAGGCTGACGCCGTCGACCGTGATGGAGCCCTTCTCGACGACGTAGCGGGCCAGCCGGGGCGGCAGCGAGACCGTGACCAGCTCCCAGTGCTCGCCCGGTACGCGCTCGGTGATGGTGCCGGTGCCGTCCACGTGGCCCTGGACGAGGTGGCCGCCGAGGCGTCCGCCGAGCGCCATGGGGCGTTCGAGGTTGACGCGGCTGCCGGGGACGAGGGCTCCGAGGCTGGAGCGGTTCAGGGTCTCGGCCATCACATCGGCGGTGAACTCGCCGGCGGCGGTGTCGACGACGGTCAGGCAGACGCCGTTGACGGCGATCGAGTCGCCGTGTTTGGCGTCCCGGGTGACCAGCGGGCCGCGCAGCCGGAAGCGGGAGGAGTCCCCGAGATCCTCGACGGCGGCGACCTCGCCCAGTTCTTCGACGATTCCTGTGAACACGTCAGTTCTCCTCGGAGGCGGGAACGGCGGAAGTGGCGGGGGCGGGGGCGGGGGCGGCGGCCGGAGCCGGCCCCCCGGGAACGGCGGTGATCCGCAGATCCGGACCCAAGCGGTCGACACCGGTCACATCCAGGCGCAACGCGTCGGTGATCGTGCCGATTCCGGCATCGGCGAGGACGGCCGGACCGGCACCGAGCAGGGCGGGGGCGAGATAGCCGACGACCTGGTCGACGGAGCGGGCGGCGACGAAGGCTCCGGCGAGGGTCGCCCCGCCCTCCAGCAGCACGGAGCGCACCTCGCGCTCGTAGAGGGTGCGCAGCAGCATCGGGATGGACAGGCCGCGTCCGCCGGGCGCGCGCGGCAGCCGCACCACGGGGACGAGGCCCTCCAGGTGCGCGGCGTCGGCGTCCTCGGCGACGGCGACGAGGGTGGGCGCGCTGCCGTCCAGGACCCGGGCGCCCGGCCTGACGGCGGAGGCGTTGCTGTCGACGACGACGCGCAGCGGCTGGCGGAGCCCGGCGCCGAGGGTGTCGAGCAGGTCGGGGTGGCGGACGGCGAGCTGGGGGTCGTCGGCGCGGGCGGTGCCGGAGCCCACGATCACGGCGTCCGCCTCGGCGCGCAGCCGGTGGACGTCCGCGCGGGAGGCGGGCGAGGAGATCCAGCGGCTGGTGCCGTCGGCGGCGGCGGTCCGGCCGTCGAGGGTGGCCGCGTACTTCCAGCGGACGAACGGCCTGCGGCGGCGTACGGAGGTCAGCCAGGGGAGGTTGACCTCCTCGGCCTCGGCGGCCAGCAGTCCGCGCTCGACCTCGATCCCGGCGGCGGCGAGGGTGGCGGCCCCGCCGGCGGCCTCGTCGTGCGGGTCGGCGACGGCGTAGACGACGCGGGCGATCCCGGCGTCGATCAGCGCGCCGGTGCAGGGGCCGGTGCGGCCGGTGTGGTCGCAGGGCTCCAGGGTGACGAGGGCGGTGCCGCCGCGGGCGCGTTCGCCGGCCGCGCGGAGGGCGTGGATCTCGGCGTGCGGCCCGCCGGCCCGCTGGTGGTACCCCTCACCGGCCGGCTCGCCCGCGGCGTCGAGGATCACGCACCCGACGACGGGGTTGGGGCTGGTGGAGCCGGTGCCGCGGGCGGCGAGCGCGACGGCACGCCGCATGGCACGGGTCTCGGCCGTGCTGGGCGCTTCGGTGGCCACCGGGTCCTCCTGCCTCTGCGGGCACGGACTCCGGGGCTGTCGACGAGGACAGAGGCGGACGACACACACGGGGCGACGCGGGTACGGCCGTACGGCTCACCCCAAGGGCGGACCGCACCGCCGGATGGCGGCGCACCGGTGCTCGACCGCCACGCACTGCCTCCCATCCGGACTTTAACCGTCGGTCCAGGAATCTCACCTGGTCAACCGGCCACTGGCAGTGGCCGGGTCGCGGACTTTAACCGCCGGTTCGGACTTTCACCGACCCCGGAGTGCGCTGACGTCACTGGTACGGCCCCCAGTCTGCCACGCGACGGCGACGCCGGCCCGGGTGTGCCTTGTGTCATCGCTCACAGCGCGCACCGCGGGCGTCACGCTCCGGCGGGGCGGGGAGCCGCGGGCACGAGGGCGGGGCCGGCCGGGCGACCGGCGGTGAGCTGCGGAAACGGGCGGGGAGCGACGAGGCCGCCGGGGCGTCATCGAGCCCGCCCGCCACGGCCGGGGGCGGTGACGGAGGGGCCGGAGGCCGGAATGGCCGGATCCGGGGTTGCGGCCGGGGCCGCAGCGGCCCCGCCCGCCGCGGTACCGCTCGGGCAACGGCGACCCGCACTGCCGCGGCCGGCACCGCCGCGGCCCGTATCGCTGCCTCGGCCGGCGCCGTCGCGTCAGAGCTGCCCGGGCCAGTTGTCCGGGCCGCCGCCACGCCACTCGATCAGGGACGGGTCGTCGAGGCGCACCTCGTCCGGGTCGAGTCCGGCGCGGCGCAGGAATTCGAGGAGATCGCGGGGGCCGGTCGCGGTACCGGCACGCCGGCCGCGGATCTCGACCCGCCGGCCGGTGCCGGCCGGCGGGTGCACGAGCACAGGCGGCTTGTCGTTCATGTGTTCCAGCCTGCCCCCGACCCCGGCACCCCGCACATCGGTGACCGCCGTCACTCCGCGCACGGCCGCAACACCCCTGGAGCACCCCCCTTAACATTGGCGGGATTTCATCGCCGTCGGCACCGGCGGCAGGACAGAGGAAACGGAGTGGTCATGGGCCTCGGCGTGGGCTGGAAACTGCACGGTGACGGGCGGGTTCCCGCGCCCGGTGCGGTCGTCGGGCCGGACGAACGGCTGTCGTGGCCGCGGACGGCGGGGCTGGGCGCGCAGCATGTGGTGGCCATGTTCGGGGCCAGCTTCGTGGCGCCCGTGCTCATGGGCCTGGATCCGAATCTGGCCATCATGATGTCCGGCTTCGCCACCATGATCTTCCTGCTGGCGACGCGCGGCCGGGTGCCCAGCTACCTCGGCTGCAGCCTCTCCTTCGTCGGTGTGGCGGCGGCGATCAAGGCGCAGGGCGGCGGCATCGCGACGATCACCGGGGCGATCCTGGTCGTCGGTGTCGTGCTCTTCCTGAGCGGCCTGGTCGTCCAGAAGTTCGGGGCACGGGTCATCCACGCGACGATGCCGCCCGTCGTCACCGGCGCCGTCGTGATGCTGATCGGCTTCAACCTGGCTCCGGTGACCGCCTCCGTGTACTGGCCGCAGGACCAGTGGACGGCGCTGCTGACCATGCTCTTCACCGGGCTGGCCGTGGTCGTGCTGCGCGGCTTCTGGTCGCGGATCGCGATCTTCCTCGGGCTCGCCTTCGGGTACGGCGTCTCCTGGCTCTTCGACCTCGGCTTCGGCAAGATCCATTCGGTGCAGGGCGGCACCGAGGCCGTGGACCACTGGCGGCTGGACCTGTCCGGCGTCGCCGACGCGGCGTGGTTCGGGCTGCCGTCCTTCCACGCCCCGGCGTTCGAACTGCCGGCGATCCTGGTCGCCCTGCCCGTGGTGATCGCGCTGATAGCCGAGAACGCCGGCCATGTGAAGGCCGTCGGGGAGATGACCGGCGACCCGCTCGACGACCAGCTGGGCACCGCGATCGCGGCGGACGGCGCGGGCACCGTGCTGTCCGCCGCCGTCGGCGGCCCGGCCACCACCACGTACGCCGAGAACATCGGCGTGATGGCCGCCTCCCGCGTCTACTCCACGGCCGCCTACTGGGCCGCGGCCCTCTTCGCCCTGCTCTTCGGCCTCTGCCCCAAGTTCGGCGCGGTCGTGGCCGCGATCCCCGGGGGTGTGCTCGGGGGCATCACCGTCATCCTCTACGGCATGATCGGCCTGCTCGGCGCGCAGATCTGGGTGCACAACAAGGTGGACCTGCGCAATCCGCTGAATCTGGTGCCGGTGGCGGCGGGCGTCGTCATCGGGGTCGGCGGGGTCGGCCTGCGGATCACCGACGACTTCGAGCTGAACGGCATCGCGCTCGGCACCCTCGTGGTGCTCAGCGGCTACCACGTGCTGCGTGCGCTCGCCCCGGCGCACATGAAGGCGGAGGAGCCGCTGCTGGACGAGGGCACCACCTCCTACGACGACGCGGCCCGGGAGGAGCCGGAGGGCACCGGCACCCCCGCGAAGTGACCCGGGGCGCCCGCCGGACGGCGGGAATCCCCCGGTGCCGCCGGGCGGGGCGGGCCCGTTCCCCACGGTGGTCACGGGAGAACCCAAGTCGCGTCCGTCAATCGGGAGTTGACCGGTGGGGGCCGCCGCCATTAGGCCGTTCCGGTCACGAACAGTGACATCACGGGACAGACGCGCCGGGGAATGTCACCGTGCGTGCATGACCACAACCGAACCACTGGCTGCGGCCGATGTGCGGGACGCGATGGAGCGGATGCGGGTCCTGGAGGCCGCCCTCCCCCGGCAGGACGGGGTGGCCGTCTTCAACCGGGTCTATCTGTCCGTCACCGGGGAGCTGGAACGGCGCATCGCGGCGGGCCACTTCCGCGATCCGGCCCTGACCGCCGGGTTCGCGGCGCGCTTCGCCCGGCGCTATCTGGCGGCGGTGGACGCCGACGGGACCGGGCGGCGCCCGCCGGCCTGCTGGCGACCGCTGTTCCAGCAGCGCCGTCATCCCGGCGTGCTGCCCGTGCAGTTCGCCCTCGCCGGGGTCAACGCCCATGTCGGGCACGACCTGGCGCTGGCCGTCGTGGACACCTGCACGGCACGGGGCTGCGAACCGCAGGCCCTGCGGAGCGACTACGAACGGGTGGACGAGATCCTCGTCGAGCTGGAGGAGCGGATCCGGGAGGAGCTGATGCCCGGCCCGGACCTGCTGGACGTGGCCGACCCGCTGACCCATCTCACCGGTTCCTGGTGTCTGACCCGGGCCCGGGACGGGGCCTGGGCCGCCGCCCGCGTGCTGTGGGAACTGCGCGGGGCAAAGGGGCTCCGGGAGGAGTTCCGGGAGCGGCTCGACACGGGAACCGGCATGGTCGGCCGTTTCCTCCTCACACCGCTGGGGTGACGGGGCGGGACGGCACCGGGCCACCGCGCGCCGGGCGCCGGTCCGCGCGACCACCCGGGGGCGGCGCCGTCCCCCCGCGCCCGGGCCGCCCCGCCCCGCGCACCTCCGCTCAGTCCTCCGGCAGTTCGACCGGCGCGATCTCGTCGTAGACGTCGCCCGGGCCGGGGTTGGCCGGGTCCGTCCTGCCACCCAGGTGGCGCATGACCCCCCAGACGGCGTTCAGGGCGGTCTGCACGGCGCCCTCGGCCCAGCCGGCCGTCCAGGAGATGTCGTCGCCCGCGAGGAACAGCCCCCGCCGGTCCTCGGGCAGCCGGTCCTGCACGAAGTGGGTGAACAGCCGCCGCTGGTAGCGGTAGTGGCCCGGCAGATTGGCCTTGAACGCGCCCATGAAGTACGGCTCGTTCTCCCAGGAGACGGTGACCGGGTTGCCGATGATGTGCCGCCGGATGTCCACCTTCGGGTAGATCTCGCCGAGCGACTTGAGCATGACCTCCATCCGCTCGTTCGCGTCCAGCGGCAGCCACTTCAGGCTGTCGTCGCACCAGGTGTAGGAGAGGCAGATCACGGCGGGCCGGCCGGGGCCGTCGTCGAGCAGATAGGTGCCCCGGGTCATCCGGTCGGTGAGCGTCATGCTCATCACGTCCCGCCCCGTCGGCTCGCCCCGGTCGTCGACCTCCTCGTCCAGCCAGAACGGCCGGTCGACGGGGACGAACAGCTTGGAGGACTCCATGTAGTGGGTGCGTTCGATCGCCGTCCAGTGGTCGATCGGGAAGAGCGCGTCATCGCACTCGATCTTGGACAGCAGCATCCAGCTCTGCGCGGTGAAAACCGCCGCCCGGTAGGTGCGGATGTCGCCGCGGGCGTCGGTGACGGTGACGCGGTTGCCCGCCGTGCGGTGCAGCCGGGTCACGGCCGGGCCGGGCTCCCCGTCGGGGTGCAGCTCGGCGAGCGAGGTGCCGTGTGGCCAGTGGACGAGCTTCTCGGGCCGGTGCTCCCAGAGCCGCAGCGGGAGTTGCTGGCTGCCGCCGACGATGCCGCGGTGGTCGTCGTCCGCGCCGGTGTAGACGACGCGCAGGATCTCCAGGATGGAGTTGGGGAAGTCGGTGTCCCAGCCGCCCGTGCCGAAACCGACCTGGCCGAAGATCTCCCGGTGCCGGAAGGACCGGAAGGCGTCGGAGGCGCAGAGGAAGCCGTAGAAGGTCTGGTTGTCGAGCTTCTCCACCAGCCGGGACCAGATCTCGCGGATCACCGGGACGTCCCGCTCGCGCAGGGCGCGCTGCATGGCGGAGAAGTCGGCGCCCTCCTCCAGACAGGCGTTCCAGGCGTTCATGACCTGGGTGTAGACCTCGGGGAGGTCGTCCAGCGTGCGGGCGTAGTGGGACTCGCCCTTGAGGTCCACGACCGTGGAGGGCGTGGCGGGCGAGAGCGGGTTGGGGAAGGGCCGGGTCTCCAGCCCGACCAGGTCCACGTAGTGCTGGAAGGCGGTGGAGGACGGCGGGAAGCGCATGGCGCCCATCTCGGCGGTCAGGCCCGGATCACAGCCCTCGAAGCCGACGGTGCGCAGCCGGCCGCCGATCCGGTCCGCCTCGTAGACGACCGGCCTGAGGCCCATCTTCATCAGCTCGTACGCGGTGACGATGCCGGAGAGGCCACCGCCGATGACGGCGACCTCGGTGCCGTGCTCGGTGGCGGGCACGGAGCCCAGGCCGGCCGGGTGCGCCAGGAAGTCGTCGTACGGATAGGGGAAGTCCGGGCCGAACATGGTGATGGGCGGCTGGGACTGGGCCTCGGCGTGCTGCTCGTCGTGGACGGCGGTGGGCACGGACGTCATCGGCTGGGATCTCCTGGGGATGCGGTACGGCGGGTGCGGATGCGGGTGCGGGTGGTGCCGGGCGCGCGCGGCGCCGGTGCGGGGCCCGTACGGGTGCGCCGGTACGGGGCGGGGCTGGTGGACGGAGCGGAGCCGTCGGGAACGGGGGGCCGTCACCCCTCGGTGAGCGATCCGTAGAGCCCGGGGCGCCGGTCGCGCAGATAGGGGTGCGCGGCGCGGGACCGGCCGAGCAGCTCCCGGTCGGCGTCGGCGACGAGCAGGTCCTCACCGGAGCCGGCCCGGGCGGGAACGGTGCCGTCGGGGGCGGCGAGGCAGCTGAGCCCGGTGAAGTCGAACTCCCCTTCGGGGCCGCAGCGGTTGACGTAGGCGATGTGCAGCTGGCTCTCGAAGGCACGCGCCGGGACCAGCGTGCGCGCGACGATCTCGTACGGGCGCATCAGCGCGGTGGGGACGAGCAGCAGTTCCGTTCCGGCCAGGGCGTGCGCGCGCACGGTCTCCGGGAACTCGACGTCGTAGCAGATCAGCAGCCCGAGCCGGGTGCCGTCCAGCTCGGCCTGGACGACCGGCTCACCGCCCGGTGTGAAGTGGGCGGTCTCGAACTCCCCGTAGAGATGGGTCTTGCGGTAGTGGGCGAGCGGGGTACCGTCGGGGCCGGTCAGCCGGACGGCGTTGTAGACGGCGTCACCGTCGCGCTCCGGGTAGCCGAGGCCGATGGCGAGCCCGTGGTCGGCGGCGATCCGGGCGACCCGGTCGGCGGACGGCCCGTCGGCGGGCTCGGCCAGCCCGGGCAGCCGGTCGCCGACGGCGTATCCGGTCAGGAACAGCTCGGAGGTCAGCAGCAGCCGGGCACCGGAGGCGGCGGCGCGGCGGGCCGCGTCCGCCAGGAGCCGCAGGTTGTGCGGCACGTCGCCGGGGCGGCCGGAGCTCTGGAGCAGGGCGGTGCGCAGCGGCGGCATGGAGGTCCTCGGGAGGTACGAAACGGGCGATGAGGGGACGGAAAGACGGTACGGTCGCCCGATCCGGCCGGACAAGCCGCTTCCGTTGCCGCCAACAGGCGATTCATTGCGCCTGCTGGGCCCGGTCCGGCGATTCGTTGCGCGATGGGGTCCGCGTCGTGCCGGCGCCCGCCGGGTGCTCACCCCGGGCGCCTCCGGCTCCGCCCGTGGCGCTCCTCCGGACGCCGGGCGGCCGGACCGGGACCGCCCCCGTGCCCCTCCCCCGTCCCCGCTACCGGGGCGCCCCGTTGCCGTAGCGCCGCAGCAGCGGGGAGAGCACCAGCACGGACTTGGTGCGCTCCACGTAGGGCTCGCCCGCGATCTGTTCCAGCACCCGTTCGAAGTGCCGCATGTCGGAGGCGAAGATCTGCGCGATGGCGTCCGCGTCACCGGTCACGGTGGAGGCGGACACCACCTCCGGATAGCGCGAGAGACCACGCCGGATCGCCTCGGGGGTGGTGTGGCGCCGGCAGTAGATCTCGATGAACCCCTCGGTCGCCCAGCCGAGCGCCGCCGGGTCCACCCGGACGGTGAACCCGGTGATCGCCCCCTCGGCCCGCAGCCGGTCCACCCGCCGCTTGACGGCCGGGGCGGAGAGGCCGACCTCGGCGCCGATGTCGGCGTAGGAGCGGCGGGCGTCCCCGGCGAGGGCGTGGACGATGCGTTCGTCGAGCTCATTGAGTCGCACTGCGGATGGATCACTTCTCTGGACGGAGGGGCTGCGCGGCACCCCGGCGGGGCGGGCGCGGGGCGGCGGACGCCGCAGCCGCAGTACAGCACAGCCCGCCCCGGCCGACGGCGGGGCCCGCCGCCGTAGCTCCGGCGCGGCCGCGGTCAGAGCCAGCTGGCGTGGAGCGGCTGGCCCTCCGCGTAGCCGGCGGCGCTCTGGACGCCGACGACGGAGCGCTCGTGGAACTCCTCCACGGAGCCCGCGCCCGCGTAGGTGCAGGAGCTGCGCACGCCCGCGACGATCGCGTCGATCAGGTCCTCGACACCCGGGCGGGCCGGGTCGAGATACATCCGGGAGGTGGAGATCCCCTCCTCGAAGAGGCCCTTGCGGGCCCGGTCGTACGCCGACTCCTCGCTGGTGCGCTTCTGCACGGCCCGCGCGGACGCCATGCCGTAACTCTCCTTGTAGAAGCGGCCGTCGGGGTCCTGCTGCAGATCGCCCGGCGACTCGTGCGTACCGGCGAACCAGGAGCCGATCATGACGTTGGACGCTCCCGCGGCCAGCGCCATGGCGACGTCGCGCGGATGCCGCACCCCGCCGTCGGCCCAGACGTGCTTGCCCAGCCTGCGGGCCTCGGCCGCGCATTCGAGGACGGCGGAGAACTGGGGGCGACCCACACCGGTCATCATGCGCGTGGTGCACATGGCGCCCGGCCCGACCCCGACCTTGACGATGTCGGCGCCCGCGTCGACCAGGTCGCGCACGCCCTCGGCGGAGACCACGTTGCCCGCGACGACCGGCACCGGGGGGTCCAGGGCGCGGATCGCCCTCAGGGTGCTGATCATGCTGTCCTGGTGGCCGTGCGCGGTGTCCACGACCAGGGTGTCCACCCCGGCGGCCAGCAGCCCCTCGGCGCGGCGCACGGATCCGCCGTTGATGCCGACGGCGACGGCGATGCGGAGCCGGCCGTCCGCGTCGGTGTTCGGGGTGTAGAGCGTGGCCCGGAGCGCGCTCTTGCGGGTGAGGATGCCGGCGAGGCGCCCGTCCGCGCCGACCACCGGGGCGAGTTTGCGGTGGGCCGCGTCGAGCCGGTTGAAGGCGTCGCGCGGGTCGACGCCGTCCTCCAGGAGCACCAGTTCCCGGGACATGACCTCGGAGAGCTGGGTGAAGCGGTCCACCCCGTTCAGGTCGGACTCGGTGACGACGCCGACGGGCCGGCCGTCCTCGACGACGATGCCCGCGCCGTGCGCCCGCTTGGGGAGCAGGGACAGCGCGTCGGCGACGGTCCCCGTGGGCCCGAGGGTGATCGGGGTGTCGAAGACCCGGTGGCGCTGCTTCACCCAGGAGACGACCTCGGTGACGACGTCCAGCGGGATGTCCTGCGGGATGACGACGAGACCACCGCGCCGGGCCACGGTCTCCGCCATCCGGCGGCCCGCGATCGCCGTCATGTTGGCGACGACGATGGGGATGGTGGTACCGGTGCCGTCGGGGGTGGAGAGGTCCACGCCGTGCCGGGAACCGACGGCGGAACGGTTCGGCACCATGAAGACGTCGTCGTACGTCAGGTCGTAGGGGACCGGAGCTGTCTCTACGGGGCGCCCCGTGCCGGGCTCGAGGAAACGCATGGGTCTCACTTCTCGGGTGGAACGGCGCAGGTGGCTCCCACGTGGACACGGCAAAGGACCCCCAGCTTCCGTTCCGCTCCTCCGCGGGGGCGGGTGTGGCGGGGGTTTCCGTGCCAGGCAGTGAGACCTGCCTTACTCCGGAATTTTACCGGATCATCCGGCCATGGGCCCGGGCACGCGGCCCGGGCCGCCCGGCGCGCGGGCCGTCACGTGTTCGGGGGCTCCGCGCCGTCGGGGTCGGCGCGGTCGAGTGCGGGCCGCGGCTTGGGGCCCGTCTCCTGGAGGAGGTGGTCCGCGGCGGCCGTGTCCGTCACCAGGCTGGTGACCAGACCGGAGCGGAGCACGGCGTCGATCGCGCCCGCCTTCCGCCGCCCGCCGGCGATGGCGACCACCTCGGGGATGCGACGCAGCCGGTCGGCCTCGACGGTGATGCAGCGCTCGCCCAGGTCGCGACCGATCCGGCGGCCGTCGGCGGCGAAGAGGTGCGCGGACATCTCGGCGGCGGCGCCCAGCGAGGCGTAGTGGGCGCGCTCCTCGTCCGACAGCATGTCGTGGACGGTGGAGATGCCGGGCTCCCAGGAGCCGATGGAGACGGCCGCGACGGTCACCTTGTCGAAGTACTCGAAGGCACGCGCGATGCCGGGCTGGGCGCGGAGGGCGGCGGCGGTGGTGGCGTCCGGCAGGAGCATCGGCGCGTAGATGGGGTGCGCCTCGCCGCCGGAGACGGTCGCCGCGCGGCGGACGGCCTCCACGGAGCCGCGTTCGGCGGTGCCGGCGTCGTAGACCCCGGTGAGCTGGACGACGGTGCAGGGCGGCAGCCGGTTGAGGGCGGCGGCCATGTGGATGGTGGAGCGGCCCCAGGCGAGGCCGAGCACATCGCCCTCGTTGACGAGTTCGCCGAGCAGGTCGGCCGCGACCTCGCCGAGGTTCTCCGGGTCCACCCCGTCGTCCTCGGCGTCGGAGGGTGATTCGACGACGACGGCGTTGCGCAGGCCGTAGCGGGAACGCAGCGCGTCGGAGCGCTCGGCGTCCAGCTCGGCCGGTACCCGGATCTCGATCCGGACGAGGTCGCGTTCGAGCGCCGTCTCCAGCACGCGGGCGACCTTGAAGCGGCTGACGCCGAACTCCTCGGCGATCTGGATCTTGGACTTTCCCTCGAGGTAGAAGCGGCGGGCCATGGCCGCCGCCTGCACCAGCTCCGCGGGTCCCATCCGCATGGCTGATCGGCCCGTCGACACCGCTTTCTCCTTCACTGTTCACTGTCCCATTCGTGAACCCGCCGCCATCCTGTCAGAAGCGGCGGTCGCCGGCCGGTCCTCGCGCTCCACTCCACCGGAGAGTTCACCGGAGTTCATCGCTCCGTGTCCTCCGGGGCCGGGTGTCAGTGCCCGCGGGCCCACCCCGCCTTGGCCGTGGTCTCCTCGGCCTGGCGGCGCAGGGCGCGCACCGCGGCGGCCGGGTCGTCCGCGCCGTAGACGGCGGACCCGGCGACGAAGACGTCGGCGCCGGCCTCGGCGCAGCGCTCGATGGTGTCCGCCGAGACACCGCCGTCGACCTGGAGCCACATCTCCAGGCCGTACCGGGAGATCAGCTCCCGGGTGCGGCGGATCTTCGGCAGCATGATGTCGAGGAAGGCCTGTCCGCCGAAGCCCGGCTCCACGGTCATCACGAGGAGCATGTCGAGCTCGGGCAGCAGATCCTCGTACGGCTCGACGGGGGTGGCGGGCTTGAGCGCCATCGAGGCCCTGGCCCCCTTGGCCCGGATCTCGCGGGCCAGCCGGACCGGCGCGGCGGCGGCCTCGGCGTGGAAGGTGACCGAGCCGGCGCCGGCCTCGACATAGGCGGGGGCCCAGCGGTCCGGCTGTTCGATCATGAGGTGGCAGTCCAGCGGGGTGTCCGTCGCCCTGCTCAGCGACTCGACGACCGGCACGCCGAGGGTGAGATTCGGGACGAAGTGGTTGTCCATGACGTCGACGTGGAGCCAGTCGGCGCCCTGGACGGCCTTCGCCTCCTCCGCGAGGCGGGAGAAGTCGGCGGAGAGAATACTGGGACTGATCTGCACGGCCATGGGGACAGCCTGCCATGCGCGGGAGAGGTCCGCCGACGCCCGTTTCCGGCATTCCGTGACCCTCCCTCCCCAACCGCCCGAGAACGATTTCGTGACGGTGTCCGCCCGGTGTCCGCGGCACGGGCGGGGGACCGTCACCGCCGTCCGCGTTCCACACGCCCACCGTCGAACCAATCCGACATTAAGCAGATTATCTGCCCATACGGTGCCGGTCTGTGTGATCTCCACCGGATGGAAAGGAACATCTGTGAAGCAGAACGGGATGCGGCTCGGCCTGACGGTCCTCGCGGCGCTGGCCCTGGCGGGCGGAGGCGTGTCGGCCGCCCAGGCCCACGACGGGTACGGGAAGGACCACCACGGCGGCCCGGCCTTCGTGGTGAACGGGGACAACAACCACTTCGCGGTGGGAGACGAGAACGTCATCGGCCGGGACGGCGTCGTCAGCTCGGGCCACAGCGACACCAGCGGGGTGGGGGCCGGCGAGGGCGAGGATGTCGGGACGCCGGCGCAGCCGTACGGCACCGTCATCAGCCCCACCGGCGTCGTGAAGCGGGCCCAGCCGACCAGCAACTCGGCGAACCTGGGCTCGCTCGCCTACCACGCCCAGGTCGGGCTCAACTGCAAGGTCCGCGGCCAGAACGTCGACGGCAACGACCTCTGGTACCTGCTGCGGGACGGGTCCGGATGGGTCACCGCCCGGTACGTCCAGAACACGGGCACGGTGCCGTTCTGCCCCTCCGTGGAGGACTCGGAGGGCGGCGGCACCCAGGCCCAGGCCCTCCGCGGCACCGCCCGCGACGACGCCATGAGCACCGCCGAGATGGAGACCGCGGACCTGGGCACCGCGGCCCCGAGCCGCACGGACACGGCCGGCCCGCAGGGCTGACCCCCGCACGGACACCCGGCTCCGGCCGGTACGGGCGACCGGGCGCCGCCCGTACCGGCCGGGGCCACCGGGGCACCGCCGGTTCGCGGCGGCGCCCCGCCGGGCCCGGGCCGTCAGGATGTACGGCGCAGCAGGGCCAGGTACATCGCGTCGGTGCCGTGCAGATGGGGCCAGAGCTGGACGTCGGGGCCGTCGCCCAGCGCGGGGACGCCGGGCATCAGCGGCCGCGCGTCGAGGAGTTCGGCCCCGGGCGCCGGTCCGCCGCGGCCCCGCAGCACGTCGTCGACGACGGCCCGGGTCTCGGCGAGGTGCGGTGAGCAGGTGGCGTAGCCGACGACGCCGCCCACCCGCACCGCGTTCAGCGCCTCCCGCAACAGCCCGCGCTGGAGCGGAGCGAAACCTTCCAGGTCGGAGGGGCGCCGCCGCCAGCGGGCCTCGGGGCGGCGGCGCAGCGCGCCGAGCCCGGTGCAGGGCACGTCGACGAGCACCCGGTCGAAGCTGCCGGGGCGCCACGGCGGCCGGGTGCCGTCCGCGGCGATCACCTGGTACGGGCCGGGGTTGCCGGCCAGCGTCCGGGCCACGAGCCGGGCCCGGTGCGGCTGCTTCTCCGAGGCGAGAAGCGAGGCACCCCGCTGCGCCGCGAGGGCGGCGAGCAGCGCGGCCTTGCCGCCGGGGCCGGCGCAGCCGTCGAGCCAGCGGCTGTCCTCCCCCTCCAGCGGGGCGCCCGCCAGGGCGAGGGCGACGAGCTGGCTGCCCTCGTCCTGGACGCCGGCCCGGCCCTCGCGGACCGGCTCCAGCGCCCCGGGCTCCCCGCCCTCGGAGAGCCGTACCGCGTACGGGGACCAGCGGCCGGGCAGCGCCGACTCCTCGCCCGCCGAGTCCAGCAGTTCACCGGTGGTCGAGCGGCCGGGCCGTGCGACGAGGGTCACCTCGGGCCGTTCGTTGTCGGCCTCCAGCAGGTCCTCGATGCCGGCGCGGCCGCCGCCGAGCGAGTCCCAGAGCGCGGAGACGATCCACCGCGGATGGGAGTGGACCACGGCGAGGTGCTCCTCGGGGTCCTCGTCGTAGTCGGGCGCGACCCGCTCCAGCCAGCCGTCCAGATCGTCGGCCGCGATCTTGCGCAGCACGGCGTTGACGAATTTGGCCCGCCCGTCGCCGAGCACCACCCGGGCCAGCTCGACGGTGGCGCTCACCGCCGCGTGGCTCGGGATCCGGGTGCCGAGCAATTGGTGGGCGCCGAGGGAGAGCACGTCCAGGACGGGCGGGTCCACCTCGCGCAGCGGCCGGTCCACACAGGCCGCGATGACCGCGTCGTAGGTGCCCTGGTGGCGCAGCGTCCCGTACACCAGTTCGGTGGCGAGCGCGGCGTCGCGGCCGTCGAAGCCCTCGTCCTCCCGCGCCTTCCGGAGCAGGGGCGGGAGGACGAGGTTGGCGTAGGCGTCCCGTTCGTCGACCGCCCGCAGCGCCTCGTAGGCCAGGACGCGGACGGGGTCCCTGCGGGGACGGCGGTAGGGCTTGCCGGGGCGGCGGCGACGGGACTGGTCGGTGCTCAAGGGAAAGGTGCTCCGCGGGTGATGAGGACGGTCCCGGGTGAGGGGGACGGCCCGTCCAGCCTACGACGCCCCGCCGTCCTTCCCGGTATCACCCCAGCCGCCCTGGATCATGGTCTGGAACGCCCATTCCCCGTTCCGCTTCAGCAGGACGTCCGCGTAGCGCAGGGTCTGGGTGCGCCCGCCCGCCGTCACCACGCCCTCGGTGAGGACGACGACGAGCGAGGCGGTCAGGAACCGGGGGGTGCGCACCGACTCGAAGCGGGGCTCCTCGCCGCCCGCCCCGCCCAGGACCTGGCTCATCGTGGCGGTGAACCGCTCGCGGTCCCACTGCTCCGCCGATCCGTTGCCGGCCGCGTCATCGGTGATGACGTTGAGCGGGAAGACGGCCATGTCGGCCATCGCCTCGACGTCGGCCCGGGCGCTGAGGGCCTCGTACCGCGCGAACCACGCGTCCAGCGTCCGGCGGTCCTCGTCGGTGGGGATGAACACGGCTCCGGCCTCGGGGACCGTGAACTGCTGCTCCAACTGCTGCTCCGCCATCCTGCTCCTCCATGACAAACAACTAATCAAGCTTGACTACCTGCCCAGACCGTACTGCCCGGAGAAGGGATTAGTCAAACTTGATGACGTGAGCCGGTACGCATCCGGTGCCGTCCAGGCCGGATGACGCCGCGACGCCGGATGCTGCCTCTGGAAGCACTGGTGAGGCGGGCAGGGCCGTGGGGGCGCGGCGGGCGCCCGGTCCGCTTCCGGGCACCGGCCCGCGGAGCCTCACCCCCGGCGGCCCGGAACTCCCCGCCCGCTCACGCCTGTTCAGGCCCGGGGCCCGTCCGTCGGCTTCCGCCGGGCGCGGCAGCCCGTCAGGCGCCGAGCCGGTCGTCCGGGCCGATGCGGACGCCGCGGGCCCAGTCGGCGCCCCGCATCGGCTTCTTGCCCTGCGGCTGCACCCACAGCAGTTCGACGGCGTGCGAGCCCGTGCCCGCGTACACGGCGTTCTTCGCCGCGGAGAGGGCGCCCGGCGCCAGGTCCGTCCGCTCCGGGAGCAGGGCCACCGACATCACCTTCAGCCGCTCGCCGCGGAAGAGCGTCCACGCCCCGGGCGCGGGCGAGCAGCCCCGTACGACACGGTCCACCCGGAGGGCGGGCGCCGGCCAGTCGATCTCCGCGTCCTCGACCGTCAGTTTGGGCGCGAGGCTGACGCCCTCGGCCGGCTGCGGCACCGGCTGGAGCGAGCCGTCCTCGATGCCGTCCATCGTCGCGGCCAGCAGCCCGGCGCCCGCGAGGGCGAGCCGGGTCAGCAGGTCCCCGCTGGTGTCGGTGGGCTTGATCTCCTCGGTGATCACCCCGTACACGGGGCCGGAGTCCAGCCCTTCCTCGATCAGGAAGGTGGAGGCGCCGGTCATCTCGTCGCCGGCGAGCACCGCGTGCTGCACCGGGGCCGCGCCCCGCCAGGCCGGCAGCAGCGAGAAGTGCAGGTTCACCCAGCCGTGCGCCGGGATGGCGAGGGCGGACTTGGGCAGCAGCGCGCCGTACGCGACGACGGGGCAGCAGTCCGGCGCGATGTCCCGCAGCCGGGCGAGGAAGTCCTCGTCCCGGGGACGGGCCGGCTTCAGCACCTCGATGCCCGCCTCCTCCGCCCGCTGCGCCACCGGGCAGGCGACCAGCTTCCGGCCGCGGCCGGCGGGGGCGTCGGGCCGGGTGACGACGGCCGCGACCTCGTGCCGGTCCGAGGCGATCAGGGTGTCCAGGGCGGGGAGGGCGACCTCGGGGGTGCCGGCGAAGACCAGCTTCATCGGGGGGTGCACTGCCTCTCGGGTCGGTCGGTTCCCGGTCCGGAGCACCCCGGACACCGGGTACGGCACCGGGACGGGCCCGCGGGGCGGGGCCGGGGACGGGGCGCACCAGTCTAGGGCCTGTCCGGCCCCGCTCCCCCGGGTCCCCGGCGCCCGGCACCGCGCCCCGCCGCGTTCCCCGGGCACGCCCGCGTACGGTCCGGCGCGCGGACGCCTCTCCGCCGGGCGGCGCACGGCACCGGGCGCCGCGGCCCGCTCCGGCGCGACGGGGCGGACGGGCCCGGGCCCCGGACCCGGGGGCGTACGCGCGGGTACGCGCCCCCCGCACCGGCCCGTGCCCCCGACACCGTGACCAGCGGGGCCCGTCGGGCGTTGGTCACGGGAGATTGACCAGCCACGGGGCCCCTGCCGGGGCCCATCCCCTGCAACGCCGGTTTCGAGAGGCTTGTTGATGGCCGACCACTCCACGCACGACACCCAGGCCCGGGCCAGCCTGCACCTGCTGGTGCGGGACATCGAGCGGGTGCGCCGGCAGGCGGACGCCCTGCGCACGCTCACGGCTCAGCTCGGCACCGTCTACCGCCCCCGCCGCAGCGGCCCGTCCGCGGCGGGCTTCATCGTGTACGGGCGGGCGCCGGCGCCGACGGTCCGGCTGGCACAGGAGCTGCGGGACAGCGTCGAGACCCTGGTCACGGCCGCCGTCGACTTCGACCGTTCCCTGGGGTTCTCCTGGGACGCGGTGGGTTCCGCCCTCGGGGTCACCAAGCAGGCCGTGCACCGGCGTTACGGCGGTTCCCGGCGGGCCGCGGCGCGCGGCGCGGCCGAGGCCGAGGCGGCCGCCACGGCTCCCTCCTCCCCGGCGGGCACGACGGCGACCGCCACGGCGGCGGGCGGGCCGCGCCCGGAGCCCGCCCCGCCCGTCCAGGAGCGGCAGTCCCCGTCCGACCGGCCGGTCGTACCCGCGGCCCGTTCCGTCACGGGCCCGCCGCCCGGCTCCGCGCTGCCGGAGCCCTCCCGCCCGCACGGCCTGCCCGATACCCCGCGTCCGAACGGCTTTCCGGCTCCCCGCAACGGCTGACGGCCGTCTCCCGGCCCCGGCTCCTCCCTCCGGGAGCCCGCCGGCCGTTCCCTCCCGCCCTGCGCAGGGTCAGCCGAGATCCGGCGGGTCGATACGGATCCGCACCGGCGGCCCCTCCCGGCGGGTGAGGCGCGCCGCCTGGGCGGCCTTGAGCGCCGATGCCAGCGCGGCGCCGTTGCCGGGCCGCACCCGGACCAGCGCCCGGTCCCACTGCTCGCCCGGGGGCGGCCCTCCGGGCCGGGCGCCGCCGGGGCCGGGCACGCGCATCGGCACCGGGCCGAGCACCTCGGCCCCGGGAGGCAGCCGGACCGTCTCCAGAAAGCCCGCGACCGCCTCCGGCGGGCCCGCCACGGCCGCCATCCGGGAGACCGGCGGGAAACCCAGCTCAGCCCGCTCGGCCAGCTCCCGCGCGGCGTGCCCGGCGGGATCCCAGCGGACCAGCGCCTGCACCGGCCGCAGCGACGGCTCCGCGACCACCACGACCGTCCCCCCGGCGGGCTCCGGGCGCACCAGCGCGGCCGCGCCCAGCCAGCGGCGCAGGGTCTCCTCGCCGGCGCGCAGATCGGGGCGGCCGAGCATCGCCCAGCCGTCGAGGAGCAGCGCCGCCGCGTAGCCGCCCTCGGCGACCGGTTCCGCGCCGGGTGTGCTGACGACGAGCGCGGGCGCGTCCGGCACGGTGTCCAGGACGTGGTCGCGGCCGGAGGTGCGCACCGGCACCGCGGGGAAGGCCCGGCCCAGTTCCTCGGCCGTGCGGCGGGCGCCGAACACCTGGCCGCGCAGCCGCGCCCCACCGCACTCCGGGCAGTGCCACCCCGGCGACTCCCGCCCGCACCAGCCGCAGCACAGCGCCTCCGCCGGGCCCACCGCCTCCAGCGGCCCCGAGCAGTGCGCGCAGCGCGCGGGCGTGCGGCAGCGCTCGCAGGCCAGCCGGGGCACATAGCCGCGCCGCGGCACCTGGATCAGCACCGGTCCCCGCTGGAGCGCGTCGCGGACGGTGCGCCAGGCCAGGCTCGGCAGCCGCGCGGCCCGCGCCGCCTCGTCCCGGGCCTCCTCGCCGTCGCCGATGGTGCGCACCCGGGGAGCGGTGGCGCGGACCGTCTCGCGGTCGGCGGCCAGCGGGTGCGCCCAGCCGGTCTCGACGAGCTGCGCGGCCTCGACCGTGCGGCCGTGGGCGCCCAGCAGGAAGCCGGCTCCCTCGTGCGCCGCCCGCAGCATCAGGACCTCGCGGGCGTGCGGGTACGGGGCGTGCTCGTCGCCGTGGCTGGAGTCGCCGTCGTCCCAGATCGCGGCCAGGCCCAGCTGCCGTACGGGGGCGAACATCGCGGCGCGGGTGCCGATCACGGCCCGGACGGCGCCCCGGGAGACCGCGAGCCAGCGGCGGTAGCGGGCCTCGGGGCCGGCGTCGGCGGTGAGCAGCACATGGTGCCCCGGGCCGATCAGCGCGGTCAGCGCGGCGTCCACCCGGGCGGCGCTGCGCCCGTCGGGCAGCACGGCGAGCGCGCCGCGGCCCCCGGCGAGCGTGGCCGCCACGGCGCGGGCCAGCTCCCCGGGCCACCCGGCACCGGGCAGCGCGGTCCATACGCCGCGGGGCGTGCCGCCGGAGGCCAGGGCGCGCAGATAGCCGGGGCCGCCGGTGTACCGCTCCCAGCCGCCGGGCTCCGGCTCGGGCGGCGCGGGCGGGGCGGGCGGCGACTCCTTCTTCTCGGCGCGGGCCATCCGGCGCGGCACCGCCAGCTGGACGACGTCGGCCAGGGCACCGGCGTACCGGTCGGCGACCGCGCGGCAGAGCGCGAGCAGTTCCGGGGAGAGGACCGGCTCGGGCGAGAGGACCTGGGCGATCGGGGCGAGGGTGCCCCGGTAGTCGCTGTCGGGGCGGCGCTCGACGATGAAGCCGTTGATCAGCCCGCCGCCCTCGCGGCGGCCGTTCCGCTCCCCCGCGCCGAACCGGACGCGCACCCGGACACCGGGGCGGGCCTCGGCGTCCATGGCGGCCGGGACGGCGTAGTCGAAGAAGCGGTCGAGGTGGACGAGGCCCTTGTCCACGAGGACCCGGGCCACCGGGTCCGCCCCGGCGAGCGCGGCACCGCGCCAGGTGCGCGGCTTGGCGCGGGGGACCTTGGCCGTCCGCACGGTCTCCCGGATCAGCGCGAGCTGTTCGCCCCCGGGCGGTCCGGCCGCCGGGGGGCGGTGCGCCACCGGGGGCTGGTGCGCCGGTTCCCCGCCCGGCCGCCGGTTCTCGCTGCTCACCGTCCCAGTCCTACCAGAGCGCACCGACATGCCCCGCTCCGCCCCGGGCGGCCGCACGCGGGCGCGGGCCCCGTCCCCCCGTCCGTCCGCCGCGGGACGGCTGCCGGGACACGGCCGCGGCCCGGGCCCCGCTGACGGGGTTCCGGGCCGCGGCCGGAGAACGCGGGGGCCGGCCGTCAGGCCCCGGCGGCCTTGCGCAGCGCGTCGACGCGGTCGGTGCGCTCCCAGGTGAACTCGGGCAGTTCACGGCCGAAGTGGCCGTAGGCGGCGGTCCGGGCGTAGATCGGGCGGAGCAGGTCGAGGTCGCGGATGATCGCGGCCGGGCGCAGATCGAACACCTCACCGATCGCCTGCTCGATCCGCTCCACCTCCACCGTCGCGGTCCCGAAGGTCTCCACGAACAGACCGACCGGCTCCGCCTTGCCGATGGCGTACGCCACCTGCACCTCACACCGCGAGGCCAGCCCCGCCGCCACCACGTTCTTCGCCACCCAGCGCATCGCGTACGCCGCCGAACGGTCCACCTTCGACGGATCCTTCCCCGAGAACGCACCGCCACCGTGCCGGGCCATACCGCCATAGGTGTCAATGATGATCTTGCGGCCGGTCAGCCCCGCGTCCCCCATCGGACCACCGATCTCGAACCGGCCCGTCGGGTTCACCAGCAGCCGGTAGTTGGCGGTGTCGAGCTTGATGCCGTCCTCGATCAGCTCGGCGAGGACGTGCTCCACGACGAACTCGCGGATGTCCGGGGCCAGCAGGCTGTCCAGGTCGATGTCGGAGGCGTGCTGGGAGGAGACCACGACCGTGTCGAGGCGGACGGCCTTGTCGCCGTCGTACTCGATGGTGACCTGGGTCTTGCCGTCCGGGCGGAGGTAGGGGATGGTCCCGTTCTTCCGCACCTCCGACAGCCGGCGGGAGAGCCGGTGCGCCAGGTTGATCGGCAGCGGCATCAGTTCGGGCGTCTCGTCGCAGGCGTAGCCGAACATCAGGCCCTGGTCGCCCGCGCCCTGCCGGTCCAGCTCGTCGTCCGCGTCCCGCTGGGAGGCGCTCCCGACGCGCTGCTCGTACGCGGTGTCCACGCCCTGCGCGATGTCGGGGGACTGCGAGCCGATGGAGACCGAGACGCCGCAGGAGGCGCCGTCGAAGCCCTTCTTCGAGGAGTCGTAGCCGATGTCGAGGATCTTGCTGCGCACGAGCGTCGCGATGTCCGCGTACGCCTTCGTCGTCACTTCGCCGGCCACATGGACCAGACCGGTGGTGATCAGGGTCTCGACGGCGACGCGGGAGGCCGGGTCCTCCATGAGGAGGGCGTCGAGGATGGAGTCGCTGATCTGGTCAGCGATCTTGTCTGGGTGGCCCTCGGTGACGGACTCGGAGGTGAACAGGCGGCGGGACACATCGCTCCCTGGGGTTGCAGCGGCTGCTGGCTGAATCGTGGCGGAACCGTTTCGAGGCTGCGGCCGCACGGTTCCGCAGGCAGTTTATCCGGAGCGGCCCCGTCTCGGACACGGCGTCTCGATCCTTGGGAGCCTTGTGACCTGCGGCACCGGCGCCGTACCAGCAGGAGTCGAGCGTTCCGGCAGGCCGGAACGGTTCCGCGCGTCACGGCGTTTCGCCGCCGAGGGGCCCGGCGGCACCGGCTCGGCGCGGCGCGCGGCCGTCTTCGGCCGGCCTCAGACCAGCCGCCGCGCCACGAGGTCCCACACGGTGTCGGCGAGCGCCTCCTTGGGCCCGTACGGCACCGGGGTCTCCGTGCCGTCGGCGCCCAGGATCACCGCCTCGTTCTCCTCCGAGCCGAAGGTACGGCCCTCCCCCACCTCGTTGACGACGAGCAGGTCGCAGCCTTTGCGGGCGAGCTTGGCGCGGCCGTTGGCGAGCACGTCGTCGGTCTCGGCCGCGAAGCCCACCACGATCTGCCCGGACCGGGCCCGCTCCGCCGAGATCTCGGCGAGGACGTCGGGGTTGCGGACCAGGGTGACGGGCTCCGGCTCCTCCCCGTCCTTCTTCTTGATCTTGCCCTCGGCGTACCGGCCGGGCCGGAAGTCGGCCACGGCGGCGGCCATGACGACGGCGTCCGCACCGGCGGCGGCCTCGAGCACCGCCTCGCGCAGCTGTACGGCCGTGCCGACGGGGACGACGTCGGCGCCCGCCGGGTCGGGCAGATGCGTGTGGGCCGCGATCAGGGTGACCCGCGCGCCGCGCGCCACGGCCGTACGGGCCAGGGCGTACCCCTGCTTGCCGGAGGAGCGGTTGCCGAGGAAGCGGACCGGGTCCAGCGGTTCGCGGGTGCCGCCGGCGCTGACGACGACATGGCGGCCCGCGAGGTCGCGCTCCGCGCCGGCCGCGCCGCGCGCCAGCACCCGGCGGCAGACCTCGAAGATCTCGCCGGGATCGGGGAGCCGCCCCTTGCCGGTGTCCGCGCCGGTGAGCCGGCCCACGGCGGGCTCGATGACGACGGCGCCGCGGCGGCGCAGCGTCGCCACGTTCTCCCGGGTGGCCGGGTGCTCCCACATCTCGGTGTGCATGGCGGGGGCGAAGACCACCGGGCAGCGGGCCGTGAGCAGGGTGTTGGTCAGCAGGTCGTCGGCGAGGCCGTGGGCCGCGCGGGCGAGGGTGTCGGCGGTGGCGGGCGCGACGACGACGAGGTCTGCCGCCTGGCCGATGCGGACGTGCGGCACCTCGTGGACGCTCTCCCACACCTCGGCGGAGACCGGGTGGCCGGAGAGCGCGGACCAGGTGGCCTCGCCGACGAAGTTGAGCGCCGACGCGGTCGGTACGACGCGCACGTCGTGCCCCGACTCGGTGAGCCGGCGCAGCAGCTCGCACGCCTTGTACGCGGCGATGCCGCCGCTCACCCCGAGGACGACCCTCGGGCGCCCCGCCTGCGCCGCCGTCCCGTTCGGTGCCTTCGGCTCCACCGGCTCCACCGTCCACCTCGCCTCTCGCGCTCGTCCCTGCCGTGCGCTCCGCGCCCGCGCGCCGTCCGCGGGGCGCGGGCCCGCCGCACGGGTCCATGACACACCACGGGCCCGGCAGATGCTCTGCCGGGCCCGTCCGGAGGCGCCGTGGGGCGCCTGTCCGCTTCCTGTACTGCCTGCTGCTACTGCTTGGTGACCGGGCCGTCGACGGCCTCGGAGGTCAGCAGACCGGCGTTGATCTCCCGCAGGGCGATCGACAGCGGCTTCTCGTGGACGTGGGTGTCCACCAGCGGGCCGACGTACTCGAGGAGTCCCTCACCGAGCTGGGAGTAGTACGCGTTGATCTGGCGCGCGCGCTTGGCGGCGTAGATCACGAGGCTGTACTTGGAGTCCGTGGCCTCGAGGAGCTCGTCGATCGGCGGGTTGATGATGCCCTCGGGCGTGGTGATGGGAGAGGACACGCTCTGCCTTCCGAAGTGCCGGTGATTACCGGGGAGGAGCCGCCGGTAACGGTGAAAAGGATGGAATGGATCAATCTACCTGCATCAAGGCTAGCAGCTCACGCGCGACGTCCTCGACCGAGGTGTTGACCAGGGTGGTGTCGAACTCCTCCTCGGCGGCGAGCTCGACCCGGGCCGCCTCCAGCCGGCGCTCGATGACCTCGGGGGGCTCGGTGCCGCGGCCCGTCAGGCGGCGGACGAGCTCCTCCCAGCTCGGCGGGGCCAGGAAGACCAACTGGGCCTCGGGCATGGCCTCGCGCACCTGGCGGGCGCCCTGGAGGTCGATCTCCAGCAGGACGGGCACACCCGCCGCCAGCCGTTCGAGGACGGCGCGCCGGGGGGTGCCGTAGCGGTTGCCCGCGAACTCGGCCCACTCCAGCAGCTCGCCGTTGGCCACCAGCTTGTCGAACTCGTCGTCCCGCACGAAGTGGTACTGCACTCCGTCCCGTTCGCCGGGGCGCGGGGACCGGGTGGTGGCGGAGACCGAGAGCCAGACCTCGGGGTGAACCTTGCGCATATGGGCGACGACCGTGCTCTTGCCGACCCCGGAGGGGCCGGAGAGCACGGTCAGTCGCGGGCGGCGGGTCGCCCCCCGGGAGACTGCTTCACTCATGCGGTGATTATCCAGCTTCCCGGGAGTGCCGGAGAACCCCGGGCGTCACGCCGGAGACTCCTCAGGCGTGCGTGCCGCCGAACTCCCTCTCGAGAGAGGCGATCTGGTTGGAGCCGAGGCCCCGGACCCGGCGGCTCTCGGAGATGCCGAGCCGCTCCATGATCTGCTTGGCCCGGACCTTGCCGACGCCCGGCAGGGATTCCAGGAGCGCGGAGACCTTCATCTTGCCGATGACGTCGTTCTCCTGGCCCTGCTTGATGACCTCGTGCAGGGAGGCACCGGAGTGCTTGAGCCGATTCTTGACCTCGGCGCGCTCCCGGCGAGCCGCGGCGGCCTTTTCGAGCGCGGCTGCGCGCTGTTCAGGGGTAAGGGGCGGAAGAGCCACGCCTACGTCACCTCGGATATCGAACTGTCGGATACGGATGGATCGTGAAACCGGCCGCCCCGCCGTTGCCTGCGGGGCGGTGAGCGCCGCAGTGATGCGAGCGCTCTCGACGGAGACTAGCGGTCCGGGCCGCCCGAGTCAGCGAGAACAGGCGAAAAGTCCTGGTCAGACTCTGTTGATGTGGACAATCCAGACATAAGACCCCCACATTCGGCCAGGATTGTTCAACGAAGCGGGGGCCGCCGCCCCGCCGGGCCGCCGACCGGGCCTCACGCAGGGCTTACGGCCGCCCGCACCTCGTCGGCCAGGCGCGCCGCCGCCGTCCGCAGTCCCGCCGGACCGGGCCCGTGCCGCAGCACCCCTCGGCTGACGCTCGGCACCACGTTGGAGACGGATGGCCCGAAGACGCCGGGGAGGTCGGCGGGCGTCGCCCCCTGGGCCCCGATGCCGGGCGCGAGGAGCGGGCCGTTGATGGCCAGATCGGCCCCCGTCTCCCCCAGCGTCGCCCCCACGACGGCGCCGACCGAACCCAGCGGCGCGGCACCGGCGTTCTCCCGCGCCATGTGGTCGAGCATCACCTGCGCCAGGGAGCGGCCGCCGGGGGTGGCGGCCCGCTGCACCTCCGCCCCCTCCGGGTTGGAGGTGAGCGCCAGGACGAAGACTCCGCAGCCGGATTCCCGGGCCAGGTCGAGCGCGGGGCGCAGCGAGCCGAAGCCGAGGTACGGGCTCACGGTCACCGCGTCCGAGAACAGCGGGCTGCCCTTGGCCAGATAGGTGTCGGCGTACGCGGCCATGGTGGAGCCGATGTCGCCGCGCTTGGCGTCCGTCAGCACCAGGGCCCCGGCGGAGCGGGCGTCGGCGACGGCCCGTTCGAGCACCGCGATCCCCCGGGAGCCGAAGCGCTCGAAGAAGGCGGACTGCGGTTTGAGGACGGCCACCCGGTCGGCCAGGGCGTCGACCACCGTGCGGGTGAAGCGCTCCAGACCGGCGACGTCGTCGTTCAGCCCCCAGTCCGCGAGGAGCGACGCGTGCGGGTCGATGCCGACGCAGAGCGGACCGCGGGTGTCCATGGCCCGGCGCAGCCGGGCGCCGAAGGGCTCGGGGCGGTCGTCGGGATCCGGGTGGTGGCCGGGGTCCGGGTCGTGGCTCGGCTGGTCCGGGGAGCTCATGCGGCGGCCTTCCGGGTGTCGGCGCCGACGGCGTCGGCGAGGGTGGCGTACGGGCTCGCGGCCAGGCGTGCGGCCAGGCCGCGGTGGACGCGCCGGCACCAGAGCGGGCCCTGGTAGACGAAGGCGCTGTAGCCCTGGACGAGGGTGGCGCCGGCGAGGACGCGCTCCCAGACGTCGTCGGCGGTCTCCACGCCGCCCACGCCGACGAGTGTGACGCGGTCGCCCACGCGCGCGTACAGCCGGCGCAGCACCTCCAGGGAGCGGGCCCTCAGCGGGGCGCCGGAGAGACCGCCCGCGCCGATGGACTCGACGAGGTCCCGGCGGGTGCGCAGGCCCAGGCCGTCGCGCGCGATGGTGGTGTTGGTGGCGATGATGCCGTCCAGGCCGAGGTCGACGGCGAGGTCGGCGACGGCATCCACGTCCTCGTCCGCCAGATCGGGGGCGATCTTGACGAGCAGCGGGACGCGGCGGCCGGGGACCGTGCGGTCGGCGGCCTCGCGGACGGCGGTGAGCAGCGGACGGAGCTGCTCGGTGGCCTGGAGGTTCCGCAGGCCGGGGGTGTTCGGGGAGGAGACGTTGACGACGAGGTAGTCGGCGTGGGCGGCGAGCCGCTCGGTGGAGGTGACGTAGTCGGCGACCGCCGCGTCCTCCGGGACGGTCTTGGTCTTGCCGATGTTGACGCCGAGGGTCACCCCGGGCCGGCCCCGGCGGGCGGCGGCGCGGGCCGCGAGGCGCGCGGCGACGGCGGCCGAGCCGTCGTTGTTGAAGCCCATCCGGTTGATCAGGGCCCGGTCCACCGCCAGGCGGAACAGGCGGGGCGCGGGGTTGCCGGGCTGCGGCTCGCCGGTGACGGTGCCGATCTCCACATGGTCGAAGCCGAGCATCGCCAGGCCGTCGATGCCGGTGGCGTTCTTGTCGAAGCCGGCCGCGAGCCCGAACGGGCCGGGCATCTCGCGGCCGAAGGCGGTGGTGCGCAGCTCCGGGCGGCGGGCGGCGAGCAGCGCGGCCAGCAGCGTGCGGAGCACGGGGATCCGGGCGGCGCGCCGGATCCAGCCGAAGGCCAGGTGGTGGGCGCGCTCGGGATCCAGGCGGCGGAAGAGGAGGTTGAAGAGCAGGGCGTACATCTCGGGCCGTTTCTGCGGGAGGTGAGCGGTACGGGGCGACGGGCGGCGGCCCGCCGGGAGCGGCGGCGGGGCCGGGTACGGGCGGGCCCGGTGGCGCGGGTGCGGAGGCGCGGGGCGGGCGCGGAAGCGCGGGCGGCGGGTGCCCGCCGTGGGAGGCGCGCCCCCGCTCACGCCGCCGGTGCGGGGAGCGCCCCGGCTCGTGCGGAGGGGGACACCGCGCCGGTGTCCCCCTCCCCCGCCTCACTCCTCGCGCGCGGCGATCAGGTGTTCGGCGTGTTCCTGCAGCGAGCGGACTCCGATGTCGCCGCGCGTCAGCGCCTCGATGCCCTGCACGGCGGCGGCGAGGGCCTGCACCGTCGTCAGGCAGGGGACGCCGCGGGCGACGGCGGCGGTGCGGATCTCGTAGCCGTCGAGCCGCCCTCCGGTGCCGTAGGGGGTGTTGACGATGAGGTCCACCTCGCCGTCGTGGATGAGCTGGACGATGGTCCTCTCGCCGCGCGGCCCCGCGCCCTGGTACTGCTTGCGGACGACGGTGGCGTTGATGCCGTTGCGCCGCAGCACCTCGGCGGTGCCGGAGGTGGCGAGCAGTTCGAAGCCGAGGCCGACCAGCTCCCGGGCCGGGAAGATCATGGCCCGCTTGTCGCGGTTGGCGACGGAGACGAAGGCGCGCCCCTTGGTGGGCAGCGCCCCGTACGCGCCGGCCTGCGACTTGGCGTAGGCCGAGCCGAAGACCGAGTCGATGCCCATGACCTCGCCGGTGGAGCGCATCTCCGGGCCCAGGACGGTGTCCACGCCCCGGCCGGAGGAGTCGCGGAAGCGGCTCCAGGGCAGCACGGCCTCCTTGACGGAGATCGGCGCGTCCAGCGGCAGGGTGCCGCCGTCGCCGCGCGCCGGGAGCATGCCCTCGGCGCGGAGTTCGGCGATGGTGGCGCCCAGGGAGATCCGGGCGGCGGCCTTGGCCAGCGGGACGGCGGTGGCCTTCGAGGTGAAGGGCACGGTGCGCGAGGCGCGCGGGTTGGCCTCCAGGACGTACAGGATGTCCCCGGCCATGGCGAACTGGATGTTGATCAGCCCGCGGACGCCGACGCCCTTGGCGATGGCCTCCGTCGAGGCCCGCAGCCGCTTGACGTCGAAGCCGCCGAGGGTGATCGGGGGCAGCGCGCAGGCGGAGTCGCCGGAGTGGATGCCGGCCTCCTCGATGTGCTCCATGACGCCGCCGAGGTAGAGCTCCTCGCCGTCGTAGAGCGCGTCGACGTCGATCTCGATGGCGTCGTCGAGGAACCGGTCGACGAGGACCGGGTGCTCGGAGATGAGGCCGGCGTGCCGCTCCAGGTACCCGGCCAGCGAGGGCTCGTCGTAGACGATCTCCATGCCGCGGCCGCCGAGGACGTAGCTGGGTCGGACCATGACCGGGTAGCCGATCTCCGCGGCGATGGCCTTGGCCTCGTCGAAGGAGAAGGCGGTGCCGTACTTGGGGGCGGGCAGCCCGGCCTGTTCCAGGACGCGGCCGAAGGCGCCGCGCTCCTCGGCGAGGTTGATCGCCTCGGGCGAGGTGCCGACGATCAGCACGCCGTTGTCCTTGAGCGCCTGCGCCAGGCCGAGCGGGGTCTGGCCGCCGAGCTGGACGACGACGCCCGCGACCGGGCCGGCCTGCGACTCGGCGTGCACGATCTCCAGGACGTCCTCCAGGGTGAGCGGCTCGAAGTAGAGCCGGTCGGAGGTGTCGTAGTCGGTGGAGACGGTCTCCGGATTGCAGTTGACCATGACGGTCTCGTAGCCCGCGTCGTGCAGCGCGAAGGAGGCGTGGACGCAGGAGTAGTCGAACTCGATGCCCTGGCCGATGCGGTTGGGCCCGGAGCCGAGGATGATCACGGCGGGCTTCTCCCGCGGGGCGACCTCGGTCTCCTCGTCGTAGGACGAGTAGAAGTACGGGGTGCGGGCGGCGAATTCGGCGGCGCAGGTGTCGACCGTCTTGTAGACGGGGCGGACGCCGAGCGCGTGCCGGACCTCGCGGACGACGTCCTCGCGCAGCCCCCGGATGCCGGCGATCTGGGCGTCGGAGAAGCCGTGCCGCTTCGCCTCGGCCAGCAGCTCCGGCTCCAGCTTCGGCGCGGCGGCGAGGTCGTCGGCGATCTCCTTGATGAGGAAGAGCTGGTCGGTGAACCAGGGGTCGATCTTCGTGGCCTCGAAGACCTCCTCGCGGGTGGCCCCGGCGCGGATGGCCGCCATGACGGTGTTGATCCGTCCGTCGGTCGGCTTCACGGCCGTCTCCAGCAGCGCCTTCTTGTCGCCGAGGGCGGCCGGGTCGCCGGTGAAGTCGAACTGCGAGCCCTTCTTCTCCAGCGAGCGGAGCGCCTTCTGCAGCGCCTCGGTGAAGTTGCGGCCGATGGCCATGGCCTCGCCGACCGACTTCATGGTGGTGGTGAGGGTGGCGTCGGCGGCCGGGAACTTCTCGAACGCGAACCGGGGCGCCTTGACCACGACGTAGTCGAGGGTGGGCTCGAAGGACGCCGGGGTCTTCTCGGTGATGTCGTTGGGGATCTCGTCCAGGGTGTAGCCCACCGCCAGCCGGGCCGCGATCTTGGCGATCGGGAAGCCGGTGGCCTTGGAGGCGAGCGCCGAGGAGCGGGAGACGCGCGGGTTCATCTCGATGACGATGACCCGGCCGTCCTCGGGGTTGACGGCGAACTGGATGTTGCAGCCGCCGGTGTCGACGCCGACCTCGCGGATCACGGCGATGCCGATGTCCCGCAGGATCTGGTACTCGCGGTCGGTGAGCGTCATCGCCGGGGCGACGGTGATGGAGTCGCCGGTGTGGACGCCCATCGGGTCGAAGTTCTCGATGGAGCAGACGACCACGACATTGTCGTGCTTGTCACGCATCAGCTCCAGCTCGTACTCCTTCCAGCCGAGGATGGACTCCTCCAGGAGCACCTCGGTGGTCGGCGAGAGGGCGAGGCCCTGGCCGGCGATGCGGCGCAGCTCCTCCTCGTCGTGGGCGAAGCCGGAGCCGGCGCCTCCCATGGTGAAGGAGGGGCGGACGACGACCGGGTAGCCGCCGAGCTCCCCGACGCCCGCGAGGATCTCGTCCATGGAGTGGCAGATCACCGAACGGGCGGACTCGCCGTGGCCGATCTTGGCGTGGACGGCGGCGACCACGTCCTTGAACTGGTCGCGGTCCTCGCCCTTGTGGATGGCCTCGACGTTGGCGCCGATCAGCTCGACGCCGTACTTCTCCAGCGCGCCGGACTCGTGCAGGGAGATGGCGGTGTTGAGCGCGGTCTGGCCGCCGAGGGTGGGCAGCAGCGCGTCGGGGCGCTCCTTGGCGATGATCTTCTCGACGTACTCGGGGGTGATCGGCTCGACGTAGGTGGCGTCGGCGATCTCCGGGTCGGTCATGATCGTGGCCGGGTTGGAGTTGACCAGGATCACCCGCAGGCCCTCGGACTTGAGGACGCGGCAGGCCTGGGTGCCGGAGTAGTCGAACTCGGCGGCCTGGCCGATGACGATCGGGCCGGAGCCGATGACCAGGACGGACTGGATGTCGGTGCGCTTAGGCACGCTGGTCCTCCGGGGTGTGGTGCTTGTTGTCGCGCATGAGCTCGACGAACCGGTCGAATAGATAGGCGGCGTCGTGCGGGCCGGCCGCCGCCTCGGGGTGGTACTGGACGCTGAAGGCGGGGCGGTCCAGCAGCCGCAGCCCCTCCACCACGTCGTCGTTGAGGCAGACGTGGGAGACCTCGGCGCGGCCGTACGGGGTGTCGGACGGGGCGTCCAGCGGCGCGTCCACGGCGAAGCCGTGGTTGTGCGCCGTCACCTCGACCTTGCCGGTGGCCCGGTCCTGCACGGGCTGGTTGATGCCCCGGTGGCCGTACTTCAGCTTGAAGGTGCCGAAGCCGAGCGCGCGTCCGAGGATCTGGTTGCCGAAGCAGATGCCGAAGAGGGGCGTCCTCCGCTCCAGGACGGACCGCATCAGCGTGACGGGGCCCTCGGCGGCGGCCGGGTCGCCGGGGCCGTTGGAGAAGAACACCCCGTCGGGGCCGACGGCGTAGACGTCCTCGGGACTCGCGTCGGCGGGCAGCACGTGCACCTCTATGCCGCGTTCGGCCATGCGCTGCGGGGTCATGCCCTTGATGCCGAGGTCGATGGCGGCGACGGTGAAGCGCTTCTCGCCGATCGCCGGGACGACGTACGGCTCGGTGGTGGCCACCTCGGCGCTCAGGTCGGCGCCCTTCATCGCGGGCGCCTGACGCACCCGCGCCAGCAGGGAGGCCTCGTCGGCGATCGCGTCGCCCGAGAAGATCCCCACGCGCATGGCGCCGCGCTCGCGCAGATGGCGGGTGAGCGCCCGGGTGTCGATGCCGCTGATGCCGACGACGCCCTGGGCGGACAGTTCCTCGTCGAGGGTGCGCACGGAGCGCCAGTTGGACGGGGTGCGGGCCGGGTCGCGCACGACGTAGCCGGCCACCCAGATCTTCTTCGACTCCGGGTCCTCGTCGTTGACGCCGGTGTTGCCGATGTGCGGGGCGGTCATCACGACGACCTGCCGGTGGTACGAGGGGTCGGTGAGGGTCTCCTGGTAGCCGGTCATGCCGGTGGAGAACACCGCCTCGCCGAGGGTCTCCCCCACGGCCCCGTAGGCGCTGCCGCGGAAGCTGCGGCCGTCCTCCAGGACGAGTACGGCGGGGATCCTGGCCCCGCGGGACGAGGTCGTCATGCTGCGCCTTCCTTGTCGTGCCGGATGGCGGCTACGTCGATGGGGCCACCGGAGAGTTCGTTGACGCGCTCGACCCAGGCGGCGTGGTCGGCCGCCCGGTCTGCGCGGAAGCCGGAGTCGAGGAGTCTGCCGCCGAGTTCCCAGGTGATCACCAGCAGGCCGTTCTCGGTGAGGACCTTTCCGGCGATGCCCTTGTCGAGACGGGCCCCGCGCAGGTCGCCGGCCGGGACGTGGAAGTCCCGGGCGCCGGGGCGCACGACGTCGAGGCCGGCGTCGGTGAGGGTGAGCTCCGCGCGGCTGCGGGTGCCGAGGCCGTGGGCGACGATCCGGTCGAGCCACTGCCCGGCGGTGGTCGAGCCGTGGTAGCGGCCGGTGAGCGTGAGCGGCGGCTGCCCGTCCGCACGCCCGTCCGGCCGGCCGGCCGGCTCCGTGCCGCGCTCGGGGACGGCGGCGGGCTCGGGCAGGTCGGACTGGAGGGTTCCGCGCCACTTCCAGCCCTGGCGCATCAGCCAGTACAGCAGCGCCACGAAGAGCAGCAGGCCGACGACCCAGCCGATCCGGTCGGCCCAGTCGGTGACCTCCTGGGACCGGGGTTCCGCGGCCAGGGCCGTAGCCGTCAGAGTCGTCAGTGTTGCCGCTGTTGCCGCTGTTGCCGTTGTTGCCGTTGTCACCGTCACGCCAGCTTCCCGTCCACGACCGTCGCGCGGCCCCGCAGGAAGGTGTGCGTCACACGTCCCGGCAGCTCACGGCCCTGGTAGGGGGTGTTGCGGCTGCGGGAGGCGAAGCCCGCGGGGTCCACCACTCCACGGTAAGCGGGGTCGAGCAGGGTCAGGTTCGCGGGCTCACCGGGGGCGACGGTCCGGCCGTGCCCGTGGAGGCGCCCGATGGCGGCCGGACGGAAGGACATCCGGTCGGCGACGCCCGCCCAGTCGAGCAGCCCGGTGTCGACCATCGTGTGCTGGACCACGGAGAGCGCGGTCTCCAGGCCGACCATGCCCATGGCCGCGGCGCCCCACTCGCAGTCCTTGTCCTCGTGGGGGTGCGGGGCGTGGTCGGTGGCGACGCAGTCGATGGTGCCGTCGGCGAGGGCCGCGCGCAGGGCCGTGACGTCGGCCTCCGTGCGCAGCGGCGGGTTCACCTTGTAGACGGGGTCGTACGAGCGGACGAGCTCGTCGGTGAGGAGCAGGTGGTGCGGGGTGACCTCGGCGGTGACGTTCCATCCCTTGGACTTGGCCCAGCGGATGATCTCGACGGAGCCGGCGGTGGAGACGTGGCAGACGTGCAGCCGGGAGCCGACGTGCGCGGCGAGCAGCACGTCGCGGGCGATGACCGACTCCTCGGCGACGGCGGGCCAGCCGCCCAGGCCCAGCTCGGCGGAGACCGTGCCCTCGTTCATCTGGGCGCCCTCGGTGAGCCGGGGCTCCTGGGAGTGCTGGGCGATGACGCCGTCGAACGCCTTCACGTACTCCAGGGCCCGGCGCATGATCACGGCGTCGTCGACGCACTTGCCGTCGTCGGAGAAGATCCGGACACCCGCGGCGGAGTCGTGCATGGCGCCGAGCTCGGCGAGCTGCTTGCCCTCCAGGCCGACGGTGACGGCGCCGACCGGCTGGACGTCGCAGTAGCCGGACTCGCGGCCGAGCCGCCAGACCTGCTCGACGACGCCGGCGGTGTCGGCGACGGGGAAGGTGTTGGCCATGGCGTGCACGGCGGTGTAGCCGCCGGCCGCCGCCGCCCGGGTGCCGGTGAGGACGGTCTCGGAGTCCTCCCGGCCGGGCTCGCGCAGATGGGTGTGGAGGTCGACGAGGCCGGGCAGCAGGACCTGCCCGGCGGCCTCCACGACGGTGGCGCCGGGGGCGTTCAGGCCGGTGCCGGTCTCCGCGACGGTGCCGCCGTCGATCAGGACGTCCAGCGGCTCGCCGCCGAGGAGGCGCGCACCGCGGATCAGGGTCTTCTTCGGCTCGCTCGTGGCGCTCATGGTCAGGCGTTCTCCTCGGTGCGGGTGGTGGTGTCGGGGGTGCCGGTGACGGCCGGTCCGGCACCGCCGAGCAGCAGGTAGAGCACGGCCATCCGGATGCTGACGCCGTTGGCCACCTGTTCGACGGCGGTGCAGCGCTCGGAGTCGGCGACCTCGGCGGTGATCTCCATGCCGCGGTTCATCGGGCCGGGGTGCATCACGATGGCGTGGCCGGGCATCCGGGCCATCCGGTCGCTGTTCAGACCGTAGCGGCGGGCGTACTCGCGCTCGGTGGGGAAGAAGGCGGCGTTCATCCGCTCCCGCTGGACGCGGAGCATCATCACGGCGTCGGACTTGGCGAGGACGGCGTCGAGGTCGTAGGAGATCTCGCAGGGCCAGTTCCCGACGCCGATGGGCACCAGGGTCGGCGGGGCGACGAGGGTGACCTCGGCGCCCAGGGTGGTGAGCAGATGGACGTTGGAGCGGGCGACGCGGCTGTGCAGCACGTCCCCGACGATGGTGATGCGGCGGCCGGCCAGGTCGCGGCCCGTGCCGTCGCCCGGCGTGCCGTGGGGCACCGGGCCGCCGTCCGGGGCGCCCGCGAGGTGGCGGCGCATGGTGAAGGCGTCCAGCAGGGCCTGGGTGGGGTGTTCATGGGTGCCGTCGCCGGCGTTGACGACCGAGCCGCCGATCCAGCCGGAGGTGGCGAGGCGGTGCGGGGCGCCGGAGTCGTGGTGGCGGATGACGACGGCGTCGGCGCCCATCGCCTCCAGGGTGAGCGCGGTGTCCTTGAGCGACTCGCCCTTGGAGACCGAGGAGCCCTTGGCGGAGAAGTTGATGACGTCGGCGGAGAGCCGCTTGGCGGCGGCCTCGAAGGAGATCCGGGTCCGGGTCGAGTCCTCGAAGAAGAGGTTGACGACCGTACGGCCGCGCAGGGTCGGGAGCTTCTTGATCGGCCGGTCGGCGACCCGGGCCATCTCCTCGGCGGTGTCGAGGACGAGGAGGGCGTCGTCACGGGTGAGGTCCGCGGCCGAGGTGAGGTGGCGCTGCATCCGGTGCTCCGGGGATTCGGGAACGGTGTGCGGGGTTCGCTGGGCTTCGGTCCCGGCACGGGCCGGGAGGGCGGTCGGGGGCCGTCCGGGGCCTCGCCGGCCGGCCCGGGCACGGGCCGGAAGCGGAGGTTCCGGTGCGGCGGCGCGGGCCGGCGCGGCGGGCGCCGTGCGCGGGCACCGGGCGCGCGGGCCCGGCCGGGCGCGGGGCGCTACCGCTCGCCGGGCGGGACGGCGCCGCGCCGGCCGAGGAGCACGCTGTCGCGGCCGTCCTCCTCGGTGAGCTGGACCTTGACCGTCTCCCGCAGCGAGGTCGGGAGGTTCTTGCCGACGTAGTCGGCGCGGATCGGCAGTTCGCGGTGGCCCCGGTCCACGAGGACCGCGAGCTGCACGGCGCGCGGGCGGCCGATGTCGCCGAGGGCGTCGAGGGCGGCGCGGATCGTCCGGCCGGAGAAGAGCACGTCGTCGACGAGGACGACCAGCTTGCCGTCGACCCCGTCGGCGGGGATGTCGGTGCGGGCGAGCGCGCGGGCCGGGCGGAGCCGCAGGTCGTCGCGGTACATGGTGATGTCCAGCGAACCGGAGGGCTGCGGGCGGCCGGTGATCCCCTCCAGCTTGGCCGCGAGGCGGCGGGCGAGGAAGACACCGCGGGTGGGGATGCCGAGCAGTATGACGTCGTCGGCGCCCTTGGCGCGTTCGACGATCTCGTGCGCGATGCGGGTCAGGACCCGGGCGATGTCCGGGGCCTCCAGCACGGGGCGGGCCGGCGGGACCGGGGGGCCGGATTCACCGGATACGGCTGAGGATGCGTCCATGGGAAACGGACCTCCTTCTCCGCCTCACGGGACGGATGTTAAAGGACGTCGGGGATCGTGCCCGGTGAACGATACCAGGGCGGGCACGCACGGCGGGCGGCGGCCCGGGGCGGACGGGACGGGGCGGACGGGACGGGGCCCGGCTCCGGCCCGGTGGAGCGGGGGCCGTCCCGCCCCCGGGGGTGAGCGCGGAAGCCCGCCGGGCCGTACGGAAAGCTGTACGGGAGGGGGTACCGGGGCCCCGGCGGAGGCGCCCCGCGTACGGGCCGGATCTCGGTGGGACCCCCTCCGCTTGACGAAGCAGAATTACGCTGCGTAACATCACAGTGAGTTACCAATTCGTCCGGGGAGCTATATGTCCAGCGAATACGCCAAACAGCTCGGAGCCAAGCTTCGCGCCATCCGCACCCAGCAGGGCCTTTCCCTCCACGGAGTCGAGGAGAAGTCCCAGGGCCGCTGGAAGGCCGTCGTCGTCGGCTCCTACGAGCGGGGCGACCGTGCGGTGACCGTGCAGCGTCTTGCCGAGCTGGCGGACTTCTACGGCGTCCCCGTGCAGGAGCTCCTGCCGGGCACCACGCCCGGGGGCGCCGCCGAACCGCCGCCGAAGCTGGTCCTCGACCTGGAGCGGCTCGCCCATGTGCCGCAGGAGAAGGCCGGACCGCTCCAGCGGTACGCCGCGACGATCCAGAGCCAGCGCGGCGACTACAACGGCAAGGTCCTCTCCATCCGCCAGGACGACCTGCGCACCCTCGCGGTGATCTACGACCAGTCCCCCTCGGTGCTCACCGAGCAGCTGATCAGCTGGGGTGTGCTGGACGCGGACGCCCGCCGGGCCGTGCAGCACGAGGACGCCTGACCCCTCCGCCCCTCCACGGCGCCCGCCCGCCGCGGACCGCCGCGGCCGGCGGGACCGCGGCCCGCCGCCGAGACCGTTCCCGCGGGGTGGCGGGGAGCCCGTACGCTCCCCACCGCCCCGCGGTGTTCCCGGCCGTCGTTCCCGCCGCCGTCCCAGCCGGCGTGCGGCCGTGCGCCGGGCCCGCGGGCCGCCGCCGTACGCGCACCGGGCCCCCGCGCAGCCGCTGCCGGGCCACCGTCAG
Organism: Streptomyces xinghaiensis S187; assembly: GCF_000220705.2. Lineage (GTDB taxonomy): Bacteria > Actinomycetota > Actinomycetes > Streptomycetales > Streptomycetaceae > Streptomyces > Streptomyces xinghaiensis. The sequence continues at coordinate 6,375,177 of NZ_CP023202.1, read as the reverse complement.
GCCGCCGCCGAGCCGCCGGCCGGGCTCGGGCTGGGGCCGCCGGGCGCGAAGCCGCGCCCTGCCGTCCGTAGCCGCCGCGTGCACCCCCTTCGCACTGGGCGAGCCATCCCTCACGCACGGTGACAACCGTGACCCGCGCCCCGGAGCGCTCCGCCGGGGCCCCGGACGGGCCACCGGTCCGCGCATGCCGGCTCCTGGACGGGCCCCCGCCCCGTCCGGGAGCGCCCTGCCGGTTCCCCGCCGGTCAGCCCTCCTCCGGCCCGCTCTCCGCCGCCCGTGCGGGCCCGCCGGGTTCCGGCCGGTAGAGGCGCCCGACGACCTCGGGGAGCAGCCGTTCGGTGAGGCGCGGCGGCAGCGCCTGGAGGACGGCCAGGACCGGGGCCATCCGTTCCGGGAGCGCGCCGTCCGCGCCGATACCGGCCAGCGAGAGGGCCAGTCCCACCTCCTCGGGGCCGAGGGTGTCCGGGTCGAGCCCGGCCGCCGCCTCCGCCAGGGCCGGGTCGACCGTGGCGGGGCCCAGGGCGCGGGCCCGTTCCACGGCCTTCGCGAGATCGGCGAGCAGCAGCCGTACCGTCTCCTCCCCCGCCACCGCCGCCGTGACGGTCAGGTGGAGATTGGCCGGTGAGCCGTCGAAGGCGGGCTGCGGCTGGAGGTACCAGCCGTCCGCCCGGATCTCGTCGGCCACCACGAAGACGTCCAGGGCGGGGTCCTCGGAGGCGACCGCGAGCAGGGACGCCTCGGGACGGCCCAGGACGCGGAGACCGTCGATGGCGCCGATCCCGGCGGCGAGGGATGCCGTCGCCCCGTGTACGCGCCGGGAAAGCCCGGTGTAGCCGTCGGTGCCGATGTGTTCGAGCACGGCCCAGGCGGCCGCGAGCGGACCGGCGGACTTGGTGCCCTGGAGGGTGGCGTTGACCACGGGATAGCCGGGCCAGGAGGCGTGGGCGAACCAGCCGTGCCGGCGCAGCTCCGCGTCGCGGAAGAGCAGCACGGAGGCGCCCTTGGCCGTGTAGCCGTACTTGTGCAGGTCCACCGAGAGCGAGGTGACCCCGGGGACGGAGAGGTCGAAGGCGGGCGGCTGCGGCAGGCCGTCCGCGTACCGCAGGTGGCCCAGGTACCAGCCGCCGATGCAGGCGTCGACATGGCAGAGCACCCCGCGGCGCCCCGCCTCGGCCGCCACGGCGGCCACCGGGTCGATGACGCCGTGGGCGTAGGACGGCGCCGAGACGACGACCAGGGCGGTGTCGGGGGTGATCGCCGCGGCGATGTCCTCCGGACGGACCCGGTACGTCACGGGGTCGGCCGGTACGGAGACGGTCCGCAGCCCGAAGAGTGCCGCGGCCTTGTGGAAGGCCGCGTGGACGGTGGTGGGCAGGACGAGCTCGGGAGCCGTGACACCGCGGGTGCGCCGGGCGTGCTCGCGGGCGGTGAGCACGGCGAGCAGACAGCTCTCGGTGCCGCCGCTGGTGAAGGTGCCCGCCGTGTCCGGGCCGCCGCCGAGCAGCCGGGCGGCGCGGCCCACGACGGCGTTCTCCAGGGCGACGACGCTCGGGAAGGCCGTCATGTCGAGCCCGTTGACCCCCGCGAACCGCGCCTGCGCGGCCGCCGCAAGCTCCTCGACGCCGTCGAGGCCGGAGTCGTAGACGTACGCCATGGTGCGGCCGCCGCGGACGGGCAGGTCGGTTGCGCGCAGGGAGTCGAGCCGGTCGAGGATGTCGCGCCGGGGCGCGCCTCCGGCCACGGGACCGGCGGAAGGGGTGGGGGCGGTCATGGGATGTCTCCGTCGCGTCGGGGGTCTGCGGGGCGGGGGTCCGGAGCGGTGCCGGCGGCGGGCGCGGGCGCACGCCGCGCCGCCGCGTCGCGGAGGGCGTTGAGCTTCCGCTCCGTCAGGTCGTAGCGGGCCAGCATCGGGAGGCTGAGCAGCAGGAGCAGGGCGGGGAGGGCGCCGAAGCCGGTGACGATCGCGGTGAGCGCCGATGCGGGCTGCTCCACGCGGTGGCCGGCGTCGGAGGAGACGAAGCCGCCCGCCGCCAGGACGAGCCCGTAGAGCCCGGGGCCGAGGGCGAGGCCCAGGGTCTCCCCCGCCGTCCAGAGGCCGGTGAACAGGCCGGCGCGGCGGCGGCCGCTGGTGAAGGCGTCGGCGGCGATGGCGTCGCCCAGCATGGCCAGCGGCAGCATCTGCATGCCCGCGTAGCCGGCGCCGGCCAGGGCGACGGCCGCGTAGACCGCGCCGGCGGGCAGTTCGCGGGCGAAGGCGGCCGTCGCGGCCCCGGCCAGGAAGCAGCCGGAGGCGGCGAGGGCCGCGGAGCGTTTGCCGGTGCGGCGCCCCACGGTCAGCCAGAGCGGCATCGCGAGCAGCGAGGGCACGATCAGGCAGGCGAAGAGGACGCTGGTGGCGGAGGGCCGGTGGAGGATGTACGTGGCGAAGTACTGGGTGCCGGCCAGCATCAGCCCCGTGGCGGCGGCCTGGGTGACGAAGGCGGCGAGCAGCCGGGCGAAGGGCCGGTTGCCGCGGGCCGCCCGGAGCTGCGCCAGGAGGCCGGGCTCACTCGTCACCCGCAGCACGGCGGGCGCGCGTGCCGTCGCGGCGAAGGCGGCCAGCATCCCGGCGCAGAGCAGGGCGCCGATGACGACCCCCATGAGCCGGTAGCCGCCGGGCGAGCCGTGGTCGTCGCCGGAGGCTCCGGCCAGCAGCGGGGCCACCGCGCCGGAGAGCAGGATGGCGGCGCCGAGGAAGGCGACCCGCCAGCTCATCACGCGGGCGCGCTCGTCCGGGTCGGTGGTGAGCTCCGCCGGGAGGGCCACGTACGGGACCTGGAAGCAGGCGTAGCCGGTGGCGGTCAGCAGGAAGAGTACGGCGACGTAGGCGGCGGCCCAGCCGCGCTCCAGGTCCGGGGCGGCGAACATGGCGGCGAAGCAGAGCGGCATGGTGAGCGCGCCCAGCAGCATCCAGGGGCGCCGCGGGCCCCAGCGGTGCACGGTGCGGTCGGACAGGCTGCCGATCCACGGGTTGAGCAGGACGTCCCACGCCTTGGGCAGGAAGACGAGCAGCCCGGCGAGGCCGGCGGTGACGCCGAGGATGTCGGTGAGGTAGTAGAGCAGCAGCAGGCCCGGAACGGTGCCGAAGGTTCCGGTGGCGAAGGACCCGAGGCCGTAGCCGATCCTGACCCGGGCGGCCAGCGGGACCTCACCGGCGGCCGGGCCGCTCCCCCGCGCGGCGGTGGCGTGGCCGGCGCCCGGCGGCGCGGGCTTGTCGTGATCATGCTCGGGCATGCGGTGAACCTAGAACACGTCACAGAAACGCACCAGGCCCGCGGCGGAAGTCCGTTCGACTTCGCGCCGCGGGCCCGGTGCGGTCCCGTGCCGTGTGCGGCTGCGCGCCGGCGTGCGCCGGCCGGCCCGCCGCGGTGTCCGGTGCCGGGGCCGGTCAGGCCCGGCGGAGCCCCGGCTTCAGCTCCTTGAAGCGGCCCAGCAGTCCGTTGACGAAGGAGGGCGAGTCGTCGGTGGAGAACTCCTTGGCGAGCTGCACCACCTCGTCGATGACCACCGCGTCCGGCGTCTCGTCCTCCCAGATCAGCTCGTACGCGCCCAGCCGCAGCAGGCAGCGGTCGACGACGGGCATCCGGTCGAGGGTCCAGCCGACGGAGTAGGTGCCGATCAGCTCGTCGATGTGGCGCTCGTGCTCGGCGTACCCCTCGACCAGCTGCATGGTGTACTCGTTGACCGGCGGCTGCCGGTCGTCGGTCCGGGCGTGCCGCAGCCAGTCCGCGAGCACCGTGCGCACGGGCACCCCGCGCTGGTCGGACTCGAAGAGGATCTGGAAGGCACGCTTGCGGGCCTTGGTGCGGGCAGCCACGGTTAGCCAGTCACCCGGCCGAGGTACTCGCCGGAGCGGGTGTCGACCTTGATCTTCTCGCCGCTGGTGATGAAGAGCGGAACGCCGATCTCGTAACCGGTCTCCAGCTTGGCGGGCTTGGAGCCGCCGGTGGAGCGGTCGCCCTGCACACCCGGCTCGGTGTACTCGATCGTCAGCTCGACGGCGGCGGGCAGCTCGATGTAGAGCGGGCTGCCCTCGTACATCGCCACGACGGCGTCGAAGCCCTCCAGGAGGTAGTTGGCGGCGTCGCCGACCGTCTCCGGGGAGACGTAGATCTGGTCGAAGGTCTCCGAGTCCATGAAGACGAAGTCGTCGCCGTCCTTGTACGAGAACTGCATCCCGCGCTTGTCGACGCTGGCCGTCTCGACCTTCACCCCGGCGTTGAAGGTCTTGTCGACCGTCTTGCCGGAAAGCACGTTCTTCAGCTTGGTGCGGACGAAGGCGGGGCCCTTGCCGGGCTTGACGTGCTGGAACTCGACGACGGACCAGAGCTGGCCGCCTTCGAGCTTGAGCACCATGCCGTTCTTGAGGTCGTTCGTGGATGCCACGGTTGCGGTGTCTCCTGGACTGAAGCTGATGGAACCAAGGGCGTTGCGCAGGCTACAGCGGCCACGGCACCGACGGCGAATACGAACGCGCGGCCGCCGGGCACGGCTACAGGGCGAGCAGTTCCTTGGTCGTGATGGTGAGTAGCTCGGGTCCGCCGTCCGCCTCGGGACGAACGACGAGCGTGTCGTCGATCCGGACACCGCCCCGGCCCGGGAGGTGGACCCCCGGTCCGACGGTGACCGGCACACAAGCGTCCAGTTTACCCATGGCGGTCGGGGAGAGTTCGGGGTCCTCGTGGATTTCCAGCCCCACCCCGTGCCCCGTCCTCCGCGGCAGCCCGCCCCCGTGCCCCGCCGCCTCCAGGACCTGCCGGGCGGCCCGGTCCACCGCGCGGTACTCCACGGTGGGCGCCAGGGCCTCACGGCCCGCCCGCTGCGCCGCGAAGACCACCTCGTACAGCTCGATCTGCCAGCGGGCCGGCGAGGTGCCGATGACGAAGGTGCGCCCCAGCTCGCAGTGGTAGCCGCGGTAGTCGGCGCCCAGGCACACGCTGAGGAAGTCGCCCTCCTCCACCCGCCGGTCCGACGGAGGGTGGCCCGGGACACCGGAGTTGGGGCCGGTTCCCACCGAGGTGGGGAACGCCGGGCCGTCCGCGCCGTGGTCGACGAGGCGGCGCTCCAACTCCAGCGCCAGATGGCGCTCGGTGCGGCCGACGAGGATCGACTCCAGCAGTTCGCCCAGGGCCTGGTCGGCGATCTCCGCCGCGATCCGCAGGCAGGCGATCTCCTCCTCGTCCTTCACCAGCCGCTGCTGCTCGACGGCGCGGGAGAGGTCGGTGAGGCGGACGTGCGGGGCGGCCGCGCCGAGGGCCCGGTGCCGGGTGACGGAGAGGTCGTGCTCCTCGACGGCCAGCAGCTCCGCGCCCGCCGAGGCGGCGAGGCCGGCGGCGGCCGCCGCGGCGTCGGCGGTGCCCGCGGGCAGCACCCGCACCCGCAGATCGCCGGCCACCTGCCCCTCGGCGAGGTCCCCGCTCGGCGGGCGCGGGCAGAAAAGGACGTCACCAGCCCGGCCGCCCGGGCCGCCCGGCCCCAGCAGCAGGACCGCGCCGGCCGGTGAGGCGCCGGCGAGATAGCGGATGTTGGCGGGGCGCGAGACGAGGACGGCAGCCTCACCGGCTGCCGCGCACCGGTCGCGCAGCTGTGAGCGGCGGGCCGCGTGCACCTCTGACATGTTCCGACCTTATGAGCGCGTCCCGCGCCCGGCCCCCCGAACGCGTCCGGACGGGGGGCGCCGGGGGCGGCGCACGGGGTGGCCCCCGGCGCGCGGCGTCAGAACTGCGGAGGGCTGGCCAGGCTGCGGCTGATGGCGTCGTCCAGGGCGCGGGCCGTGGTGGCCACGTCGTACTGCGAGTTGTCGATGATCGGCAGCCCGGAGCCGTACCAGCCGGCCATCCGGCCGTGGATGCGGGCGACCTCCTCGTCGGTCAGCCGGCGGGTTCCGCTGCGGGCGGCGTTCCGCTCCAGGACGATCTCCAGTCCGGGCAGCAGCACCACCGGCACCAGACCGGGCCCGACATGGCGCTTCCAGCCGCCGAGGCCGATGGCCGGGCGGTCCGGGAAGACGGCGTCGTCGAGGATGCAGGAGATGCCGTTGGCCAGGAAGTTGCGGGCCGCGAAGCCGCAGGTGCGGCGGGCCAGCCGGTACTGCGCCTCGGAGTGGTCGTTCCAGCCCGAGCGCGGGTCGGCGAAGCCGGAGCGGACCCACTCGCGGACGTCGTCCAGGCTGATGTGCGCGGTCGGCACCCGCCGGCTGTCCGCCCAGTGCCGGGCGACCGTCGTCTTGCCCGCGCCGGCCGGACCTATCAGCAGCACCGCCACGGCGGCGTGCGCCGCGTCGGGCGCCGCCGTGCCCGGTCCGGTACCGGGCGCGGGGACGGGGGCCCCGGCGGGCAGCCGCAGATGACCGGTGGCGTCCCCGGCGGGCGGGGCGTGGTGCCCCTGCTGCCCCGGGGCGCCGTGCGGCCCGGCGGGCGGGGCCTGGTGCGGCGGCGGGCCGGCGGGCCGCGGGTACGGCGGGGCGGGCGGCGGCTGGTGGTGGGGTGGGCCGGAGGGCGGCTGCTGGTGCGGGGGCTGCGGCTGCCCCGGCGGCGCCTGTCCCGGCGGGCCCGGGGCCCGGCCGGGCGGCACCGGACCGCGCTGGTGTCCCGGATGCCCCGGAGGGCCGCCCTGGGCCCAGGATGGGTGGGCGGGGCCGTGGGGCGGTGGCAGCGGAGCCCCCGTCGCGTGCTGCATCCGCTGAGTCTCCGTCTCGTGCGGGCGGACTGGCCGGTGTTCGATCCCGTTGTGCGACCGAACGCCACCGAACGGTACCGTCCCCGGCCGTATCCGCAGAACGGCCGGGGACGGCGGAACGTGCCCGGTCAGCCGGTCGCGGCGTCGGCCAGGGCGCGCAGCGCCAGCCGGTAGGAGCCGAGGCCGAAGCCCGCCACGGTCCCGGAGGCGACCGCCGCGATGACCGAGGTGTGCCGGAACTCCTCCCGTGCGTACGGGTTGGAGATGTGCACCTCGATCAGGGGCGCGGTGCGCTGCGCGGCGGCGTCCCGCATGCCGTACGAGTAGTGCGTGAAGGCGCCCGGGTTGATCACGACGGGGACGCGCCCGTCGGCCGCCTCGTGCAGCCAGCGGATCATCTCGCCCTCGTCGTTGGTCTCCCGCACGTCGACCGTGAAGCCGAGTTCGGCGCCGAGGCGGGTGCACTCCTCGACCAGTCCGGAGTAGCTCGTGGAGCCGTAGACGTCCGGCTCGCGCGAGCCCAGCCGGCCGAGGTTGGGGCCGTTGAGCACCAGGACGTGGCGCGGTCCGGCGGTCATGCGGAGACCTCCCCGTAGGCGGCCAGCAGCAGGGACGGGTCCGGGCCCTCCAGGACGGTGGGCTTGGCGAGGCCGTCGAGGACGATGAAGCGCAGCAGGTCGCCGCGGGACTTCTTGTCGACCTTCATGGTCTCCAGCAGCCGGGGCCACTGGTCGCCGCGGTAGGAGACGGGCAGGCCGAGGGATTCCAGCACGGCGCGGTGCCGGTCGGCGGTGGCGTCGTCCAGCCGCCCGGCGAGGCGGCCGAGTTCGGCGGCGAAGACCATGCCGATGGAGACGGCCGCGCCGTGCCGCCAGTTGTAGCGCTCGTTCTTCTCGATGGCGTGGCCGAGAGTGTGGCCGTAGTTGAGGATCTCCCGCAGGCCCGACTCCTTGAGGTCGGAGGAGACCACCTCGGCCTTGACCCGGATGGACCGCTCGATCAACTCGGCGGTGTGCCGCCCCTCCGGCCTGCGGGCCTCCTCCGGGTCGCTCTCGATCAGGTCGAGGATGACCGGGTCGGCGATGAAGCCGGCCTTGACGACCTCGGCGAGTCCGCTGACGTAGTCGTTGACGGAGAGCGAGCCGAGGCTGGCGAGGTCGCAGAGGACACCGGCGGGCGGGTGGAAGGCGCCGACGAGGTTCTTGCCCTCGGCGGTGTTGATGCCGGTCTTGCCGCCGACGGCCGCGTCGACCATGCCGAGGACGGTCGTGGGCACCGCGACCCAGCGGACGCCGCGCAGCCAGCTGGCGGCGACGAAGCCCGCGAGGTCGGTGGTGGCGCCGCCGCCGACGCCGACGATCACGTCGGAGCGGGTGAAGCCGGTCTGGCCGAGCGCCTTCCAGCAGTAGGCGGCGACCTCGGCGGTCTTGGCCTCCTCGGCGTTGGGCACCTGGATCGCGATGGCCTCGTAGCCCTGGTCCGCGAGGTCCGCGCGGAGCGCCTCGCCGGTGGTCTCCAGGGCCTCGGGGTGGATGACGGCCACCCGCTTGGCCCGCGGTCCGATCAGCGAGGGCAGCTCGCCGAGCAGCCGCCGGCCGACGAGCACGGTGTACGGGTCGGTGCCGGCGGTGCCGCCGACCTCGATGGCGATGGGGGTATCCGTCATGCCTGCCTCAGTTCGAGTGCGTCGAGGACCGCCTCGGCGACGTCCTCCGGGCTGCGTCCGTCGGTGGTCACGACGGCGCGGGCGGCCTCCGTGTACAGCGGGCGGCGCTGCTCCATCAGGGCGCGCCACTGCTGGCGGGGGTTGACGGCCAGCAGCGGGCGCGGGGCGTCGAGGCCGACGCGCTTCACGGCGTCCGCGAGGCCGACGTCGAGGAAGACGACCGGCAGCCCGGTCAGCAGCTTCCTCGTCTCCTCGTCCATGATCGCGCCGCCGCCGAGGGAGAGCACGCCGGGGTGCTCCGCGACGGCGTCCCGGACGGCCTGCCGTTCCAGGGCGCGGAAGCGCGGTTCGCCGTCCTCGAAGAAGATCTCGGGGATCGGCTTGCCCGCGATCCGCTCGATGTCGCTGTCGGTGTCCCGGTAGCCGGTGCCGAGCCGTTCGGCGAGGAGCGCGCCGACGGTGGACTTGCCGGAGCCGGGCGGGCCGATCAGCACGGCGACGGGGCCGGGGCCGCCGTCCCGGTGCGTGCCCGTCCCCGTCACCGGATGGCCAGGGCGTCGAGGAAGGAGCGGACGTTGCGCCGGGTCTCGGGCACGCTGTCGCCGCCGAACTTCTCCGCCACCGCGTCCGCCAGGACGAGCGCGACCATGGCCTCGGCCACGATGCCCGCCGCGGGCACGGCGCAGACGTCGGAGCGCTGGTGGTGGGCCCTGGTGGCCTCGCCGGTGGCGACGTCGACGGTGGCCAGGGCGCGCGGCACGGTCGCGATGGGCTTCATCGCGGCCCGTACGCGCAGCAGTTCGCCGGTGGAGAGCCCGCCCTCGGTGCCGCCGGAGCGGCCGGAGGTGCGGCGGATGCCCTCCTCGGTGGAGACGATCTCGTCATGGGCCTGCGAGCCGGGCACCCGGGCGAGGTCGAAGCCGTCGCCGACCTCCACGCCCTTGATGGCCTGAATGCCCATCAGGGCTCCGGCGAGGCGGGCGTCCAGCCGGCGGTCCCAGTGGACGTGCGAGCCGAGGCCGACCGGGACGCCGTAGGCCAGCACCTCGACGACGCCGCCGAGGGTGTCGCCGTCCTTGTGGGCCTGGTCGATCTCGGCGACCATCGCCTCGCTCGCCTCCGGGTCGAGGCAGCGCACCGGGTCGGCGTCCAGCCGCTCCACGTCGGACGGCTTGGGCAGCACTCCGTACGGGGCCTTGGCGGCGGCCAGTTCGACCACATGGGAGACGATCTCGATGCCGGCCGTCTCCTTGAGGTAGGAGCGGGCGACGGCGCCGAGCGCCACGCGGGCGGCGGTCTCCCGGGCGGAGGCGCGCTCCAGGATCGGCCGGGCCTCGTCGAAGCCGTACTTCTGCATCCCCGCGAGGTCGGCGTGGCCGGGGCGGGGGCGGGTCAGCGGGGCATTGCGGGCCAGTTCGGCGAGGACGGCCGGGTCCACCGGGTCGGCGGCCATGACCTGTTCCCACTTCGGCCACTCGGTGTTGCCCACCATGATCGCGACCGGGGAGCCGAGGGTCAGTCCGTGCCGGACGCCGCCGAGGAAGGTCACCTCGTCCCGCTCGAACTTCATCCGGGCGCCCCGGCCGTAGCCGAGCCGCCGCCGGGCCAGGGCGTCCGCCACCATGTCCGTGGTGACGGGCACGCCCGCGGGCAGCCCTTCCAGCGTCGCGACCAGTGCGGGGCCGTGCGACTCCCCCGCGGTCAGCCAGCGCAACCTGCTCAACGGTGCTCCTCATGCTCGCGCCCTGTCTGCGGCGGCACGGCCGGGTGCGCGGCCCCGGCCCGCCGCCGTCGATCCTCCCATGCCGGGGGGCGGGGACCGGGTGCCGGTCCGCCAAACGGACAGCCGTATCAGTTCGTGGTACGCGCGGCGCGGGTGACGCGGTCAGCCCGCGGCGGGCTCCCGGGTGCTCCGGGCGGCGAGCGCGGCCTCTCCGGCGGCGCGCATGGCCGCCAGCGGCGCCGGGGCGCGGCCCGTCATCAGCTCCACCTGGAGCACCGCCTGGTGGACAAGGAGGTCGAGACCGCCGACGACGGCCCCGCCGCGCGCGGACCAGGCCGCGGCGAGCCGGGTCGGCCACGGCTCGTAGAGCACGTCGAAGAGGGTGCCGGGGCGCTCCGGGACCGCGCCGGCGAGGTGGTCGGTGGCACCGGCGGGTGTGGTGGCGACGACCAGCGGGGCGTCGAACGCCTCGGCGGCGGCGTCCCAGTCCGCGGTGGTCACGGCCACCCCCAGCCGCTCGCCCCAGCCGCGCATCTCGGCCGCCCGGCTCTCGCTGCGGACATAGGCGGTGACCTCCCCGGAGCAGATCCGGGAGAGCGCGGCGAGGGCGGAGGAGGCGGTGGCTCCGGCGCCGAGGACCGCGGCCCTCCCGACCCGCTCGACCCCGCGTTCGCGGAGGGCCTCGACGATGCCGGGGATGTCGGTGTTCTCTCCGGTGCGGCGGCCGCCGGTGAACACGACGGTGTTGACGGCCTCCACCGAGGCGGCGGTGTCGCTGATCCCGTCCAGCAGCGGGATGACCGCGCGCTTGAGCGGCATGGTCAGCGACAGGCCCGCCCAGGAGGCGTCCAGGCCCGCGAGGAAGGCGGGCAGGGCGGCCTCGTCCGCCTCGAAGCGGTCGTAGCGCCAGTCGTCGAGCCCGAGGGCGGCGTACGCGGCGCGGTGCAGCACCGGGGAGAGCGAGTGCCCGATGGGCTTGCCCAGGACGGCGGCGCGGCGCGGGCTCCCGGCGGTGCCGTCCGCCCCCGCGCTCATGGCCGCGGCCGTCGCCGGGACCTCTGCTGTGCTCATCTCAGCCCTTGTTCTTCTGGTTCGCGTTGAACTCCTCCACGAGCTTCTCGTGCTCCTCGTGGGTCTCCGCGAACTTGGTGTTCTCCCCGTCGACGCCGACGAAGTAGTACCAGTCGCCGGGCTCCGGGTCGATCGCCGCCTTCAGCGCCTCGGCGCCCGGGTTGCCGATGGGGCCGGGCGGCAGGCCGCGGTAGAAGTAGGTGTTGTACGGGTGATCGGTGTTCCGGATCTCCTTGATCCCGATGTTGATCTCGCTCTGGCCCTTCAGGTAGTTGAAGGCCGAGTCGAATTCGATCTTCCCGTAGGTCTCGGTGTTGTCCGGGTCGAGACGGTTGTAGACGACCCGGGCCATCTTGCTGAAGTCGTCACTGGTCTTGCCCTCGGCCTGGACGAGGCTGGCGACGGTGACGAGCTGGAGCGGCGAGTCGAGCTCCAGCTTCTCGGCGTTGGCCTCGACGTCCAGCTTCTCGTACTCGGCCGTGGCGCGGGCGACCATCTTCTTCAGGACGTCCTCGGGCTCGGCGTCCTCGCCCATGTCGTAGCGCGCCGGATAGAGGAAGCCCTCCAGCGGGTCCATTATCTTCGCGTCGTCGTCGGCCCAGTCGGGCAGTCCGAGCTTCGCGGCCTGCTTCTCCGCGATCTTCTCGGTGGTTCCGGCCTTCAGTTCGAGCCGTTTGTCGATGGTCGCGTAGACCTGCGCGTTGCGCATGCCCTCGGGGATGATGAGCGCGTTGCGGCTCTCCGGAGAGAGCATCCAGTCGACGGCCGCCTCGCCCGACATCTCCTTCTTCATCGCGTAGACGCCGGGCTGGATGGAGAGGCCCTTGGGGTTCTCGCCCGCGGCGTCGACGAACGCCTGGGCGCTCTTCACCACCCCGGCGCCCTTGAGGATGCGGCCCATCTCACCGGTGCCGGCGCCCTGCGGGATCTCGACCTGGACGGAGCCGGAGCCCTCGCCGGCGAAGTCCGGCGCCGGGCCGAAGTGGGTCTGGTAGAAGTCGTACGCGAACCAGCCGCCGGCCGCGACTCCGCCGCCGAGCACCACGGCGACGAAGAGGCACGCCATGCCGCTGCGGCGCTTCTTGGGCCGGCCGCGGCGGCCGTCGCCGTCGTCACCGTCCCCGCCGTCGTCCTCCTCGTCGAACCCGTCGTCGTGGCCGCCGGGTTCGTCGTAGCCGTCACCGCGCCGGGAGGGACGGTCCTCGCGGGCGGCACCACGGCCCCGGCGGCGGCCCGGTGCGCTGTCCGGCTCGTCGGCGAAGAAGGCGTGCCCGGGACCGTCGTCCTCCTGCTGCTGCCAGTCCCCGGGCTGCGGCTCCCCGGGGGCGGGCCGGTAGCGCGGCTGCGGCCCGGTGCCGGGGTCGGGGTGGTGCCGGCCCTGCTCCGGATGCCCGTGCGGGTGGCCCCCGCCGTACGGTCCGGGGCCCCGGCCGGGCTGCGGGGGGCCCTGCGGTGGCTGCTGCCCGCCCTGCTGCGGGTACGGACGGCCGTACGGATCGGTGGGCTGCTGCCCGTACGGGTCGCCGTGCCCGGCAGCCGCGGCGTAGCCCTGGCCGGTGTCCTGCGGGCCGCCGTCCCAGCCGTACTGCTGTCCGCCCTGCTGGGGCTGGGGGTACCCCTCCTGCCGCGGATATCCGTGCTGCTGTCCGCCCTGGGGGTAGCCCTGCTGCTGCCCGCCCTGCTGGGGGTATTCCTGCTGCGGGTAGCCCTGCTGGGGGTGCCCCTGCTGCGGGTGGCCCGGGTACGGCTGACCCGGGTACGGCGCGCCCTGGGCGTCCCACTGCGGCTGCTGCTGGTACTGCTCGGGATACTGCGGCGGCTGCTCTCCGTGGGGGGACCGGCCGTCCGCGGTCGGCTGCCCGTCCCAGCCCCGGTCCCCGTAGAGCGGGTCCTCGGGATGCCACGGTTCGGAACCTCGGCCCCGGCCATACTCAGTCATCGATCTCCCGGCCAACACGAGGCGGCTCCCGGTGCGCGCGTGGGGAGCGCAGTGGGCCGGTCCGCCTCATTCCGCTTGTATGCGACGGTGTTCGGGTCGCACTTTCGCGCGAACGTTACCGTATCGCGATCAGATGACCAGTTCGACGGTCTCGCCCGGAGGAGCGCCCGACACCCTTTCGGCCTCCAGCGCGTTCTGCAGGATGACCACGGCCGCGGCCTGGTCCACCACCGAGCGACCCTTGCGGGAGTTCACACCGGAGGCCCGCAGGCTCTGTGCCGCCGTGATCGTACTCATACGCTCATCGACCAGCCGCACCGGGACCGGTTGAACGATCTTGGCGAGCTCCTGGGCGAAGGCTCTGACCTTGGCCGCGGCCGGGCCCTCCGTCCCCCTGAGGGAGCGGGGCAGCCCGACCACGACCTCGATCGGCTCGTACTCGGCGACGATCGCCGCCAACCGCCGGTGGGCGGCCGGGACATCGCGTCCCGGCACGGTCTCCACCGGGGTGGCGAGGATCCCGTCGGGGTCGCACGAGGCGACCCCGATCCGGGCGTCCCCGACGTCGACGGCGATTCTCCGCCCGCGCCGGAGCGCCCGGTTCTCGTCCGTCATCCCGTCAGGCCTTCTCGGCGACGAGCCGCTCGACGGCGGCCACGGCCTCGTCGACGGCGGCCGGGTTCTGCCCGCCGCCCTGGGCCACGTCGTCCTTGCCGCCTCCGCCGCCGCCGAGCGTCTTGGCGGCGGTGCGGACCAGTTCGCCGGCCTTGATGCCGCGCTCGCGGGCGGCCTCGTTGGTGGCGATCACGGTCAGCGGACGGTCCTTGACGACGGTGAACAGGGCCACCACGGCGGGCCGGCCGCCCTGGATCCGCCCGCGCACGTCGAGGACGAGCTTGCGCAGGTCGTCGGCGCCGGTGCCGTCCGGGACCCGCCCGGCGGCCAGCGCGACACCCCGGACGTCCTTGGCGCCGGCGGCCAGGCCGGCGGCGGCCTGCAGCACCTTCTCGGCGCGGAAGCGCTCGATCTCCTTCTCGGCGTCCTTGAGCTTGGCGAGCATCCCGGAGATCTTCTCCGGCAGTTCCTCCGGGCGGCCCTTCACCAGCTGGGTGAGCTGGGAGACGACCGTGTGCTCGCGGGCGAGGAACTGGTAGGCGTCCACACCGACCAGAGCCTCCACCCGGCGCACGCCGGAACCGATGGAGGACTCCCCGAGCAGCTTGACCAGGCCCAGCTGGGCGGTGTTGTGGACGTGCGTGCCGCCGCACAGCTCCTTGGAGAAGTCCCCGATGGTGACCACGCGCACCCGGTCGCCGTACTTCTCGCCGAACTCGGCGATGGCGCCCTGCTGCTTGGCCTCGTCCATCGACATCACCTCGGCGGTGACGTCGAGTTCGCGGGCCAGCACCTCGTTGATCTTCTGCTCGACATCGGTGAGGACCGTGCCGGGGACGGCGGTCGGGGAGCCGAAGTCGAAGCGGAAGCGGCCGGGGGCGTTCTCCGAGCCGGCCTGGGCGGCGGTCGGGCCCAGGGCGTCGCGCAGCGCCTGGTGGGTGAGGTGGGTGGCGCTGTGGGCGCGGGCGATGGAGCGGCGGCGGATCACGTCGATCACGGCGTGGGCGCCGGCGCCGAGCGTGACCTCACCGACCTGGACGACGCCCTTGTGCACGCTCACGCCCGGCACGGGCTGCTGTACGTCGCGCACCTCGACGACGGCCCCGGTGTCGAGCCGGATCCGGCCGGTGTCGGCCTGCTGGCCGCCGCCCTCGGCGTAGAAGGGGGTGCGGTCGAGGACGACCTCGACCTCGTCGCCCTCCTGCGCGGCGGGCGCGGGCACGCCGTCCACCAGCAGGCCGACGACGGTCGACTCGCCCTCGGTGTCGGTGTAGCCGGTGAAGACGGTGGCCCCGGCGCGGTCGGCGACCTCGCGGTAGGAGGAGACGTCGGCGTGGCCGGTCTTCTTGGCGCGGGCGTCGGCCTTGGCGCGCTCCCGCTGCTCCTTCATCAGCCGGCGGAAGCCCTCCTCGTCCACGGAGAGGCCCTGCTCGGCGGCCATCTCCAGGGTGAGGTCGATCGGGAAGCCCCAGGTGTCGTGGAGCAGGAAGGCCTTGTCGCCGGGGAGGACGGTCCGCCCGGCGCTCCTGGTCTCGGAGACGGCGGTGTCGAGGATGTTGGTGCCGGCCTTGAGGGTCTTGAGGAAGGCGGCCTCCTCGGCGAGCGCGACGGTCTCGATGCGCTTGCGGTCGGTGATCAGCTCCGGGTACTGCTCGCCCATGGTCCCGATGACGGTGTCCACGAGTTCGCCGACGACCGGCCCGGTGGCGCCGAGCAGCCGCATGTTGCGGATGGCGCGGCGCATGATGCGGCGCAGCACGTAGCCGCGGCCCTCGTTGCCGGGGGTGACGCCGTCGCCGATGAGCATCACGGAGGTCCGGAGGTGGTCGGCGACCACGCGCAGCGAGACGTCGGAGCCCTCGGCGGCGCCGTAGCGGACGCCGGTGAGCTCGGTGGCCTTGTCCATGACGACGCGGAGGGTGTCCGTCTCGTACATGTTGCGGACGCCCTGGAGGATCATCGCCAGCCGCTCCATGCCCAGGCCGGTGTCGATGTTCTTGCTGGGCAGCTCGCCGAGGATCGGGAAGTCCGTCTTGCCGGAGCCCGGGCCGCGCTCGTACTGCATGAAGACCAGGTTCCAGATCTCCACGTAGCGCTCGTCGTTGACGGCCGGACCGCCCTCCTCGCCGAACTCCGGGCCGCGGTCGTAGTTGATCTCCGAGCAGGGACCGCAGGGGCCGGGGACGCCCATGGACCAGTAGTTGTGCTCCTTGCCCAGGCGCTGGATGCGCTCGGCGGGCACGCCGACCTTCTCGCGCCAGATGCGCTCGGCCTCGTCGTCCTCCTCGTAGACCGTGATCCAGAGCTTCTCCGGGTCGAGGCCGTAACCGCCGTGCTCGACGGAGCCGGTGAGCAGCTCCCAGGCGAGCTCGATGGCGCCTTCCTTGAAGTAGTCGCCGAAGGAGAAGTTGCCGCACATCTGGAAGAAGGTGCCGTGCCGGGTGGTCTTGCCGACCTCTTCGATGTCCGGGGTGCGGACGCACTTCTGGACGCTGGCGGCGCGCGGGTACGGCGGCTTGACCTCACCGAGGAAGTACGGCTTGAAGGGCACCATGCCCGCGGGGACCAGCAGCAGCGTCGGGTCGTCCGCGATCAGCGACGCCGACGGGACGACGGTGTGCCCCCGCTCCTCGAAGAAGCTCAGCCAGCGGCGGCGGATTTCAGCCGACTCCATCAGTGGTCCTCATTCCGGTTGTTCGGGTTGGTCGGGCCCAGCGCGGCCGGACGGCGCGGCGGGGGCAGGTGCTGTGGACCGTCCTGGGCGGCGATGCCCAGGGCGTCGTTGAGTTCGAGTTCGCGCTGCGCCATGCCGGCCTTGACGTCGAGGGCGAAGTCCTTGAGGCGGTGGCCCGCCTCGACGGCCCTGTCGGCGGCCTGCGCCACCAGGCTCTCCGGGGTGAGCCGCTTCAGCGTGCGGTTGACCTTGGTGGTGGCCCACACACCGGTGGCGGCGCCTGCGGTGAACCAGAACATACGGCGGAACATCGGTCAGCCTCTCCCTCGCCGGTCGCCCCGGCCGCCCTTGCGGGCCGGGGGCACCGCGCGACTCCTGATCACGGTGCGGCGCTGCCCCTGCGGCGCGCCCTTGCGTCCGATTGCCCTGCGGACGCCGTAGCCGAACGCGGCGACCTTCACCAGCGGGCCGCCGAAGGCCGAGGCGACGGTCGAGGAGAGCGCCGAGGCGTTGGAGGTGACCTCCTGGACGTCGGACGCGATGGCGTCGACCCTGCTGAGCTGGGTCTGCGCGGAGCGGACCGTCTCGGAGGCCTCGCCCAGCAGCGGGACGGCGTGCTCGGTGACGTCCGCCACCAGGCGGGTGGCCGCTCTGAGCACCTGGGCCAGCCTCACCAGCACCACGGCCAGGAAGGACACCAGGATCGCCCAGAAGACGGCTACGAGAATCCCGGCCACTTCTCCACCGGACACCTTGGCACCGCTCCCTCAGACGACTGCGACCCGGATGCGCCCCGGGAGGTCACCGGCCCCGGCCGGGGCCCGCGCGCCGGGCGGCGGGCCGGGCGGGCCGGTCCGCCAGGCGGTCCGGCCTGTTCGGCGGCGCGGGACCTGGCAGAAGCCTAGCGTCTCGCGCCGACGGCCCCGTACCCGATTTGCCGTGGCGCCGGACGGCCCGGCCGGGCCGGAACGCGGACCGCCGCCTCCCCCGGGTGTGGACGGGAAGACGGCGGATTCCGCGCGGCGGCCGCGCCCGCGAGAGGCGATACGTTTCCGCGGGCGCCGGCCGGCGTGAGCGGGCGTCAGCGGGCGTAGTACTCGACGACCAGCTGCTCGTCGCAGATGACCGGGATCTCCTTGCGGTTGGGGTCCCGGTCCAGGCGGAAGGCCAGCGCCTGGAGGTTGACCTCCAGGTAGCGCGGGGTCTCGCCGTCGGTGTCGTAGCCGCCCTCGCGGGCGACCAGGAAGGGGTGCTTGGTGCGGCTGCGCTCGCGGACCTGCACCACGTCGTCCGGGCGGACCCGGAAGGACGGCTTGTCGACCTTGCGGTCGTTGACCTGGATGTGGCCGTGGACCACCATCTGGCGGGCCTGGTAGATCGTGCGGGCGAGGCCCGACCGCAGGACGAGCGCGTCCAGACGGCGCTCCAGCTCGACGATGAGGGCTTCGCCCGTCTTGCCTTCGACCTTCCGAGCGCGGTCGTAGGCACGGGCCATCTGGCGCTCGCTGATGTCGTACTGGGCGCGCAGACGCTGCTTCTCCAGCAGCCGGACCTTGTAGTCACTGTTCTGCTTGCGGCCACGGCCGTGCTCGCCCGGCGGGTACGGGCGGGCCTCGAAGTACTTGACGGCCTTCGGCGTCAGGGCGATGCCCAGGGCACGTGACTTCTTGACCTTGGGACGCGACTGGTTCACGGGGAAACACCCTCCATGTAAGTTAGGTGAGGCTTACCTTATCGGAGGAGAACGCATGTTTCGACCTGGGAGCCCCATGCCCGGCTCCGGCCGTCCCACGGAATCCGTGCCGGCCCCTGCCGGGACGACGGGTCAGCCGCGCCCCTGGGAAGACGCCCGGCAGCCGACGGCGGCCGAACGCGTACGTACCCTCGCGGAGTCGAACGCCTCCGCCGTGCTGACCATTCCGGGCACGGACTCGGGCGGTTGGGGCGCCGGTGCGCCCTCGGCACGCGCCGTCACGGCGGACGGGGACGTGCTGCTGCTGATGCCTGGGGACTCCCCCGCGGCTCGCGCCGCGGCCCCTGCACAGGACGACGAGCTCACCGCCCTGATCGAAATCTCGGACGTCGCGCCCGTCGCCGTACCCCATCGTATCCGGGGCCGGGCGTGGCTCGGCGGCTGGCTGACCCCGCTCCGGGGCCCGGAACGGGCCGAGGGGCTGGCGCTGCTCGCCCGTACGCACCCGGGGGCCGTCCCGGCCGGCGGCGGTGATCCGGGCACCCGGGCGGTGCTGCGGCTGGAGGTCGGCGAGGCCGCGGTGGACGACCTCTGGGGTGCGGAACCCGTCGAACCGGACGCCTTCGCGGCCGCCGTGGCCGACCCCCTCGCAGGTCAAGAGGCGGTGATCCTCCAGCACTTGGCCACCGCGCACGGTGACGCGCTGCGCGGGCTGTGCGGGCTGCTCGGCGAACGGGCCGACCGGATCTGCGGCGCGCGCGGCCGGGGCGTACCGCTCTCGCTGGACCGCTTCGGGCTGCGCGTCCGCTTCACGGAGGGCGCCGAACCGGTCTTCGACGCCCGCTTCGACTTCCCCGAACCGGTGAGGGACGTCACAGAAGTCCGGCACGCCCTGGGGGCGCTGTTCACCGCCGCGGACGGGGACCGGTGAGGGCCAGCACCGCGGCCGCCCCCGTCGGCGTCCGGCAGCCGGCGCGGACCCTCCGGCCGTCGGCGGGGGCGGACCCCGGGTCACCGGCAAGCCGCTCCTCGATGACCGGCGCGCGGGGATGACCGGCGCGTGGGGAAGAAGGCGCCGCGCCCATTCCCCGCGGCCTTCCGGCCGGGCTCAGGCGGAGCCGCGCGGGGCGCCCAGCGCGGTGAGCCGGTTGCCGTGCAGGGGCCGGGTGCGCCAGTGCGCGGTGACCGTCCGGTCCGCGAGGGAGCAGGTCAGCGCCAGGCGGTGCGGGGTCTCCAGGAACACCGTCTCCACAGCCAGCGTCCCGGCATCGGTCCAGCCGCCGCTCACCGCGGTGGGGACGGGTTCCTCGGCGACCGTCCAGCCCTCCCCGCCGACGCGCAGATCCAGCCGGTCCGGACGCTCCGGCCGGTCCCCTTCGCCGGTCAGCGTGAGCGTCCAGCCTTTCGCGTCCCGGGCGAGCCCGGCCGCCCGGACCGGTCCGGGCTCCCCGGAGGACGTGAACGCGGTGGCTGCCCAGTCCCCGGCCCGCTCCGGGGGTCCGGACCGGCCCGGGGCGGGTGGCAGGGCGAGGCGGTCGAGGCGGTCCCGCAGTTCCGCGTCGGCGGCCTCCCGGCCGGGCAGCGGCCCGGGGCCGAAGGCGGGCAGCAGATGCTCCCAGACGAGGTTCAGGAACTCCTGCATCCGTTCGGTCGCCGCGGTCGTCGCGATCACCGCGTCCTGCTCCGGCAGCACCAGGCAGAACTGGCCGTACGCGCCATCGCCCCGGTAGCCGTGCCGGGACATCCAGAACTGGTAGCCGTAGCCCCGGTCCCAGTCCTGCCGGTCCGCGTCGCCCATGGCTCCTGCGGTCGGTATGCGGGGGCGCGCCGCCCGGGCCGCCCACCCCTCGGGCAGCAGCCGCCGGCCCTGCCATACCCCGTCGCGCAGATACAGCTCCCCGAGCCGGGCGACGGCGCCGGTGGTGGCGTGCAGTCCGCTGAAGCCGAGCTCGCGGCCGGTGCGGTCGCGCCGCCAGGACACCTCCCCGATGCCCAGCGGATCCAGCAGCCGGGGCCGCAGGTACCCGGTGAGCGACTGCCCGGATACGCGCTGGACGATCGCGGCGAGCGTGTAGGTGGCGGGCTGGTTGTAGGCGAAGACCGTGCCCGGGTCCTGGTCGGGCGGCAGCAGGAGGAATCCCCGGACGGGCTCGGCGGGGTCCCGTTGGTAGGCCTCCTCGACCGTGTCGCGCCGGTGGCCACTCGCCATGGACGCCACGTGCCGGACGAGCAGGGCGCGGCTGCGCGGATCGGTGATGCCGGCCTCGAACTCCGGGAAGTACGAGACGACCGGCGCGTCGAAGTCGAGCAGGCCCTCGGCCTCGGCCAGGGCGGCGGCGGTCCCGGTGAAGCTCTTGCTGAGCGAGTACAGCAGGTGGGGGCGTTCCGGGGTGTACGGCGCCCACCAGCCCGAGGCGACGAGCTGTCCGTGCCGCACGATCATCAGGCTGTGGGGCTCGATCCCGGGGGCGGCCTCCAGTGCGTCGAGGAAGGCGTGGACGCCAGCCGCGTCGACGCCCTGGGCGGCGGGGCCGGAGGAACTGAGGGCAGGGTCGGTCATGGGAGCATCCTCCCCCCGCCGGCGGAGCGCGATCGAGCCGGTTCCCGGCCCGCCGCCGGGGACCCGCCGGTCATCCGGCGTTCCCCTCCTCCCCCGCCGGCTCGCCCCCGGAACTCTCCGGGCGTTCCTCCGCCGGGGGCCGGGACGGTGCGCGCTCCGGCGGGCGCGGCGGTGAATCACCGCGGAGGCGGGCCCGGACCCGCTCGGCGACCTCCGCGTAGCGGGCCTCCGTCCCGTAGCGCGTGGGCTCGTAGTAGCGCTTGCCGTGGACGGCGTCCGGGGCGTACTGCTGCGCGGCGATGCCACCGGGGACGTCGTGCGGATAGACGTAGCCCTGCGCGTGGCCGAGCTTCTGCGCGCCCTTGTAGTGGCCGTCGCGCAGATACGGCGGTACGGGGCCGGCCAGCCCGGCGCGTACGTCCGCCAGGGCCGCGTCGATCGCGAGGTAGGCGGCGTTGGACTTGGGCGCCAGGGCGAGGGCGATCACCGTCTGGCCCAGCGCGATCCGGGCCTCCGGGAAACCGATCAGGGCCACCGCCTGGGCCGCGGCGACGGCGGTCTGGAGGGCCGTCGGGTCGGCCATGCCGATGTCCTCGCTGGCGGAGATCATCAGCCGCCGGGCGATGAACCGCGGGTCCTCGCCCGCCTCGATCATCCGGGCCAGGTAGTGCAGCGCGGCGTCCACGTCCGAGCCGCGGATGGACTTGATGAGGGCGCTGGCCACGTCGTAGTGCTGGTCGCCGTCGCGGTCGTACGTCACCGCCGCCCGGTCGACGGCCTCCTCCAGCGCCCGGAGGGTGATCTCCTTCTCCCCCTGCGAGATGGCCGATCCGGCACCGGCCTCCAGGGCGGTGAGCGCGCGGCGGGCGTCGCCGCCGGCGATCCGCAGCAGATGGTTCTCCGCGTCCGCCGTCAGGGAGACCGCGCCGCCGAGCCCGCGTTCGTCCGCGACGGCGCGGCGCAGCAGGTCGCGCAGGCCCTCGTCGGTCAGCGGCTCCAGGGTGAGCAGCAGCGAGCGGGAGAGCAGCGGGGAGATGACCGAGAAGTACGGGTTCTCGGTGGTGGCGGCGATGAGCGTGACCCAGCGGTTCTCCACGGCCGGGAGCAGGGAGTCCTGCTGGGCCTTGCTGAAGCGGTGGATCTCGTCGAGGAAGAGCACCGTCTCCTTGCCGTAGCCGCCGGAGGCGCGGCGGGCGCCGTCGATGACGGCCCGCACCTCCTTCACCCCGGCGGTGATCGCGGAGAGCTCGACGAAGCGCTTGTTGGTGGCCTGGCTGACGACGTACGCGAGGGTGGTCTTGCCGGTGCCGGGCGGGCCCCAGAGGATCACCGAGGACGGGCCGGCCGGGCCGCCCTCCCCCTCGCCGACGAGCCGGCGCAGCGGCGCCCCGGGCCGCAGCAGGTGCTGCTGGCCCACCACCTCGTCCAGGGTGCGCGGACGCATCCGTACGGCCAGGGGGCTGCTCGCCGGGTCCTTGCTCTGACGGTCCTCGGCGGCGGCGGTGAACAGGTCGGGCTCCACGACGGAAACCCTAAGGCACCGCGCCGACAGCGCCGTCCGGGCCGGGTGCGCGGGGGCAGCCGGCGGAGCCGGGAGGGGCGAGGGCTCAGCCCGTCCAGAAGTCCCACCAGCGGGTCAGGATCAGCATGCCGATGGCGCCGATCCAGACCACCGGCAGCACCCAGTGGAACTCCGCCACCGCGCGGCGCAGGCCGTCCGGCGCCGGGACGAGGCGGTGCCGGATGTTGTGCGCGGTGACGTAGCTGAACATCACGATGGTGGCGACCCAGGCGAGGTTGCACCACAGGCAGAGCGAGCCGATGACGTACAGCGACTGGTACATGAGCCACATGCAGAAGCCCACGCCGAAGAGGGTGCCGGCGTTCAGGCCGAGCCAGTACCAGCGGGGGAAGCGGGCGCCGCCCAGCAGGGCCACGCCGATGGCGATCACCATGCCGTAGGTGACCAGGCCCAGCATGGGGTTGGGGAAGCCGAAGACGGAGGCCTGGTCGCTCTCCATGATGTTGCCGCAGGAGACGACCGGGTTGAGGCTGCAGCCGGGGGTGAAGGTGGTGCCCTCCGCCTTGGCCTCCAGCAGCTTGTACTTGTCGAGCGTGATGACCCAGGCCGCGAGGAGGCCCGCCGCGCCGGTGATCACCAGCATCAGGGCGAAGGCGCGGCCGCTGCCGAGGGCGCCGCGGACACCGGCCGTCCCGTACCCCGCGCCCCCGCCGCCGTCCCCGTCGGTGGCGGACACGTCATCCCGCTCTGTCATCGTCATATCGCCGTTTCCGTCGCTTCCGTCGGTCCCGTGGCCGGTGCCGGGCGGGCCTCGCACATTGTGGCACCGGTCGGCGCCCCCGTCCGGCCGGTCAACCGGACGAGGGACATCCGGCCGAACATTCTTCCGCACCGGTTGTTCGGCGGCCATAAGGAGAACCGGCCGGGACGTGCTGGGGCCCGTACGGAAGCGCATCCGTACGGGCCCTCACCACGGGGCGGCGGCCGTCCGCGTCGTCAGCCCAGGCCCAGGGCGGCCCGGACCGCCGCGACGGCCCCGTCGGCCGGTACGGCCCGCTGCTCGCCGCTCTCCAGGTCCTTGACCTGGACGACGCCCTCGGCCAGATCCCGCTCCCCGGCGACGAGGGCGATCCGCGCCCCGCTGCGGTTCGCCGACTTCATGGCGCCCTTGAGACCGCGGCCGCCGTAGCTGAAGTCCGCCGCGACCCCGGCCCGGCGCAGCTCGGTGACCACGCCGAAGAGCACGCGCCGCGCCTCCTCGCCGAGCGGCACCGCGTACACCTGGGTGGCCGCGGGCAGGGCGAGCTCGACGCCCTCGGCGCGCAGGGCGAGCACCGTGCGGTCCACGCCGAGCGCCCAGCCGACGGACGGCAGGGACGGCCCGCCGATCATCTCGGAGAGCCCGTCGTACCGCCCGCCGCCGCCGACCGCGGACTGCGAGCCCAGGCCGTCGTGGACGAACTCGAAGGTGGTGCGGGTGTAGTAGTCCAGGCCGCGGACCAGCTTGGTGTCGTCCTCGAAGTCCACGCCCGCGGCGGTCAGCAGCTCGCGCACCTGTTCGTGGTACGCCGTGCAGGACGCGCACAGATGGTCGCGCATCATCGGCGCCCCGGTGAGCTGCTTCTGCACCGCTTCCCGCTTGTCGTCGAGGACCCGCAGCGGGTTGATCTCGATGCGCCGCCGGGTGTCCTCGTCGAGGTCGAGCCCGCGCAGGAAGTCCTGGAGCGCGGCGCGGTAGACCGGGCGGCACTCCTGGTCGCCGAGCGAGTTCAGCAGCAGCCGGAAGTTCCTCAGGCCCAGCGACCGGTAGGCGTCCACGGCGAGGATGATCAACTCGGCGTCGAGCGCCGGGTCCTCGGCTCCGATGGCCTCGGCGCCGACCTGCGAGAAGTGCCGGTAGCGGCCCGCCTGCGGGCGCTCGTAGCGGTAGTACGAGCCGGAGTACCAGAGCTTCACCGGGAGGTTCCCGGCCTTGTGGAGGTTCGCCTCCAGCGCGGCGCGCAGCACGGAGGCGGTTCCCTCGGGGCGCAGCGCCAGCTCGTCGCCGCCCTTGGTGGTGAGGGTGTACATCTCCTTGGTGACGATGTCCGTCGACTCGCCGACACCGCGCGAGAACAGCTCGACGTTCTCGAAGCCGGGGGTCTCGGCGTAGCCGTAGCCGGCCCGGCGCAGCGGGGCGGAGATCGCCTCCCGCACCGCGAGGTACACGGCGGAGTCGGGCGGGAGCAGGTCGTACGTGCCCTTGGGGGCCTTGAAGGTGCTCACTGGGGAGATTCTTCACATTCCTCGTCGTGGAACGGCCGGTCCGGCCGTTCCGGGGCCGGCGGCCACCTCCCGCAGGAACGGGTTGGCGGCGCGCTCGCGGCCGATGGTCGTCTGGGGGCCGTGGCCGGACAGCACCACCGTCGAGTCGTCCAGCGGCAGGCACACCCGGGCCAGCGACCGGAGCAGCTCGGCGTGGTCGCCGCCGGGCAGGTCGGTGCGTCCGACGGAGCCGGCGAACAGCAGGTCGCCCGAGAAGAAGACCTGCGGCACATCGGCCCGCTCGGGCATCCGGAAGGTCACCGACCCCTTGGTATGCCCGGGCGCGTGCGCGACGGCGAACTCCAGGCCGGCCAGCTCCAGCTTCGCCCCGTCGGCCAGTTCCCTGACGTCATCGGGCTCTCCGATCGTCAGCTCGCCCATGAGCTGCTGTCCGATCGAGAGGCCGAGGGCCTTCTCCGGGTCGCTCATCATGTAGCGGTCCTCGGGGTGGATCCAGGCCGGTACGTCATGCGCGCCGCAGACGGGCACGACCGAGGCGACGTGGTCGAGGTGCCCGTGGGTGAGGACGACGGCGACGGGCTTGAGACGGTGCTTGGCGAGCGTCTCCTCGACGCCGGGGGCCGCCTCGTGGCCCGGGTCGATGATCACGCACTCCTCGCCCGCGGCGGGGGCGACCAGGTAACAGTTGGTCCCCCAGGCCCCGGCGGGGAACCCGGCAATGAGCACAATCGTCCCCAACATGTGGTCCGGTAACTGATGTCGGTCAGGTCAGAGCCTACCGGCGGCGGTCCACCGGCCGCGAACCCGTATACGGTACGGCCAGGTTCCGCGCCGGCCGGGCGCACCGGGGCGGACCACGACGGACACGAGCAGGACCACGAGGGACAAGACCGGCAGAACGACCGACGCAACGACCGGCACAACGACCGACAGACCCTTCACGTCACGAGGAGACGGACCGGTGGCCACGAGCGACCAGCGGCGGAGAGAACTCGCCCGGAAGAAGTTCGAGCGGCAGCAGGAGCGCCGCGCCCAGCGGCGCAGGGCGCGCCGCCGCAACGCGGTGATCGCGGCCGCGGTGGCCGCCGTTCTCGTCGCGGGCGCGGCGGCGGCCGCCACGGCGGGCCTGGGCGGCGACGACCAGAAGAAGGACGACGCCGCGGCCTCCCCGGAGGCGTCCGCGACGAGCAAGGCTCCCGACCCCTGCGACGAGCCGGCCGAGGGCGAGCCCGGCACCGAGCAGTGGAAGAAGGAGCCGGCGATGACGATCGACACCTCGGCCTCCTACGTGATGGAGCTGGAGACCACCTGCGGCGACATCGGCATCACGATGGACGCGGAGAAGGCACCGCGCACCGTCAACTCCTTCAACTTCCTGGCGGGCGAGGGGTTCTTCGACCACACCAAGTGCCACCGGCTGACGGAGTCCGGCATCTACGTCCTGCAGTGCGGCGACCCGAACGGGACGGGGCAGGGCGGCCCCGGCTACACCATCCCGGACGAGAACCTCAAGGACCCGAAGCTCAAGGGGAACGTCTATCCGGCGGGCACCGTGGCGATGGCCAACAAGTACAACGCCGCGGAGAAGAAGGGCCGGGACAGCGGCGGCAGCCAGTTCTTCCTCGTCTACCAGGACAGCCAGCTGCCGCCCGACTACACGCCGTTCGGGACCGTCGGCGAGGAGGGCATGAAGGTGCTGAAGAAGATCGCCGACGCGGGCGCCGCCGCCCCCGACGCGACGCAGAACACCGCGCCCAACGCCACCGTCGTGATCAACAAGGCGACGGTGCGCAAGTCCTGAGCCGCTCGGTATGCCAAATCCCGGCCGTCCGGATGCGGACAGCCGGCCCGGGATTCGCCTATGTTTGGCGTGTAACCGGTCAGGGCGATTGAGCCGGCCCGGGCCCCTCCTCCCCGCAGGGGGCGAGGAGGGCGGAACTGTGGACGATGCCCGCGAGCCGTGAGCTCGTGGCGGCATCATGTGGAGGAGGCGCTGTGAGCAGCGACCCGTGGGGCCGCGTCGACGAGGCGGGGACCGTGTACGTGCGTACGGCCGAGGGCGAGAAGGTCGTCGGATCGTGGCAGGCCGGCTCTCCCGACGAGGCCCTTGCCTACTTCGAGCGCAAGTACGAAGGGCTGGTCGTGGAGATCGGCCTCCTCGAACGCCGGGTGCGGACGACCGACCTGTCGTCCAAGGACGCGATGACGGCCATCGGCCACATCCGGGAGCAGATCGACGCGCACCACGCGGTGGGCGACCTCGACGCCCTGCGGCAGCGGCTCGACAAGCTCGTCGAGGTCGTCGAGGCGCGGCGCGAGGAGCGCCGGGCGGCGAAGGCCCGGCAGTCCGACGAGGCCCGGCAGGCCAAGGAGAAGCTGGTCGCCGAGGCCGAGGAGCTGGCGGGCAGTGATCAGTGGCGGTCGGCCGGCGAGCGGCTGCGCGCACTGGTCGACACCTGGAAGGGGCTGCCCCGGCTCGACCGCAAGACGGACGACGAGCTGTGGCACCGCTTCTCCCACGCCCGTTCGGCGTTCTCGAAGCGGCGCAAGGCGCACTTCGCCGCGCTGGACGCGCAGCGCGAGGAGGCCCGGCAGGCCAAGGAGAAGCTGGTCGCCGAGGCCGAGGCGCTCTCCGGCTCGACCGACTGGGGCCCGACGGCCGCCCGGTACCGCGAGCTGATGTCCGCCTGGAAGGCGGCGGGCCGCGCCCAGCGGGAGGCGGAGGAGGACCTGTGGAGCCGTTTCCGCGGCGCGCAGGACGTCTTCTTCCAGGCCCGCTCCGCGGCGTTCTCGGAGCGGGACGCCGAGCAGCGGGAGAACCTGACCCGCAAGGAGGAGCTGGTGACCGAGGCGGAGAAGCTCCTGCCGGTCACCGACCTCAAGGCGGCGCGGGCGGCCTTCCGTTCGGTCAACGAGCGGTGGGAGGCCATCGGCCACGTACCGCGCGACGCCCGCCCCAAGATCGAGGGCCGGATGCACGCGGTCGAGCGGGCCATCCAGGAGGCCGAGGAAGCCGAGTGGCGGCGGACGAACCCGGAGGCGCGGGCCCGCGCCGAGGGGCTGACCGGCCAGCTGCAGGCCGCGGTCGACAAGCTGCGCGGCCAGGTGGACGCGGCCCGCGCCGCGGGCAACAACGCCAAGGCCGACAAGCTCACCAAGGAGCTGGAGGGCCGTCAGGCCCTGCTGGACCAGGCGCTCAAGGGCCTGCAGGAGTTCGGCGGCTGAGCAGCCTAGCCCCCGTATGGGCAGGGACGCGGGACGGCCCCGGTGCGCACTGCATGCGCACCGGGGCCGTTCGCCGTTCCCGTTCCCGCCGTTCTCACGGCCGGCGGGCCGAGGTGATGCGGTAGACGTCGTAGACGCCCTCCACCGTGCGGACCGCCCGCAGCACATGGCCGAGATGCTTCGGGTCGCCCATCTCGAAGGTGAAGCGCGAGGTGGCCACCCGGTCCCGGGAGGTCTGCACGGCCGCGGAGAGAATGTTGACGTGCTGGTCGGACAGCACGCGGGTGACGTCCGAGAGCAGCCGCGACCGGTCCAGCGCCTCGACCTGGATGGCCACCAGGAAGACGGAGGACTGGGTCGGCGCCCACTCCACCTCCAGGATGCGCTCGGGCTGCTGGGAGAGCGAGTCCACGTTGACGCAGTCCGCGCGGTGCACCGAGACGCCGCTGCCGCGGGTGACGAAGCCGATGACCGGATCCCCCGGCACCGGGGTGCAGCAGCGGGCCAGCTTCACCCAGACGTCGTCGACGCCCTTGACCACCACGCCCGGGTCGCCCTTCGCCCGCCGCTTGGTCCGGGGGCGCAGCGGCGTGGACTCGGCGAGGTCCTCGTTGGCCTCGTCCTCCCCGCCCAGGGCGTGGACCAGCTTCTGCACGATGTTCTGCGCGGTGACATGGCCCTCGCCGATGGCCGCGTAGAGCGAGGAGATGTCCGGGTAGCGCAGTTCGTGCGCCAGCGTGACCAGCGAGTCCCCGGTGAGGATGCGCTGGATGGGCAGATTCTGCTTGCGCATCGCCCGGGCGATGGAGTCCTTGCCGTGCTCGATGGCCTCGTCGCGGCGCTCCTTGGAGAACCAGGCGCGGATCTTGTTGCGGGCCCGGGGCGACTTGACGAAGCCGAGCCAGTCCCGGGACGGGCCGGCGCCGGGCGCCTTGGAGGTGAAGACCTCGACCAGATCGCCATTGTCCAGGGTCGATTCCAGCGGTACGAGGCGGCCGTTGACGCGGGCACCGATGGTGCGGTGGCCGACCTCGGTGTGCACGGCGTAGGCGAAGTCGACGGGGGTGGCGCCGGCGGGCAGCGCTATGACGTCGCCCTTGGGGGTGAAGACGAAGACCTCGTTGCGGGAGAGGTCGAAGCGCAGGGACTCCAGGAACTCGCCCGGGTCCTCCGTCTCCTTCTGCCAGTCCAGCAGCTGCCGCAGCCACGCCATGTCGTTGATGGCGTCGTCCTTGCCGCCGACTCCCCGGGGGGCGTCGGTGCGGACCTTGGAGGCGCCCGCGACGGCCTCCTGCTTGTACTTCCAGTGCGCGGCGATGCCGTACTCGGCGCGGCGGTGCATGTCGAAGGTGCGGATCTGCAGCTCGACCGGCTTGCCGTTGGGCCCGATGACCGTCGTGTGCAGCGACTGGTACATGTTGAACTTGGGCATCGCGATGTAGTCCTTGAACCGCCCCGGCACCGGGTTCCAGCGGGCGTGGATGGTGCCGAGCGCCGCGTAACAGTCGCGGACGGTGTCCACCAGGACGCGGATGCCCACCAGGTCGTAGATCTCCGCGAAGTCACGGCCGCGGACGATCATCTTCTGGTAGACGCTGTAGTAGTGCTTGGGTCGGCCGGTGACGGTGGCCTTGATGCGGGCGCCGCGGAGATCGGCCTGGACCTCGTCGGTGACGATGGCCAGGTACTCGTCGCGCTTGGGGGCGCGTTCGGCGACGAGCCGCACGATCTCGTCGTACATCTTGGGGTAGAGGATCGCGAAGGCGAGGTCCTCCAGCTCCCACTTGATGGTGTTCATGCCCAGCCGGTGCGCGAGCGGGGCGTAGATCTCCAGGGTCTCGCGGGCCTTCTGCTCCTGCTTCTCCCGCTTGAGGTAGCGCATGGTGCGCATGTTGTGCAGGCGGTCGGCGAGCTTGATGACCAGGACCCGCGGGTCCTTGGCCATGGCCACGACCATCTTCCGCACGGTCTCGGCCTGGGCGGCCTCACCGAACTTGACCTTGTCCAGCTTGGTGACCCCGTCGACCAGCAGGGCGACCTGGTCGCCGAAGTCGCGGCGGAGGGTGTCCAGGCCGTACTCGGTGTCCTCGACGGTGTCGTGCAGCAGGCCCGCCATGAGCGTCGCCGGGTCCATGCCCAGCTCGGCGAGGATGGTCGTCACCGCGAGCGGGTGGGTGATGTACGGGTCGCCGCTCTTGCGCTTCTGGCCGCGGTGCCAGCGCTCGGCCACCTGGTAGGCCCGCTCGATCTGGCGGAGCGTGGCACTCTCGATCTTGGGGTTGTTGCTGCGGACGATGCGCAGCAGCGGTTCGAGCACCGGGTTGTACGGGCTGGAGCGCTGCACCCCGAGCCGGGCCAGCCGGGCGCGCACCCGGTTGGAGGAGCCGGAGCGCGCGACGGCGCCCGGCGCGGGGCGCGCCGTGGCGCTCACGCCGTTCGAGCGGGCCTCCGTGGCGGGGGGCTTCGGCTTGGGTGCGGAGAGTGGCGTCACCGGCTCGGCCGCGCTCCCGTTCCGGCGCGCGGTCGTGTCCTGCGCCGCCGTGGTCTCGGCGGGCTTCTCCGGCTGCGTCGCGGCGGTGAGCGGCTTGGCCTTGTCCGGCAAGAGCACTCCTCAGGGGGGTGGCCTCTCCCCGCGGGCAGCCGGGGAGACGGGTCCGGACTCCCGTTGAGATCCGGACATCCATGGTATCGGCCCCCGGTGAATCGGCGCGGCCCGGCTCCCGCCGGGGCCGGGGAGGCGGGCGTGACGAGGGCGGACGCCCAGGTGGCGCCCGCCCTCGGTCATGCTGTGATCCGCGTCTCAGAGGGTGAGGAGGACCTCCAGCGGGGCACCGGAGAGCGACCGCTCGAGCCGCTGCCGGCCGTCGAGGAAGCTCAGCTCCATGAGCATGGCCACCCCGGCGACACCGGCTCCGGCCCGCCGGATGAGCGACAGCGACGCCTCGGCGGTCCCGCCGGTGGCCAGTACGTCGTCGATCACCATCACCCGGTCGCCGGGGTCCAGGTCCTCGGCGTGTATCTCGATCTCGGCGCTGCCGTACTCGAGGTCGTACGCCTGGCCCAGGGTGGCCCCGGGCAGCTTGCCGGCCTTCCGGACGGGGACGAAGCCCAGCCCGGCGCGGACGGCGGCGGGGGCGGCGAGGATGAACCCGCGCGCCTCCAGTCCGACGACCTTGGTCGCGCCGTGCCGCAGGCACAGCTCGGCGAGGGTGTCGGTGAGCGCGCCGAAGGCGGCCGGGTCGGCCAGCAGCGGGGTGATGTCCTTGAACGTCACCCCCGGCTTCGGGTGGTCGGGGACATCGCGGATGCGGCCGAGGAGCCGGCTCCGCAGCTCCTGGGACACCGGGGCCGTGGCGGTCACGGGATCACCTCCGCCTTCCGGAGGCGCGCCCGCGTCCGCGTCCGCCGCGGGCGGCGGGCGGGCGGGGTACGTCGGCGGAGGTGGCACCGGCCGGGGCGGCGGCCCGCGGCTCCGGGGTGCCGTCGGCCTCGTCCTCGGCGCCGGTCTCCCAGTCCTCGTCCTCCCGGCCGGTGTCCTCCCCGGCGGGGCCGTCGGCACCGTCCTGCTCACCGGCCGCCTCCCGGCGGGCGCGCTTGCCCAGCACCCGGCGGTCGTGCGCCTTCACGTCCGGCTGGCGGAGGCGCAGGTCCACGGAGATCGGGGTGGCGATCATGATCGAGGAGAACGTACCCGCGGTGAGGCCCACGAAGAGCGACAGCGCGATGTCCTTCAGCATGCCGCCGCCGAGCAGGCCGCTGCCGATGAAGAGCAGCGCGGCCACCGGCAGCAGGGCGACCACCGAGGTGTTCACCGAGCGGATCACCGTGGCGTTGATGCCGAGGTTGGCCAGTTCCCCGTAGGTGTAGCGGGTCTGCTTGGTGTAGCTCTGGGTCTTCTCCTTGACCTTGTCGAAGACCACCACGGTGTCGTACAGCGAGTAACCGAGGATCGTCAGCACACCGACCACGGTGCCCGGAGTCACCTCGAAGCCGACGATGGCGTAGACGCCGACGGTGATGATCAGGTCGTGGAGGAGGGCGACGAGGGCGGCCACGGACATCCGCCATTCGAAGGCGATCGCCAGATAGACGCTCACCAGGGCCAGGAAGACCACCAGGCCCTGGATGGCCTTCGTGGTCATCTGGTCACCCCAGCTGGGGCCCACCAGTTCGACGTTGAGGTCCTCCGCCGCGATGCCGAGCTCCTCGGCGAGGGCTTCCCGGGTCTCGCCGGACTGCTCGGTGGTCAGCTCCGTGACCTGGATGCGGAGCGCGCCGCTTCCCAATTCCTGGACGCGGGCGTCGCGCCCGGAGGTCTCCCGGACCGTCTCCCGCGCCTGCTCGACGGAGATGGGGGCCGATGGCTGGGTGGTGAAGACGGCTCCGCCCTGGAACTCGATGCCCAGGTACAGCCCGCGGACGCCCAGACCGGCCAGGGCCGTGATGACGACGAGCAGCGTGATGCCGTACCAGAACTTGCGCCGGCCGACGAAGTCGTAGCTCAACTCGCCGCGGTACAGCTTGCCACCGAGGGTGCCGAGTCGTGACATCTCATGCCTCCTTCGGGTCGGTGGTGGCGAGGGCCGGGCGGCGCCGCCCGCGCAGGGGCGGGCTGGCACCGAGCCGTTTCGGGTCGAGCCCGGACTGGGGGTGCCCGCTGGTGAAGAACGTCCGGCCGGACAGGATCGTCATCAGGGGCTTGGTCAGGAAGAAGACGATGGCGATGTCCACGGCCGTCGTCAGGCCCAGCACGAAGGCGAAGCCCTGCACCGAACCGACCGAGACGATGAAGAGCACGACGGCGGCGATGATCGAGACGACGTCGGAGACCAGGATGGTCCGCCGGGCGCTCGGCCAGGCCCGGAAGAAGGCCGACCGGATGGTGCGGCCCTCGCGGATCTCGTCCCTGATCCGCTCGAAGTAGACGATGAAGGAGTCCGCCGTGATGCCGATGGCCACGATGGCACCGCAGACGGCCGGGAGGCTCAGCGCGAAGCCGATGGCCGGGCCGAGCAGCGTCATGATCACGTAGGTCAGGAGGGCGGCGGCCACCAGGCTGGAGACCGCGACGAGCCCCAGGACCCGGTAGTAGAAGAACAGGTAGACGACGACCAGGGCCAGTCCGATGGCTCCGGCGATCAGGCCCGCCTTGAGCTGCTCGGAACCGAGCGTGGGAGAGATCGTCGTCACGTTGCTCTCCTCGAAGGAGAGCGGCAGGGCGCCGTAGGACAGGACGTTGGCCAGGTCCTCGGCGGACTGCTGGGTGAAGCTGCCGGAGATCTCGGCGTTGCCGCCGCCGATGCGGGTGTCGACCGACGGCGCGGAGACGACCTCGCCGTCCAGGACGATGGCGAACTGGTTCGGCTGCTGCTGGGAGATCCGCTCGGTGGCGTCCGCGAACTGCTCGGCGCCCTTGCCGTTGAAGTCGAGGGTGACCACCCAGCCCTTGCCCGTCTGGGAGTCGAAGAGCGCCTTGGCGTCGTCGACCTCCGTGCCGGCGACATCCGTCGGGCCGAGCGCGTACTTGACGGTGCCCTCCTGGTCGCAGGCGACGGTGTTGTCACCGGGCTTGTCGCCCTCGCCGGCCTTGGCACGCTCCTCGGGCTTCGAGCAGTCCAGAGCGTCGAGCTTCTTCTGGAGCTCGGCGGGGATCCCGGATTCCGGCGCGGGGGCCTCGGGGGTGCCGGTCTCGCCGGGGGACTGCGTGGGCGCCGCCTCGGGCTTCTCCGAGGCGTCGGCGGCGAGCGCGTCGGTCAGGGCACGGCCCTGGGTGGTGGCGGAGGGAGACGGCTCCGCGGACTCGGCGTCCTTCTCCCCGCTCTCCCCGGCCTTGTCGCCGTTCTTCCCCTCGTCGTCCGCGCCGGCCGAGGGGCTCCCGGTGGGCTCGGGGGCGGGTGCGCCCTGCGCGACCCCGAGCACCGGCCGGAACTGCAGCTGGGCGGTCGTACCGACCTGTTCCCGCGCCTGCTCCTCGTCGGTGCCCTTGGGGAGGTTGACGACGATGTTGCGGTCGCCCTGGGTCGTCACCTCGGCCTCGGTCACACCCAGACCGTTGACACGGCGGTCGATGATGCCGACCGCCGTGTTCATGTTGGTCTGGTTGATCGCGTTCTGCTCACCGGGCTGGTTCTTGGCGGTGAGCGTGATGGTCGTCCCGCCCGCGAGGTCGATTCCCAGTCGCGGTGTGGTGTGCCCGGAGAGGAACATCCCCCCGGTCAGCGCCACCACGGCGATCAGGAACAGGACCAGGGTGCGCCCCGGCCTGCCCTGGGCCCCCGAGGGGCGCCGGCCCTTCTTCGGTGCTGCCACCTTCTCGATTCTCCCTGTCCAACCGCACCGCATCGGTCGTGAGCGGGCGGCCACGAAGTGTAATGGAGGACGGTGCTCCGCGGGTACGGACGTCCGGCGGGCGGTGGTGCCCGGTGCGGCGGTGCCGTGTCCCGGTCTCGGACGACGGCGCCCGGCGCGGGCGGTCGCAACCCGCGGACGTGCCTACTTCGCGCCGGTGCCGCCGTCGTCCTTCTTGTCGGCCTCGGCGGCCTCGGCGGCCTCGCTGTCACCGGTCCGGTCTCCCGCGGCGTCGCCGGCCGGCCGCTCGTCGTCGGCGGCGTCCTTGCCGAGGTCGACCACGGGCTCGTCACCGGCCGCCGGACGGTCCGCCGCGGTGAGCGAGGACGCGTCGTCCGGGACGACCGGGGTGCCGGACTTGAGCTCGCCGCCGTCGAAGTCGGTGCCGTGCACGATGCTGTTGTACTCCGCGTCCTCGAGGACCGCGGCGACGGCGTTCTTGGCGTAGACGGCGTGGACCCCGGGAGCGACCTCCAGGAGGACCGTGTCGTCGCCGACCTCCTTGACGGTGGCGTACATGCCCCCGATCGTGCGGATACCGGTGCCCGGCTGCATCTGGTCACGCATCGCGGCGGCCTGCTGCTGCTTCTTCTTCGCCGAGCGGGTCATGAGGACCATGGCCCCGATGAGCACGATGAAGGGGAGGAGAGTGACGATATTCACGGGACGGGGTTTCCTTCGCACGACCGCAGGGGATGCGGCCTGGTATTCGGGGGTGGGTGCGCCGTCCGGTGCATGGGACGGCATCGGCGGAGTCTAAGCGAGTTCGCGCCGATGGAACAACGTCCAGCATGGCACCGGGGTTCCGGGGCAGGCGAGGGGACCGCGCCGTCACACCCCGAAGAGGCCCTGCTGACCGCCGGAGCCGCCCGCGTTCTGCGGCGGCCGCAACCCCAGATGCTCCCAGGCCGCCGGGGTGGCGACCCGGCCGCGGGGGGTGCGGGCCAGCAGCCCCTCCCGGACCAGGAAGGGCTCGGCCACCTCCTCGACCGTCTCGCGCTCCTCGCCCACCGCGACGGAGAGGGTGGACAGGCCGACCGGTCCGCCGCCGAACAGCTTGAGCAGCGCGCCCAGGACGGCGCGGTCGAGCCGGTCCAGGCCCCGGCCGTCCACCTCGTAGACGCCGAGGGCGGTCTCCGCGATGGAGCGGGTGATCACCCCGTCCGCCTTGACCTGGGCGTAGTCCCGGACCCGGCGGAGCAGCCGGTTGGCGATCCGGGGCGTGCCGCGGGAGCGGCCGGCGATCTCCGCGGCCCCGTCGGACTCGATCTCGACGTCCAGCAGCTGGGCGGAGCGGTGCAGCACCCGCTCCAGCTCGGCGGGCTCGTAGAAGTCCATGTGCCCGGTGAAGCCGAAGCGGTCGCGCAGCGGCGGCGGCAGCAGCCCGGCCCGGGTGGTGGCTCCGACCAGGGTGAAGGGCGGGAGTTCCAGGGGGATGGCGGTGGCGCCGGGGCCCTTGCCGACGACGACGTCGACCCGGAAGTCCTCCATCGCCATGTAGAGCATCTCCTCGGCGGGCCGGGACATCCGGTGGATCTCGTCGAGGAAGAGGACCTCCCCCTCCGCGAGGGAGGAGAGGATCGCGGCGAGATCGCCGGCGTGCTGGATGGCCGGGCCGGAGGTGATGCGGATCGGGGCGCCCATCTCCGCGGCGATGATCATGGAGAGGGTGGTCTTGCCGAGGCCCGGGGCGCCGGACAGCAGGACGTGGTCGGCGGTGGCGCCGCGCTGGCGGGCGGCGCGCAGGACGAGGTCGAGCTGCTCGCGGACCCGCTCCTGGCCGACGAACTCGCCCAGGTTCTTCGGGCGCAGCGCCGCCTCGATGGCCTGGTCCTCACCGGCGGCACCGGCGTCCACCAGCCGCTCCCCGGCCTCGGTTCCGGCCGCGGTGTCGGTAGGGGTGTCGTCCCAGTTCATGGTCTCTCTCAGCTCGGCGGGTGCCGGTGACCGGGTCCGGCTCGCGGGTCCCGGCCCCGGTCCGGGTCAGCGGGTGCGGTTCAGGCTCTGCAGGGCGGCGCGCAGCAGTTGCGGCACGGGCGGGGCGGTGCCCGCGGCGAGGGCCTCCTCCGCCTGCGGGCCGACGGCGGCCACGGCCTCGTCGGCCTCGCGGGGGGCGTAGCCGAGGCCGATCAGGGCGGCGTGCAGCTGCTCGCTCCAGGCGGCGGGCCCGGAGGTCTTCGCCCGGGCGGCGGCTCCGGTGCCCAGGGGCTCGCCGAGCCGGTCCCTGAGTTCCAGGAGGAGCTTCTGCGCACCCTTCTTCCCGATGCCCGGTACCGCCGTGAGGGCCTTCTCGTCCCCGGTGGAGACGGCGAGCCGCAGGGCGTCGGGGCGGTGCACGGCGAGCATGGCCTGGGCCAGCCGTGGGCCCACGCCACTGGCCGTCTGGAGGAGTTCGAACACCTGCCGCTCGTCGTCGTCGGCGAAGCCGTAGAGGGTGAGGGAGTCCTCGCGGACCACCAGGGAGGTGGCGAGCCTGGCCTGCTCGCCGAGGCGCAGCCCGGAGAGGGTGTCCGGGGTGCACTGGACGGCGACGCCGAAGCCGCCCACCTCGACGACGGCGCTGCCCGGGGCGATCGCGGCGACGGGGCCGCTGACGAAGGCGATCACGATGGTCCCTCTCCGGGGGTGTTCTCCGGCCGGGCGGCGGCCGGGCTCGCGGCGGCGGGCCGCGCGGGGGCGGCGGCCGGGGCGCCCGCCGGGCGCGGGGTACGGGGGGTTCCCGGTCCGCGGCCGGAGCGGTGCGCCGCGTGCTGCGCGCGGGCCAGGGCCTGCGCCTGCTGGAGGCGGTTGGTGGCGGGTGCGCGCCAGATGTGGCAGATGGCGAGGGCGAGGGCGTCGGCCGCGTCGGCCGGCCTGGGCGGCGCGGCGAGCCGCAGCAGGCGGGTGACCATCGCGCCGACCTGTGCCTTGTCGGCGCGGCCGCTGCCGGTGACGGCGGCCTTGACCTCGCTGGGGGTGTGCAGCGCGACAGGCAGGCCGCGGCGGGCCGCGCAGAGCATCGCGACGGCGCTGGCCTGGGCGGTGCCCATGACCGTGCGGACGTTGTGCTGGCTGAACACCCGTTCCACGGCGACGCAGTCGGGGCGGTGCTCGTCGAGCCACTGCTCGATGCCCCGTTCGACCAGGACGAGCCGGTCGGGGACGTCGGCGTCGGCGGGGGTGCGGACCACTCCGACGCCGAGCATCGTGAGCGGCCGGCCGGCGACCCCGTCGACGACGCCGACGCCGCACCGGGTCAGCCCGGGGTCCACGCCCAGTACGCGCACAGCGGCGCCCCTCCCCTCGATTCGGTCAGGTGTTCCTGCAGGCTATCGGCTGCCGCCGACAGCGCGACGGGCCGACGGGGTGTGTCCCGTCGGCCCGTGCCGCGCCGTGGCTCCGGCGCGTAGTGCCGCGTGGTGCGGTGCCCGTGGATCAGGCCTCGACCTTCGCCATGACCTCGTCCGAGACGTCGAAGTTCGCGAAGACGTTCTGCACGTCGTCGCTGTCGTCGAGCGCGTCGATCAGCTTGAAGATCTTCCGCGCGCCCTCCTCGTCCAGCTGCACCTGCATGGTGGGGACGAAGCTGGCCTCGGCCGAGTCGTAGTCGATGCCCGCGTCGACGAGCGCGGTGCGGACCGCGACGAGGTCGGTGGCCTCGCTGATGACCTCGAAGGACTCACCGAGGTCGTTGACCTCCTCGGCGCCCGCGTCGAGCACGGCGCCCAGCACGTCGTCCTCGGTGAGCTTGCCGTCCTCGCCCTTGGGGACGATGACGACGCCCTTGCGGTTGAACAGGTACGACACCGAGCCCGGGTCGGCCATGGAACCGCCGTTGCGGGTCATCGCCACCCGGACGTCCGAGGCGGCGCGGTTGCGGTTGTCGGTGAGGCACTCGATGAGCACCGCGACACCGTTCGGACCGTACCCCTCGTACATGATGGTCTGGTAGTCGGCGCCGCCGGCTTCCAGACCCGCGCCGCGCTTGACGGCGCTCTCGATGTTCTTGTTGGGAACGGAACTCTTCTTCGCCTTCTGGATGGCGTCGTAGAGCGTGGGGTTGCCGTCCGGGTCACCGCCCCCCGTACGGGCCGCGACCTCGATGTTCTTGATCAGCTTGGCGAAGAGCTTGCCGCGCTTGGCATCGATCACGGCCTTCTTGTGCTTGGTGGTTGCCCACTTGGAGTGGCCGGACACAGCCTCGCTCCTTCAACGACCCGATGAATACGAACTCCGCGATCCTACCGGTGCGCGGCCGCCGCCCCGCGCGCCATCTCCGCGAAGAGGGCGTGCACCCGGTGGTCGCCGGTCAGTTCGGGGTGGAAGGACGTGGCCAGCAGGTTGCCCTGGCGTACGGCGACGGTGTGGCCGTCGTGCGCGGCGAGCACCTCCACGGCGGCGCCCGTGGACTCCACCCACGGGGCCCGGATGAAGACGCCCTCGACCGGTCCGCCCTCGATGCCGGCGACGTCGACGGCCGCTTCGAAGGACTCGTTCTGGCGGCCGAAGGCGTTGCGGCGCACGATCATGTCGATACCGCCGACGGTCTCCTGCCCGGCCCGGCCGTCCAGAATCTTGTCCGCGAGCATGATCATGCCGGCGCAGGAGCCGTAGGCGGGCATCCCCGCCCGCACCCGTGCCCGCAGCGGCTCCAGCAGGCCGAAGAGACCGGCCAGCTTGACCATGGTGGTGGACTCGCCGCCGGGGATCACCAGGGCGCCCACCTCCTCCAGCTCCCCGGGGCGGCGGACCGGGCGGGCGGGCGCGCCGGCCGCGGCGAGGGCGGCGAGGTGCTCGCGGACGTCGCCCTGGAGGGCGAGGACGCCGATGGCGGGGGTGGGCACGGGCACGGGTGACTACCTCTTCGGGGGACGAGGGGGAACGCACGGGGGGCGCGGGAGGCGCGGCGGTGAGGGTGACGGCGCGCGGGCGCGGAGGTGCCGGGCGGTACCGCCCCGCCCCGGGCGCGGCCGCGGGGTTCCGCGGCCGCGCCGGGAACTCCGCTGTTACCAGCCGCGGTTGGCGTAGCGCTCGCTCTCCGGGAGCGTGTCGCAGTTGATGCCGACCATGGCCTCGCCGAGGCCGCGCGAGGCGTCGGCGATCACCTTCGGGTCGTCGTAGAAGGTGGTGGCCTTCACGATGGCCGCGGCGCGCTTCGCCGGGTCGCCGGACTTGAAGATGCCGGAGCCGACGAAGACGCCCTCGGCGCCGAGCTGGCGCATCAGCGCGGCGTCGGCCGGGGTGGCGACACCGCCCGCGGAGAACAGCACGACGGGCAGCTTGCCGAGTCCGGCGACCTCCTTGACCAGCTCGTACGGGGCCCGGAGTTCCTTGGCCGCGGCGTACAGCTCGTGGTTGTCGCAGGCGCGCAGCCGGCCGATCTCGGCCTTGATCTGGCGGAGGTGGCGGACGGCCTCGACGACGTTGCCGGTGCCGGCCTCGCCCTTGGAGCGGATCATGGCCGCGCCCTCGGCGATCCGGCGCAGCGCCTCACCGAGGTTGGTGGCACCGCAGAC
This sequence comes from Streptomyces xinghaiensis S187, assembly GCF_000220705.2. Taxonomy (GTDB): domain Bacteria; phylum Actinomycetota; class Actinomycetes; order Streptomycetales; family Streptomycetaceae; genus Streptomyces; species Streptomyces xinghaiensis. The sequence continues at coordinate 6,335,664 of NZ_CP023202.1, read as the reverse complement.
GAAGGGGGTGGTGAAGGCCCACTTGTCGCTGTGGTTGGCCTCGTCGGCCGGGGTGAGGACCTCGGACTCGTCGATGTAGTCCACGCCGAGGGACTGGAGCAGCTGGGCCTCGACGAAGTGGCCGATCCGGGACTTGGCCATGACGGGGATCGAGACCGCGTCGATGATGCCCTCGATCATGTCGGGGTCGGACATCCGGGCGACACCGCCGTCCTTGCGGATGTCGGCGGGGACCCGCTCCAGGGCCATCACCGCGACGGCACCGGCGTCCTCTGCGATCTTCGCCTGCTCCGGGGTGACCACGTCCATGATGACGCCGCCCTTGAGCTGCTCGGCCATGCCGCGCTTGACGCGCGCGGTGCCGGTCTCGGGGGCGGACGGAGCGGAGCTGGGGGGCGTGGTGGGCACGGTTTCGACCTCATTCGCTGCAGATGACGGCGGTCCGGTCCGCCCGGGGTGGGCGGGGGCCCGGACACCTGTGTGGGACAGCTTCGAGGAAACCGTGCTGCGGTGTCGTACGGAAAGGGCCAATTTGCGGACGGTGGCCCGAGCGGAGGGGCCAATCCGGCCGGGCGGGGCTAGGCGGGGCCGGGCGGGCGGGCAGCCCGTACGCCCCGGTCCGGCGTCCCCGGCACGCGGTCCGGCGCCCTCAGTGGCCGACCGTGCGGTCCGTCAGCGCCTCCGGCGGTTCGTCGTCCATCTCGAACGCCAGCGGGAACGGGGCGTGGCCGGCGAGCCGGAACCAGCGCACCGTGCGGTGTTCGCGCAGGGCCCGCGCGGCGCGCACGGAGTCGTTGTGGAAGCGGCGGGCCATCGGCACCCGGCGCACCGCGGCGGCCAGTTCGTCCGCCGCCGCGTCGCCGCCGGGGGCCTCCCGGACGGCCACCACCTGCCCGGGCTCCGCGAAGACGGCGCGCAGCGCCTGGGTGAGTTCGCTCTCGGCGACCTCGCGGTGCTCCTCCTCGGCCTGCCGGGCGGCGTGCGCGGCCTGGTAGAGCACCATGGACGCGGCCGGGTCGAGCACTCCTGCGGTGGCCAGCTCCTGGGCGACCGAGGCCCGGCGCAGCAGTTGCGCGTCGAGCGCGGCGCGGGCCGCGTCGATGCGGGCGTGCAGGCGGTCCAGCCGGCCCGCGGTCCAGCTGAGATAGACGCCGATGAGGGCGAGGGCGACCGCTGTCCAGATGAGTGTGCTCACGGCGGGCCACAGTACCGGCCGGTCGGGCGCCTGCGGCGCCGGCCGGTGTCACCCGGCTTCCCCGGTGCGGGTGTTTGCGCTTCGCGCGGGATTCTTTCCGCGCTGCGCGCGGGTGTTTTCCCTCCCACCCGCCCGTTGCCGTTCACCACGAGCCCGGCCCCCGCGAAGCGCCCCGGCCGTCAGTCGCGGGCCAGGCCCCAGCGGGCCCGCAGGCCCGGGCGTTCGTCGGCGGCGACGGACGCCGCGCCGTCGGTCACCGTCTCGTAGACGGAGAGGATGTCCGAGCCCACCGTCGACCAGTCGAAGCGGCGCACATGGCGGCTGCCGCGGTCGCGGAGCTCCCGCAGCCGCGCCGGGTCGCGCAGCAGCCGGTTCGCCGCGCCGGCCAGGGCCGCGGCGTCCTCGTTCGGGTAGATCTCCCCCGCCCGACCGCCGTCGAGCACCTGGACGAAGGCGTCGAGGTCGCTGGCGAGCACCGGGGCGCCCGCCGACATCGCCTCGACCAGGATGATCCCGAAGCTCTCGCCGCCGGTGTTGGGCGCCACGTACAGGTCGACGCTGCGCAGCAGCCGCGCCTTGTCCTCGTCGCTGACCATGCCGAGGAATTCCACGTGGTCGCGCATCCCGGCGGGCAGTCCGGCGACGGCCTCCTTCTCGTCCCCGCGCCCCGCGACGAGCAGCCGGGCCTCCGGGTGCTCCGCGAGGATGTCCGGGAAGGCCTTCATCAGGACCGGCAGGCCCTTGCGGGGCTCGTCGATGCGGCCGATGAAGCCGAGGGTGGGGCCGCGGCCCCCGCCGCCGTCGTGGAGGACGTCGCCCAGCCATGCGTGCTTGGGCTCGGCCCGGCCGAAGAAGCCGACGTCGACGCCGTTGGGGATCACCACGGCGTCTCCGCCGAGGTGTTCGACCAGGGTGCGCCGCGCGTACTCGCTGACGGCGATGCGCGCACTGATCTTCTCCAGCGCGGGCTGGAGGATCGGATACGCGGCGATCATCGCCCGGGAGCGCGGGTTGGAGGTGTGGAAGGTGGCGACGATCGGGCCCTGCGCCGTCCAGCAGGCCAGCAGGCCGAGGGAGGGCGAGGCCGGTTCGTGGATGTGCAGCACCTCGAAGTCGCCGTCGTGCACCCAGCGGCGCACGCGCGCGGCCGACAGGAAGCCGAAGTTGAGCCGGGCCACCGAACCGTTGTACGGGACGGGCACGGCGCGGCCGGCCGAGACGACGTAGGGCGGCAGCGGGGTGTCCTCGTCCGAGGGCGCGAGGACGGAGACGGCGTGGCCGAGCGCGATCAGGTGTTCGGCCAGGTCGCGGATGTGGAACTGGACGCCGCCGGGGACGTCCCAGGCGTACGGGCAGACGATGCCGATCCTCACGGTGTCTCCGTTTCCGGTGCCCGGCCGCCGCCGCTCGCCGCGCGCGGTTCGAGGTCGGCGGTCCACAGACGCTGGAGCATGTGCCAGTCCTCCGGGTGTTCGGCGATGCCGGTGGCGAAGGCGTCGGCGACCTGCTGGGTCATGACGGCCGTGCGCTCCGGCCGGGTGCCGGTCTCCGGTACCGGGACGGCGGGGTGGATCTGCCCGCGCATCGTGGTGGGGCTGTCGTACCAGAGGGTGACGGGCAGCAGCAGGGCGCCGGTCTGCTGGGCGAGCAGAGCCGGCCCGGCGGGCATCCGCGCGGGCTCCCCGAAGAAGGACACCTCGACGCCGGAGGCCGACAGGTCGCGGTCGGCGACGAGGCAGACCAGCCCGCCCTCGCGCAGCCGGCGGGCCAGGGTGCCGAACGCGCTGCCGCCGGCGTGCGGCAGCACCTCCATGCCGAGGCTCTCGCGGTAGGCGACGAACCGGTCGTACAGGGATTCGGGCTTGAGGCGTTCGGCGACGGTGGTGAAGGGCCGGCCGAGCCGGGTGGTGATCCACGCCCCGGCGAGGTCCCAGTTGGCGAGGTGCGGCAGCGCCGCGACCACGCCCCGGCCGCTGTCCAGGGCCTCCTCGACCAGGTGGATGTCCTTGACCTCCAGGCCGGCCCGGATCCGGCCGGGGCTCCAGACGGGCAGCCGGAAGGACTCCATCCAGTACCGCATGTACGAGCGCATACCGGCGTGGGAGAGTTCGGCCAGCCGCTCCGGGGACGCCTCCGGGACGACCCGGGCGAGATTGGACTCCAGCCGCAGGACGCTCTTGCCGCGCCGCTTCCACGCGGTGTCGGCGATGGTCCGGCCGAGCCGCACGGCCGCGGGCTCGGGGAGTCTCCGGACGGCGCCCCAGCCCAGTCCGTACACCGCGCCGGTCAGCTGCTCCTTCACGTCCTTCACGCGGCACCTCCCTCGGCGGCGCCGCCCGGCGCGGACGCGGCGTCGGCCTCGGCGGCTTCCCGGCGCACGGTCACCATGCGCTGGCCGAGGGTGACGGCGCTGCCGAGGGCGACGATCCACAGCGCTATGGGCAGCAGCACGTCGATGCCGGGGACGCCGAAGGCGTGCAGTCCGGCGAGTCCGGCCGCGACCAGCGTGATGACCAGCCGCTCGGCGCGCTCCACCAGCCCGTTGACGTTCACCGGCAGCCCGATGCTCTCGCCCCGCGCCTTGGTGTACGAGACGACCTGGCCGCTGGCGAGGCAGAAGATGGCGATCGCGCACAGCAGCAGGTCCTCGCCGCGGCCCGCGTACCAGAGGGCGAGCCCGCCGAAGACCGCGGCGTCCGCGACCCGGTCGAGGGTGGAGTCGAGGAAGGCGCCCCAGCGGCTGGACCGGCCGGCCTGCCGGGCCATGTTGCCGTCGACCAGGTCGGAGAAGACGAAGAGGGTGATCACGACCGTGCCCCAGAAGAACTCTCCCAGGGGGTAGAAGACCAGGGCTCCCGCCACCACCCCGCCGGTGCCGACGAGGGTGACCGCGTCGGGGCTGATCCCGAGCCGGAGCAGCAGAGCGGCGAACGGCGTGAGAACACGCGTGAAGAAAGCACGCGCGTACTTGTTCAGCATGGCCTTCCCGGGGGGTCGCTGGAGCCGGGCGGCCGGGGGGCCGCCGGGTGGCCCATCGTAGCCACGTCCGTGTCACCCTCCGCCGCGGTCCCCGGGGGGCGGGACCGGACGGCCCGTTCCCGGGGTGCCGGTGGGCCTATGGACGCCCCGTGTCCGCGGTGCAAAGCTCGAATGACCTCAACACGTGCGGACCGGGAGGCGGTACACGTGGGTAATGCAGGCGTCAGGACACACCCCGGGGCCGCGGGCAGGGCAGTCGCGGCCGACCGGCCCACCGCGATACGGAATGTGGTGCTGGTCGGCCACAGCGGCTCGGGCAAGACGACTCTGGTGGAGGCGCTGGCCCTCACCGCGGGAGCGGTGAACCGGGCCGGCCGGGTCGAGGACGGCACCACGCTCTCCGACCACGACGAGATCGAGCACCGGCAGGGCCGGTCGGTGCAGCTGTCCCTGGTCCCCGTGGAATGGGGCGGAATCAAGATCAATGTGCTGGACACCCCCGGCAGGGCGGACTTCGTCGGGGAGCTCAGGGCCGGTCTGCGGGCAGCGGACGCGGCCCTTTTCGTCGTCTCCGCGGCGGACGGCGTGGACGGCGCCACCCGCATGGTGTGGGACGAGTGCGCCGCCGTGGGCATGCCGCGCGCCCTGGTGGTGACCCATCTGGAGTCCGGGCGGAGCGACTTCGAGGAGATGACCGCCGTCTGCCGCGAGGCGTTCGGCGGTGACGACCCCGACGCGGTGCTCCCCCTGTACCTGCCGCTGCGCGACGGCCCGCGGGACGCCACCGGAAGCTCGGGGAACGGGAGTCCGGCGGTCACCGGACTGATCGGCCTGCTCACCCAGCAGGTGTACGACTACTCCTCCGGCACCCGGGTGGCGGCCGATCCGGAACCCGGTCAGCTGCCGCTGATCGAGGAGGCCCGCAACCGGCTCATCGAGGGGATCATCGCGGAGAGCGAGGACGAGACCCTCATGGACCGCTATCTGGCGGGCGAGGACATCGACCTCACGACCCTGACCGGGGATCTGGAACGGGCCGTCGCGCGCGGCACCTTCCACCCCGTCCTGGCCGCCGCTCCCCCCGCCGCCGGCGCCCGGCAGGGCCTCGGCACCGTCGAGCTGCTGGAGCTGGTCACCGGCGGCTTCCCGACCCCGCCGGAGCGCCCGCCCCTGGCCGTCACCACACCGGAGGGCGAGCCGAGGCCGCCGCTCACCTGCGATCCCGGGGGCCCGCTGGCCGCCGAGGTCGTCAAGACCTCCTCCGACCCGTACGTGGGCCGGGTCAGCCTGGTCCGGGTGTTCTCCGGGACGCTGCGGCCCGACGCGACCGTGCACGTCTCCGGGCACGGCCTGGCCGACCGCGGGCACGAGGACCACGACGTGGACGAGCGCGTCGGCGCCCTCTCCGCGCCCTTCGGCGCCCAGCAGCGCCCGCTGGAACAGGCCGTCGCCGGGGACCTGGCCTGCGTGGCCAAGCTGAGCCGTGCGGAGACCGGGGACACCCTCTCCGCCCGGGACCATCCGCTGCTGCTGGAGCCCTGGGTGATGCCCGACCCGCTGCTGCCGGTCGCGGTGCGGGCGCACAGCAAGGCCGACGAGGACAAGCTGTCGCTGGGCCTGGCGCGGCTCGTCGCCGAGGACCCGACCATGCGGCTGGAGCAGAACCCGGAGACCCACCAGGTGGTGCTCTGGTGCCTGGGCGAGGCGCACCGCGATGTCGCGCTGGAACGGCTCCGCAGCCGCTACGGCGTCCGGGTCGACGCCGTGGCGCACCGGGTGCCGCTCCGGGAGACCTTCGGCGCGAAGGCCACCGGGCGCGGCCGGCACGTCAAGCAGTCCGGCGGGCACGGGCAGTTCGCGATCTGCGAGATCGAGGTCGAACCGCTGCCCGGTGGTTCGGGCATCGAGTTCGCGGACAAGGTGGTGGGCGGCGCCGTACCCCGGCAGTTCATCCCTTCGGTGGAGAAGGGGGTGCGTGCCCAGGCCGAGCGCGGGGTCGCCGCCGGCCACCCGCTGACCGACATCCGGGTCACCCTCCTCGACGGCAAGGCGCACTCGGTGGACTCCTCCGACGCCGCCTTCCAGACGGCGGGCGCGCTGGCGCTCCGCGAGGCCGCCCGCGGGTGCCGCGTCGATCTGCTGGAGCCGGTCGCCGAGGTGCGGATCATGGTGTCGGACGACTGTGTGGGGCCGGTGATGAGCGATCTCTCCGGGCGCCGCGGCCGGGTCGTCGGCACCGAACAGGCGGGCCCGGGGCGCACGCTCGTCCGCGCCGAGGTGCCCGAACTGGAGATCGGCCGGTACGCCGTGGACCTGCGCTCCCTGTCGCACGGCACCGGCCGGTTCAGCCGCTCGTACGTCCGCCACGAGCCGATGCCGCCGCAGCTCGCCGAGAAGATCCGTGCCGAAGAGGGGCAGGACGGGTAGGAAGCGGGGAGAAAAAGGCCGGTAAGCGTCCGGCGCGGGCCAACTCCCCTGCGCCGGACGGCCATCGCTCGCTACGCTGAGACGCAGGCCGGCAGGTGTGCCGGGGACGGAACCCGGGAAGAGGCCACGCAGCGGACGAGCGGTGGGGGCAATCAGTGGCGAGCGATTTCGACTTCAGGCCCGGGGCGCAGGTTCCGCTCTCCGGCGGGGCGGGGCAGACGGCGGCGACCACCGCCCTGGCCTCGGCGGCCTACCGGGACAGCCCGGTCGCGGAGATCCTCAAGGCCGACAACGAGTGGCACAAGTCCTCCATCACACCGCCGAAGCTGTCGCTGTTCGAGCCCAACCTCGGTGAGGCGTTCTCCCGGGCGGTCCAGGTCCGGATGCTCGGCGGCGCCCGCAAGGCCCTGATCCAGTCCTTCGGGATGGAGCCGCAGACCGTCGTCGAGCACTGCCTGGCCGCCAGCCGCATCCGCAAGGAGCGCGACACCCGGCTGACGGTGCTGATGGCGGTCTTCGGACTGCTGTTCCTGCCCGGGCTGCTGCTCTGGCTCGTCGCCTTCCAGTTGCGCCGCACGCTCGCCGGCGCGTCGAACAAGCGGGCCGGCGCCTTCGGCATGGCGGTGCTGGTGGCGTTCGGCGTGCTGGCCGTGGTCTTCCTGATCAAGCTGCCGTTCACCGGTTTCTGGGGCATCTATCTGCGGGCCATGATCGTCGCCCCGGTCGTCGGCTGGCTCTGGGCCAAGCAGGTCTGCGAGCGCACGGCGGCCGACCTGCGGGAGCGCTGGAACGGGCTGCTCTCCGGCGGTGTTGTCGGGGCGAAGATCCCGGAGGCCGTGCCGAAGAACCCGAATGAGACCGCGGCCGAGCAGCTCCGCCAGAATCTGGCCAGACTGACCGCCGAGCAGAACAGCAATCTGGTCTTCTACGCCGGCCCCAAGGGCATCCTCGGCATGGGCACCCGCTGGGGCAGCTGGCAGCTCGCCGAGGAGCTCGTCCCCAAGGACCCGGACAAGGACATCGACCCGTTCCGCAGCTGGGACATCGTCCGCGCCGTCCACGACCAGCTGAAGCTCCTGGAGCGCACCCCGCTGCACACCGGCGGGTTCACCGCCCCCTCGGTCACCCACTGGATCGTCGCCCCGGTCGGCGAGGGCGCGGGCGAGGTGTCCCGCCCCGGCGACGACGGCTACCAGATCAGGCCCGGCGAGATACAGCGCATCTGCGACCAGCAGCAGTTCGGCAGCGGCAACCGGCACTACCTGGGCGTCCAGTTCGTGCTCTGGGACGGCCAGTTGGTGATCACCCTGCTGGTCAATGTCACGGTGCTCCACCACACCCTGCGCATCGAGGTCACCGGGCACGCGCTGGGCCCGGTGCACGGCCTCTTCACCAGCAAGCCGTCTCCGAAGACTGAGACGATCTCCAAGACCGTCAGGTTCTGGGAGACCAAGGAGCGTTCCCTGCCGCTGGTGGACGCCAAGGAGGTGGTGCGGCTCGCCGCACGCGCCCCGCTGACGTGGTTCCCGGCCGTCCTCGACCACCTGGGCGGCAAGCTCGGCCTGCCCGAGCCGTTCGGTCTCCGGCACGCCTGGGCCGACCAGCCCTGGCGCCACCGCTTCATGGCGGACGACGCCCTGCGCGCGGCGACACCGGTGCTGCGCGTGGTCCACCAGGCCGCCATACGCGTGCTGGAGGAGCACGAGGTGGACACCGCGAGCTTCGGCAGCCGGGCCGGTTTCCTCAGCGGAGCGGTCCAGGGCGCGGAGCCCGGCAAGGCGGACGTCTACAACGCCTGACGCCCTCGCCGCACCGGCGCGTACGGCGCGGCGGGACCGGCGAAACGGCCGGTGACCGGCCCCGAGAGGGGCACAGGTCACCGGCCGTCCGCGTGCCGTCCCGGCCGGGACGCGCGGGAGCCGCGTGCGAACGGCCGGCCCGGGGCTCCGCGGGTGCTCCGCGGGGCGGCTACCAGCTCGCCTTGCGCACCCCCGGCAGGTAGCCGGCGTGCGCCTGTTCCCGCAGCCGCACCCGGGACAGCCCGAACTGCCGCAGATACCCGCGCGGCCGGCCGTCGACGGAGTCCCGGTTGCGGATCCGGGTGGCGCTCGCGTCCCGCGGCTGGGCCCGCAACTCCCGCTGTGCGGCAAGGCGTTCGGCGGGCGGCGTGGACGGCCGGCGGATGATCTCCTTCAGCTCGGCCCGGCGTCCGGCGTACCGGGCCGCCACCCGGCGCCGCCGCTCGTTCGCCGCGATCTTGCTCTTCTTGGCCATCAGATCCTCTCCCCCCGGGCGCGCATCGCGGCGACGGCCCGTTCGATGCCCAGGGTGTCCACGGTCTTGATGCCCTTGGCGCTGAGCGTGAGCCGGATGTGCCGGTTCTCGCTCGGCAGCCAGTAGCGCCTGCGCTGGATGTTGGGGTCGAACCGGCGCTTGGTGCGCCGGTGGGAGTGGGAGACGGAGTTGCCGAAGCCCGGCTTGCGGCCGGTCATCTGGCAGTGGGCTGACAAGGCGTACTCCTCCTTCGCGGTCGGTTTCTCGGGCGGTGACGACCGCCGCCACGCAGGCTACATGAAAACGATATTCACTTCCGATATAGTCTCGGGCCATGGCACGCAACGAACTGCGCCCCGCGGTGAAGCTCCGCTCCACCGCCGGGACCGGCTACACCTACGTGACCCGCAAGAACCGCCGGAACGACCCGGACCGGATGGAGCTGCGCAAGTACGACCCGATAGCCCGCCGCCACGTCACGTTCCGCGAAGAACGCTGAGGAGAAGCCCGTGAAACCCGGAATCCACCCGCCGTACCGGCCCGTCGTCTTCCGCGACCGCGCGGCGGACTTCGCCTTCCTCACCCGGTCCACCCTCACCAGCGAGAAGACGGTCGTCTGGGAGGACGGCAACACCTACCCCGTCATCGACGTCGAGGTCTCCTCGGCGAGCCACCCCTTCTACACCGGCACCGCGCGCGTGATGGACACCGCGGGCCGCGTCGAGCGCTTCGAACGCCGCTACGGCAGCAAGTCCGCGCCGGAGAGCGGCCGGTGACCGGCGCACACGGCTCCCGGCTGCCCGTGGCGGTGGTCGCCGGGCTCCACTCCGACGCCCGCCGGCGCACCGTGGAGACGCTGCTGCGCGTCCCCGGCACCGTGGCACTCCACCACGACCTCACCGAGGCCGCGGACGGCACCGTGCTCCGTACCGTGCGCGACGCCGGGGGTGTCCTGGACACCGGCCGCACCCCGCTGGTGAACGACTGCGCCTGCTGCGCGCTGCGCGAGGACCTCGTACCCGCGCTGAACCGGCTGGCGGAGAGCGGCGGACACCGGCTGGCCGTCGTGGAGCTGTGGGACTCGGTCTCCCCCGATCCGGACCGCGAAGGGCTGCGCCGGCCTCGGGGAACATCGGTACAGCGGTTGGCGCTGAGAACGATCATGGTCAGGGGGTAAGTGCGCTGACCCGGTTCTCGTACTCTCGGCGGGCCTGGAGCTGGGCAGATTCCCCGTGGACTTAGACGTGACGGATGTAGGCGGGCGCTGTCGGGAAACCCAGTGCCCACCGAGGCGTCCGCCGCCTATACATAGGGGGACGAGAACTCCGCGCCCGGCCGGCCGCCGGGCAGCCTGCATCCTGCGGGCCCCGACGGAACGGCGAGCACCTGGTGCTGAACCTGGAAGAGCGCATCACCCGAGTCTGGCACCAGGAGGTCCGGCCGCTGGTAGCGGATGCCTACCGCTGCCACAGCACTGGCACCCCCCGGGCCGCCATCGTGGCCACCTGGACCGCAGTCTGCGCCGACATCGTCCACAAGCTCTACCAGCTCGCCGAGGACGGCGACGGCACGGCCGCCGAGGTCGTCAAGAGGATCGAGAGGGCCCGCAGCACGGCCGACGCCGAAGCGGTCAAGACGATGCAGCAGGTCGAGGGCAAACTCCTCCAGAACGCGCTCGACCTGGAACCTGGGTACGTTCGACGTGTTCATGGATGCCCTGAATGAGACGGTGTGCCAACAGATCGGCACCTACGTCGAGCGCAGGCCAGCCCTTGTCACCAGCGCCTCTGGGGCGGTCGCGGTGGATCCCCTGCTTACCCTGGCCGGGGTAGACGCCGTTCGAGACCGCATCCCTGCCTTTGGCAGCAAGTTCGCAGAGCTGTTGCCGGGCCAGCAGGCCGGCGTTATCGAGCGGCAACCCTCCGCTTACTTCACCGACTGCTTGGCGCCCATCCTGGCCGCGGCCGGCGGATGGCGCACCGCCGAGCGCCTCACCACGATGGCGGTGATCCCGTGCGCACACCTGATCCCGCCCGAGCAGCTGGCCAGCATCCTGACTGCATGGGCCGAGAACCCACAATGCCGAGAGGCGTCAGGGATGACCGACCTCGCGGTCACCTTTTGGACGCAAGCCACCCACCTCCAGTTTCATCCAGCATGGACGGCGTTCGTCAAGCGAGTGCGAGAGCTCGCGTTGGATCCGCAGTGGTTTCAGTACGAGGAGCTGGCTGCCGTCATCGGCTACAAGGACGGCACCAACGTCTCGTAGGGCGCTGGCCTTCGGCACCGCTTGGGACTGGGTTCCAGCAGCCCCGCCAAATGGTCAGATCGGCGTGAGTGCGCTGACGCGGTTCTCGTATTCTCGGCGGGCCTTGCGCTGGGCCGGTACTGCGGGGAGGCCCTGGCCGCCGTCGAGCGGCTGGCAGCGGTTGAGGAGCTGGCGGTGGAGGGCGGGGACGGCGGTGACGCGCAGGGTGTAACCCTGGCCGCGCCGTACGGTCGTCCCCTCGTCGAGTGCGACGCGCTCGGCGGGCTCCAGCTCGGTGGTGCGGAGGTAGTCGGCGACCTTGCCCGGCATGTCGAGGGTGACTGGCAGCTCCGGAGCGGGGGCGTTCTCCTCAACGGCAGTGTGGTCGGGCATGAGGTCGGCGACGGCCGTGCGGATCGCGCCGCTGGAGGTGCCAGCCTGTTCCTCGAAGACGACCGGCTCCTCAATCCCGGCTTCGTCCAGGACGAGGTTCTGCCGGGCGGTGGACTGCTGGTCGGTCGAGACCCGTTTGTAGACCAGGTTCGCCACCGAGGGCCCCCTGCCGTACGGAGGATCGGACCCTATCTGTCGTCAAACCCTGTCAGCAATCGCCATCGGATCTGATTGGATTCGCGCTGCTGTGAACCCCCGGATTGCACGGGTTCATTGGACGCGTCGCCTGCCTGTCGGCAAACGATCGTTTACCGACAGCGACGCCCCTCACGGTCGCGGCTCCGCGGGCCCCTCCAGCGCGGGGGAGGCGGCGTACGAATTCCAGCTTCGGATCAGGCTGGTCGATCGGAGGCATAGCGGGCGAGCGTAGTCTCTACCGCTTGCTCGACGGCGTAGCGAATGTCGGAGGCTGTGGGGTTCCAGTCGGTCAGCAGCATGCGGGGCCACAGGACGTAGTTGGCGATCATCCCGAGGAACTGGTTAGCGGCGCTCTCTGCGTCCGGAACATCGGCGTTACCGGCCTCGTGCTCCGACTCCAGGTAGCGCCGGACCGAGGTGAAGTAGGGCAGCTTGCCGAGCTGGAACTGCATCCGTCCCAGTTCGGGGAAGCGAGGCAGCTCGGCGATGACGATGCGGAACAGGGCTGTCATGCCGGGCCGGCCGATCAGGTCGGCGTAGCGGTGGCCGATGGAGGCCAGGCCGGAACGCAGATCTCCGGTCTGAGGTCGCGCGACGGCGCCGGTGGCGTCACGCTGCCATGACTCGGTGACGATGGCCTCGAAGAGGGCTGCCTTGGTGGGGAACTGCTTGAACAAGGTGGACTTCGAGACTGTCGCCCCTTCGGCAATGCGCGCGAGGGACGTGCCGTCGTAACCGTGGTTCAGGAAGAGGTCCGTGGCCGCGGAGATGATCGCCTCCCGCTTTTGCTGGGCGAGACGGCGGTGGTGTGCGGAGAGCTCTGCTGCCATGCGTGCAGTATGCCTCAGATCCGAGGCGAGTCACTTGACTCGCCTCTTTTGGCATGCCTACGCTGCGACGGAAAGGCGAGTCGAGCGACTCGCATCTGATGGCGGTGCCCGATGTCTCTCTGGTGCCGTGTGATGAGGGAGTAGCGGATGACAGCCGACAGGATCGCTTTGGTGACCGGTGCGAACCGTGGTCTGGGCCGGAGTACGGCTCTTGCGCTGGCGGCGCGCGGGGTGCGGGTTGTGGTCACTCATCGCGGTGATGCGGCCGGGGCCCAGGAGACGGAGCAGCAAGTGCACGCTGCGGGTGGGACCGCCGCTGTCGTGCGTCTCGACATCAGCGACGTCTCCTCTTTCGGAGCCTTCACTTCCGAGCTGAGCGGACTGCTTGAGCGCTGGGGGGCTTCGCGGCTCGATATCGTGGTCAACAACGCGGGGGTTGGTGTCTTCGGCCCACTGGAAGCTGTCACGACCGACGACTTCGACACCGTGTTCGGCACGAACGTGCGGGGCACGTTCTTCCTCATCCAGTCGCTTGTGCCGCTGCTGGCGAAAGGCGCCCGCGTCATCAACGTCTCGTCGTCGTTGACTCGCCACACCAGCCCCGCGACCTCGGTCTACTCCGCCTCGAAGGCCGCCGTCGAGGCTCTGAGCCGCACTCTGGCCGCAGAACTCGGCCCCCGAGGCATCCGGGTCAACTCCATTGCCCCGGGGCCGACCGCCACCGACTTCAACGGCGGTGCCATGCGGGATGACGCCGGTATGCGCCAGGGTCTGGCCGGGCAGACCGCGCTTGGCCGCGTCGGCGAACCCGAGGAGATCGGCGACGCCATCGCCACACTGGCGTCCGACGGCCTGCGCTGGATGACCGCCCAGCGCATCGAGGTCTCCGGCGGCGCCCTCCTGTGACCAACCGGGCGAGTCTGTCCCGGGCCACAGGCAACGGCGCGCCGGATTCATTCCGCGCCAGTCTCGTCTTCATCCAGCTCCGACGCGTCCGGGTCGCGCAGCGGGCGCAGGGCGCCGGCGGCCGGGACGCTGGCGGTGAAGCTGTAGCGGCCGAGTAGGTTCAGGTTGCGGTGCTTGAGCGGGGAGAGCCGGGCGATGTCCTCGTCCCGGATCTCGTGGCCCTCGGCGCGGAGCTGTGCGACGGCGGCGTTGATGGTGCGCACCGGCACCTGGAAGCGCAGCCCGTCCACGGAGGCGAGCAGACCGTCACCCCAGTAACGCACGATCGGGATGTCGGCCTGGGCGGCGATGAGCCGCGCGTTCGCCGCGGCGATCGTGTCGGCGCACAGGTAGTACTGGTCGACGTGCACGAGCCGGGCCCGGGTCAGTGCCTCGTAGCCGGGGTTGACCACCGGGGCCAGGCCGATGTTGCACGCCTCGGACACCAGCAGCGCGACCACCGAGGTGGGCAGGTCCTTCATCCGGGTGGTGCCGTCGCCGAGGTGGACGAAGGCGTCGAGGAACCCGGTCCAGGCGTTCACCTCGAACAGCAGGTCCGGCAGGTCGGTCTTCGGGAGCATCTTCTCGACCCGCTGGCGCAGCCAGGTCAGGGACTTCGGCTCGCCGAGTGCGCCGAGCTTGTCGACGTTCAGCTTCACCCGCCCGTCTTCCTGCACCTCGATGGAGACCTTCGCCGCCGGCCCCGCTTCCTGAAGGCGCATCGCGAGCTGCTTCCATCCGGCGTCCAGGCCCCGCACCAGCTCCGCCAGGTGCTCCTCCACGGGCATGTCCAGGCTCAGGGCCGCCAGGACGTCCTCCTCGACCGCGTCCCAGTCGGGCCCGTCCAGCAGGCGGGCCCGCGGGTTGGACCAGCGGTGCGAGGGCGAGGCGAAGACGGCGCGGTTGTTCAGGGCCCGGTGCAGCTGCTCCAGCACGCACACCACGTACGCGTCCCGGTCGACCGCGCCCTGCGGCAGGTCGGGGTTGGCGTACACCGCCTTGCGCCACGCGGGCGGCACGAGCTTGTCGTCCACCTCGCGCGGCAGCAGCGGCTTGACCCACACCTTCCGCCGGGCCAGCGCCGGAAGGCCGCGCACCCCGGCCAGGACCCGCTTGCCCTCGCTCGCCGCGTCCAGCGCCTTCGACTCACCCAGCTACGCGAGGAACGGACGCACCGTGGCGTACCGGTTCGCGAGCGCGGCCCGCATGGCGACCTCGGCCGAGTTCTCGTCCTCGGGCACCAGCGAGACCACCGTGGCCGCCGCGGTCATCACGGCGGCGCGCGGGGCGACCTCCTCCACCGCCGCCCACAGCGCGGCCACGTCCAGGTCCGCCTCCTGCTCCTCGACCAGCTCCAGCTCCTCCTGAAGTCCTGCCTGCTCACCGACGCTGAGTACGCAGCCGGGCCCGAGGGCTGGCGGAGTCTCCACCCGGCCTTCGACGACCTGCTGCGCCCGGTCCGCTGAGCCATCGGCAGCACCGGGCCTCCCGGCCCCGGAACCCCCGGAATCCCCGGACTCGAGCCCCGAACCCTCAGCCCCGCAACGGAAGGACGTACCACCGTGCCGCACTCCGGCAGCCCCCGGCGGAAAACCGGACGCGGGCGCTCCGAGCGCCCCAATCCGCTGGACGCCGCAGGCATCACCTATATCGACTACAAGGACACCGACCTGCTGCGGAAGTTCATCTCCGACCGCGGCAAGATCCGCAGCCGCCGGGTGACCCGGGTCTCCCGGCAGCAGCAGCGCAGGCTCGCCCAAGCCGTGAAGAACGCACGGGAGATGGCACTGCTGCCCTACGGCTCCCGGTAGCCGCGGCTCTCACCCGCCGCGCCACCGGGGCCCCCGGGGGGCCGGGTCCGCCCGGCCCGGTCCCGGTGGCCGCCCGGGCTTCAGCTCTCCGGCCAGGCCGCGGCGAGCAGCCGGCGGGTGTCGGCCAGGAGCTGCGGCAGCACCTTGGTGTGGCCGACGACCGGCATGAAGTTGGTGTCCCCGCCCCAGCGGGGCACCACGTGCTGGTGCAGATGCGCGGCGATGCCCGCGCCGGCGGTGACACCCTGGTTCATGCCGATGTTGAAGCCGTGGGCCCCGGAGGCGGTGCGCAGCGCCGTCATGGCCTGCTTGGTGAGCGCGGCCAGCTCGGCCGTCTCCGCCTCGTCCAGCTCCGTGTAGTCGGCGACGTGCCGGAACGGCACGACCATCAGGTGGCCGCCGTTGTACGGGTAGAGGTTGAGCACCGCGTAGACGTGCTCGCCGCGGGTGACGATCAGGCCGTCCTCGTCGGACTTGGCCGGGATGGTGCAGAACGGGCAGCCCTCGGAGCCGGGCCCGGTCGGCTTGTTCTCGCCCTGGATGTACGCCATCCGGTGGGGCGTCCACAGGCGCTGGAAGGCGTCCTGGGAACCGACTCCGATCTGCTGCTCCGGCTCACTCGTCATGACGGCCAGCATATTCGCCCGGCGCGGGCGGCAACGCGGCGAGGGGGTGGCTCCCGGCCGGGAGCCACCCCCTCCCCCGCCGCCCGCGCGGGGCGGCGGGGCCGTGCGGCCGGAGGCCGGGCCCCGGAGGCTCAACCCCGGACGCCCGGACCCGGACGATCAGACCTGGACGCGGCGGGCCACGGCGTCGGCGATCTCCCGCAGCGCCTCGTCCCGCGGGATGCCGTTCTTCTGCGAGCCGTCGCGGTAGCGGAAGGACACCGCGCCGTTCGCCACGTCCTCGTCACCCGCGATGACCATGAAGGGGACCTTCTCGCGCTGGGCGTTGCGGATCTTCTTCTGCATCCGGTCCGAGGAGGCGTCCACCTGGAAGCGCAGCCCCCGCTTCTTCGCCTCCGCGGCGAACTCCTGGAGGTACGGGACGTGGGCGTCGCCGATCGGGATGCCGACCGCCTGCACCGGCGCGAGCCAGGCCGGGAACGCGCCCGCGTAGTGCTCCAGCAGCACCGCGAAGAACCGCTCGATGGAGCCGAACAGCGCGCGGTGGAGGACGACCGGGCGCTGCCGGGAGCCGTCGGCCGCGGTGTACTGGAGGTCGAAGCGCTCCGGCATGTTGAAGTCCACCTGGATCGTGGACATCTGCCAGGTCCGGCCGATGGCGTCCTTGGCCTGCACCGAGATCTTCGGCCCGTAGAACGCGGCTCCGGCCGGGTCCAGGACCAGCTCCAGGCCCTGCTTCTCGGCCGCCTGCCGCAGTGCCTCGGTGGACTCCTCCCACACCTCGTCGCTGCCGACGAACTTCTCCGGGTCCTTGGTGGACAGCTCCAGGTAGAAGTCCTCCAGGCCGTAGTCGCGGAGCAGGTTGAGCACGAAGGTGAGGAGCGAGTCCAGCTCGGCCGCCATCTGCTCGCGGGTGCAGTAGATGTGCGAGTCGTCCTGGGTGAAGCCGCGGGCGCGGGTCAGGCCGTGCACCACACCGGACTTCTCGTACCGGTAGACCGTCCCGAACTCGAAGAGGCGCAGCGGCAGTTCGCGGTACGAACGGCCCCGGGCGTCGAAGATCAGGTGGTGCATGGGGCAGTTCATGGGCTTGAGGTAGTAGTCCTGGCCCTCGTCGAGCTGCATGGGCGGGTACATGCCGTCGGCGTACCAGTCCAGGTGGCCCGACTTCTGGAAGAGCGTGCCCTTGGTGGCGTGCGGGGTGTAGACGAACTCGTACCCGGACTCCTCGTGCCGCTTGCGCGAGTAGTCCTCCATGACCCGGCGGACGACGCCGCCCTTGGGGTGGAAGACGGCCAGGCCGGAGCCGATCTCCTCGGGGATCGAGAAGAGGTCCAGCTCGGTGCCGAGCTTGCGGTGGTCGCGCTTCTCCGCCTCCGCCAGGAAGGTGAGGTGCGCCTTCAGCTCGTCCTTCGTCGGCCAGGCGGTGCCGTAGATGCGCTGGAGCATCGGGTTCTTCTCGCTGCCGCGCCAGTACGCCGCGGCGTTCCGCATCAGCTTGAAGGCCGGGATGTTGCGGGTGGTCGGCAGGTGCGGGCCGCGGCAGAGGTCCTTCCAGCACAGCTCGCCGGTCTTGGCGTCGAGGTTGTCGTAGATGGTCAGCTCACCGGCGCCGACCTCCACGTCCGCGCCCTCGCCCGCGGTGGCGGAGGAGCCCTTGAGGCCGATCAGCTCCAGCTTGTACGGCTCGGAGGCCAGCTCCTCGCGGGCGGCCTCGTCGGTGACGACGCGGCGGGAGAAGCGCTGACCGCGCTTGATGATCTCCTGCATCTTCTTCTCGACGGCCTTGAGGTCGTCGGGGGTGAAGGGGCGCTCGACGTCGAAGTCGTAGTAGAAGCCGTCCTTGACCGGCGGGCCGATGCCGAGCCGGGCCTCCGGGAAGAGCTCCTGCACGGCCTGGGCCATGACGTGGGCGGTGGAGTGGCGCAGGATGTTCAGGCCGTCCTCGGTGGCGATGCCGACCGGCTCCACCTCGTCGCCCTCGGCGAGCTCGTACGCCAGGTCCTTCAGCTCGCCGGCCACGCGGGCGGCGACGATCGAGCGGTCGCCGCCGAAGAGATCGGCCGCCGTGGTGCCCGTCGTCACCACGCGCTCTTCCCGCTCGGAATCGCGATGGATGATCACACGGACGTCTGACACCGGTCTCTCCTGACTGATGGGTTCGCGCCGCAGCGGACGCTGCGCATGCGAATCGTACCGAGCCCGACGGCCGCCCCGCGAAACGCTTTGCGTCCGGCGCATCCGGCGTCGGCCCCGCGCGGAACCGGCCGGGAAAGCGGTGGGCCGGTGCCGGCCCGGGCCGTGGGCCGGGACGCCGGGTGGCGGCAAGGCCCCGGACGGCGAAAAGGCCCTCCCGTAGTGGAAGGGCCCGTGGCCTGCCCGGCCCGCCGCGGGGCCGTGCCGTGTGTCAAGGGTGGTGGGCGATACTGGGTTCGAACCAGTGACCTCTTCGGTGTGAACGAAGCGCTCTCCCACTGAGCTAATCGCCCTCGGAGTGCCGGGGTTTCCCCCTGCGGCTCGGGCCTGACAATACAGGGCGCGGAGGAGTTCGTTCAAACGGCTTCGGCGAGCCTGGCCCGCAGGCCGCGCTGCCCGCTCCGCATCATCAGCCGGTGATTGGCCCGGAACAGCGGGCGGCCGGGCACGGCGAGCGCCCGCAGCAGCCTGCGGCGCACGGTCACCTCCTGCTCGAACAGCGCCCGGCTCCCGCCGCCGCTGTCACCGGCGCGGGCCGCCACCGTCCAGCGCGCCCAGCCCTCCAGATCGCCGCTCAGGGCCGTCTCCAGCACCCCGGCCGCCGGGTCGCGCCGGCTCTCGCGCGCGGTGACGACCAGGTCGTACGGGAGGACGGAGCGGAAGCGGGCCCGGCCGGCGCCGGACGGGGTGCGCTCGGCCTCCCGGACCTGCGGCCACCACAGCGGGTACTCCTCGGGCCGCTCCAGCACCGCGTAGACCGCCCCGGGGGGTGCGTCGAGCGTCCAGAGGCTGCGGAAGCGGTAGTGGTGCGGGTCCATGGGCGGCTCCTCCTCGGTTCTCGCTTTTGCTTGGTCCTTGCTTTCCCTTCCCGCCTTTCCCCGGTCTCCCCCTCCCCAGCGGGCTTCCCTTCCCGTCCCGGCGACCTCTTGCCGGCGGACTCCGCCTCCCGGCCGACGTCTTGGCCAGCCCCCCGAACCGGCTGGCTCCTGCGGCCGTTGCCGTTCCTCGGGCCGGCTCCGCGGGGGCCGGGGCCCCGGACTGTCGGGCCCTGGGCTGTCGGGCTCCGGGCTGTCGGGCTCCGGGCATGGGATCGCAGCTCACGGCGGCGTAGAGTGCGTCCACACCAGCGACGCTCCCCGTCGAACAGTCCCGGGCCCGTCCCCCGGCCCTGCCCGGTCCCACCCGAAGGCACAGCCGCCCGGAACCGTGGACGCCGGGGCGGGGCGCTCCCCCGCCGGGGGAGTAGGTGCGCCGTGAAGGTGCGCTGTGGTGCGGACCGCCCTGTCCGGGACGGTACTCACGTTCGACTGAGTAGGGGTACCCATGCCGGGGACCGCTGAGGGCGACAGACTCCCGCCCATGAACAACGAGCCACCGCCCCTGCGTGCCCCCGGAGGGGACGCGGAAGCCGAACTGCGGGAGATCGACCGCGCACTGGCCCGGATCGACGCCGAGCGTGCCCGGCTGCTCGCCCGCAGGTCGGAGCTCCTCGCACAGCTGTGGGGACGGCAATCCCGCGCCTGGGCCGCGAGCGGCGGGCCCGGGAGTACGCTCCCGCGCCCGGCGGACCGGCGGGAGGCCGGGGCGCCGACGGTGCGGAACGTGCTGCTGACCCTCGGCGGGATTCTCCTGGCCGTCGCCGTGATCGCCTTCACCGTCCTCAGCTGGGGCCGGATGGGCATCGGCGGCCGTGCGGCGGTGCTCGGCGTGCTGACCGTCTGCGCGCTCGCGGTGCCCGTGCCGCTGCTGCGGCGCGGACTGGGCGCCACGGCGGAGGTGATCGCCTGCCTGGGGCTGCTCCTGCTGGTGCTGGACGCCTACGCCCTGCACCGGGTGGCCCTCCCCGACCTCGACGGCACGGCGTACGCGGCTGTCGTGAGCGCGGTGCTGGCCGTGGTGTGGGCCGGGTACAGCCGGCTGCTGTCCGAGCTTGTGTCACCGCCCGGGGCGAAGAGCCCCTCCCCGGCGGGAGTTGAGGGACGACGGAGCGGCGCGGGGATCGCCGCAGGCCCGGAGGCCGGTGGCGCGTCCTCCGGTGACACGGCGGCCGGCGTCGCGCGCGGCGGGGCCGCGGCTGGTGCGGCGGACGGTGGCGTGGCAGGCGGCGCGGCCGGGCGTTCAACTGCTGGTGTCCCGGGCGACGGCGTTCCGGGCCGTGGCGTTCCGAGCGGCGGTACTCCGCATGGTGGTGTTCCGGGCCGCGCTCTTCCGGACGGCGGTGGCCGGGTGCCGCGGCTGATCCCCGCCCTGGCCGTGCTGCCAGCCCAACTGCCGCTGCTGCTCTGGTCGATCGCGGTGGAGGCGGACGCCTTCGGCTCCGGCGCCGCGCTGCTGGCCACGGCCGCGCTCGACGCCGTGATCGCCCTGCGGTTCGCGCAGCCCGCGATCCGGCGCACGGCGGCGGCCCTGGGCACGCTCGCGGGCGCCGCCGGTCTCATACCGGCGGTGTGGATGTCGGTGAACGCGTGGGACATCGCGGAGGCGGCGCGGGGCGCCCTCCTGCTGTGCGGCGCGGCCGTGGTCCTGTGGTCCGTCGCGGCCCGCCTCCCGGCATCCGGCGCGGCCGCCACCCCGCCCGGGACGGCTCCGGACGCCCGGCCGGTTACGGAAACGGCATCGGGCCCGGTACCGGGCTCCGTCCCGCCCGCGCCCGACGCGGACGCCGCCACGCCCCGGACGGCTCCGGACGCCCGGCCGGTTACAGGCACGGCATCGGGCCCGGTACCGGGCCGCAGCCCCGCGCTGCACTCCCTCGCCCTCCGGTCACACCGCGGACCGCGCGCCCGCCTCGTGTCCCCGGCCATTCCCGCCGCGGTCGCCGGGCTGGCCGTCGTCACGGCGGCCGGGGGACTGCTGCGCATGGCCCTGCCCGCCGGGTTCGGCGTGGCGGGCTATCTGCTGTGCGCCGCGCTGCTGCCGTACGCCGTGAGCGCGGTCGGGCGCCGCGCGCCGGAGCGTGCGGCGGAGCGCGGTACGGCCGTGGCCTCGGGCGTCGTTCATGCGCTGGCCCTGCTGTGGGTCCTGCCGGACACGGCCTCCGCTCTGCTGGGGCCGCTCGGCTGGGTGGACGCGGTGTGGGAGGGCGCCCCGCGCGGGGCGCGCGCCGCCGTCGCGCCCGGCGTGCTCTGGCCGGGCGGCACCGTCGTGCCCGTCGTCCTGGCGATGCTGGCCGTCTCCGTGTGCGCGGCGTCCCGGCTGCGCGCCGGGCGACCCGGGACGGCGGCGGACGCGGGGACGGCGACGGCCCCATCCCCGGCCCCGGCCCCAGGGACAGCCCCGTGGCCCGGACACGGGGCCGCCCCCGCCGGCGCCCTCGTTCTCGCCGCCGCCGCGGCGGCGGTGCTGCCGGTGACCCTCGACCTCCCGTATCCGGTGGCGGTCCTGCTGCTCACCGCACAGGCGGCCGTGCTGCTGGTGGCGGCCGGGACCTCGGGGTCCGTGGTGGTCTCACGTACCGCGCTCGCCTGCGCCGTGGCCGTGGCGGGTACGGCCGCGGCCTGGAGCATGGCCGAACGGCCAGTGACGCAAGGGGCGCTGGCGGCGCTCGTGGTGGCGTTCACGGTGGCCGCCGCGACCTCACCGGCGGACGGCCGCGTGCGGCAGCCCGTGACGGCGTGCGCGGCGGTGGCGAGCGCCGTCGGACTGGTGGTGGCGCTGTGCGCGGGCGCCGGCTTCCCCGCTCACCGCACGGCGTTCGTGGTCCTCGCCGCGGCGGCCGCCGTGGAACTGCTGGCGGCCCGGTTGCGGAAGCGCCCGGCCGGGCTTCCGCTGGAGGTGACGGGCGCGGCCACCGGACTGCTCGCCCTGACCCTCGCGGCCACCGGACCGGCGGCCGTCCTCGCCGCCGTGCTGGCCCTGGCCGGTGTGGTGGCCGCGGGCTGCGCGCTCCGCGCCGACCGCCGCCGCACCGCCGGATACGCGGCCACGGCGCTGTTCGTCCTGGCCACGTGGGTGCGGCTCGGCGCCGCCGGGGTGGAGGCCCCGGAGGCGTACACCCTTCCGGTGACCGTCCCGGCCCTGGTGGTCGGACTGCTGCGGCGCCGCGCGGACGCGACGGCCTCCTCCTGGGTGGCGTACGGCCCCGGGTTGTCCGTGACGCTTCTGCCGAGCCTGGCGGCGGTGTGGACGGACAGCGGCTGGACGCGTCCGCTGCTGCTGGGCCTGGCGGCGCTGGGCCTGACCCTGCTCGGCGCCCGCTCGCGGCTACAGGCACCGCTGCTGCTGGGCGGCGGGGTGCTGGCGCTCGTCGCCCTGCACGAACTCGCCCCGTACCTCGTGCAGATGGCGGACGCGCTGCCGCGCTGGGTCCCGCCCGCGCTGGCCGGACTCCTGCTGCTCGGCGCCGGCGCGACGTACGAACAGCGGCTGCGCGACGCCCGCAGACTCCGCGAGCTGCTGGGCCGCATGCGCTGAACGGGCGTGCGGCGCAGCGCACTTCCCGGTGGCGAGGGCCGTACCGGACGTGGAGGGAGCGGGCGGGGCGGGCGGGCCGCCCGTCACCCGACCGGTGGATTGTCGCGGTCAACTCCCGCAAGACCCGCACGCCGTGCGCGATGTGGTCACTACGTTGAGTGGAACCACCCAGCTCAACACGTGCAACGCATCGGGGGCACCGCACCGTGACGACCGACCGTCTTGAGAACGCCGAGAACCTCGACCCCTACAGCTCGCCCAAGACCTTCTTCGGGGCCGAGCTGCGCCGCCTGCGCGAGGCCGCCGGTCTCACCCAGCACCAGCTCGGCGAGCGCGTCTTCTGCTCGCGCGACTACATCAGCCGCTTCGAGTCGGCGTCCCGCCGCCCCCAGCCGGAGGTGTCCAGACTCCTGGACGAAGTCCTGGGCACCGGCGAACACTTGCAGCGCCTCTGCCGACTCGCCCGGCTCTCGAAACACCCGGACTATTTCGCGGACGCAGCGGACCTGGAGAGGCATGCCACCGCCATCAGTGACTTCTCGCCCATGCTGGTGCCCGGACTGCTTCAAACGGCTGCGTACGCACGTGCTCTCACCACCGCTGCGCAGCCTTTCGCACCACCGGACGAAATCGAGGACCATGTCACCGCACGCATGGAGCGCGGCCGACTTCTCGACGGTCCAACACCCCCCGAACTCTGGACCATCATTCATCAGGCAGCGTTGCGGGTACAGATCGGCAGCAACGAGATCATGCGGGATCAGTTGGTCCATCTCGCAGACCTCAGCCGCAACCACCACCGCGTTAAAGTGCAGGTTCTGCCCGACTCAGCCGGTGAGCAGACCTTCATGAACGGCCTCGTCTGCCTCATGGCCTTTGACGACGCACCTCCTGTTGCCTATACGGAAGGTGCCTACACCGGCCAACTCATCGATGAACCAAGGCTGGTGGCCCAGTACAGGCGGGCCTACGATCTCGTCAGGGCTGCCGCTCTGTCCCCCAAGGCATCCCTTGCCCTGATCGAATCGGCGGCGAAGGAGCACGCAACGCCATGAGTCCGGTAGACGACCCGAGCCCCAGGGTGTGGCGAAAGTCCTCCTACAGCAACGGCGACGGCGGTCACTGCGTCGAGGTCGCCGACAACATCCCGGGCGCGGTCCCCGTCCGGGACAGCAAGCTCCCGGACGGCCCCTCCCTCACCATCCCGGCCGATGGCTGGTCCGCCTTTGTGACAGCCATCCGGAACGGCACGATCCCTCAGGGCTGACGGCGGGTGTGGCCCGCACAGCAGCACACTCTCGTTCACCGGGCGGGCCCGCAGCGGTTGGTTCCGCTGCGGGCCCTCCTGTGGATCGGTGATCAGGGGGTCAGTGGGTCAACTGCCTTCCGTGTGGGGGTGATAGGGGTCAGTTCGGGGCGTGGATGCGGTCGCTGGAGTTGGCCGCGTAGTCGCGCGTGGCGCCCCGGAGGTACATCTGGTCGCCGCTGTTGCCCGAGAAGTACTGCTTGATCGAGCCGTCGAACGGCGAGGTGGAGACGTTGCGCCCGTACACGTCCGTGTAGACGGTGGTGGGGCCGCTGTTGCTGAGCCGCAGCGTGCCGGGCCGGAACTCGCGCAGCGTTCCCTTGAACGGGGACTCCACGTCGTCCCACTGGACCCGCTTCCCGGTCTGCTGGGTGGTCTGGCGGACCTGGTCGCAGTACTGGCCGCGGATGTTCTCGTAGCAGAGGTCGACCTGGCGCGCGATGTTGTTCGGCTTGCCGGAGTCGAAGTACCGGCTCGGGTTGAGGACGTAGAACAGCGGGCCGATGTTGAAGTTCACCCCGGCGCCCTGCACCGTCACGTCCGAGAACCAGAACTCGTGCAGGTCGTTCGTGTCGAACGGGATGTACGAGTTCGTGATGGGCTCGTAGTGCGTCTTGCCCTCGCGGATCGCCTGGACGCAGCCCGCGTCGGTGATGAGCCGGCCGAGGGACCTGGTGTCCGACGGCGAGTCACCCGGGACGGCCGGGCCGACGTTCTTGAAGCCCATGCCGAGGCCGGGGCCGGGGCAGTCCGTGGCGCCGAAGCCGCCCGGGCGGCCGAGCGGGATCAGTGCGGTGTACCGGGCCTCGAAGGTCTGCCCGTTGCGGGTGCACTTGTTGTTGTAGATCAGCTCGTGCGCGTTGTTGGCGAAGGCGTCCGGCGAGTGGGTGCCCTGGTGGAACTTGAGCAGCACGTCGCAGGTCGCGATCGTGTTGCCCTGCGGCGGGAAGAAGCTCGTGCCGTTGTCGCCCTGGATCACGTTGATGTTGTTGACCGAGAGGACCTTGTGCCCGACGTGGTCCTCGTGGCGGTGGCTGCTCTCGGGCTTCGACCCGGCCAGCACCTCGCTGGTGTAGCCGAACGTGGGCCAGTCGACCGTGGAGAACAACTCGGAACGGCGCGGGTCGTCACCGTGTTCGTGTCCGAAGGTGCACCCGCCGGCGTCCTTGGCGGGGTGCCAGGTCGGGTAGACCTTGCCGTCGGGCCCGTAGGCCCAGTACCGCGCGTGGATCTCCTTGGAGCACTCACCGCTGCGCGGCGCGTACCCCTTGTCGTTGTCCTCGACGATGAGGTCGTAGGCGCGGCTCGTGGGCGCGTCGGCGGGCGGGAGTTCCTTGCCCCAGGAGGGGTTGTCCTGGACGCGCAGGGTGTCCGACGGGCGGGTGTCGGCGGCCTGCGCGGTGAGGGTGGGCGCCGCCAGGCTCGCGACGGCGACGAGGGTTGCGGCCGCCCATAATCTGGGCCGCCGGTGACGTTGGAAGTACATGTGGGGGGTCCTTCCGGAGAGGGAGCGCGCGCAAGGGACAGCCATGACCCTGCACGGCGGCACGGCATGTGCGGCTGCCGGTTGGTGCACGCCGAATTACATCGGGTGGAGGGACGTGCGAGGCCGCGATGTCGCCGAAGTGCCCCCAGGCTTCGATCGGGGCCCGAACATACGCTGGTGTATATACACCTCTGAAAATTTCAGTCGCAACCCTTCTCTGTTCTTCAGTTGGCCAGAAATGGGCAACCTGTCCGGCCGCCCGAACGCCTCCCCCGTTCTCGGCGCCGAAGGGTGCCGGGTGAGAGCCCGTGGGACGCCCAGGAGGGCCGGTTGTCCTGCCCCATTCGGCTCCTCGAACATGGCGGAAAGCGTTTGCGGCCCGGGGACCGGGCCCGGGGCCGTGGCGGGCCGCGCCTACCGGCCGGCGCGGACAGCGTTGCGGTCGAGGATCTCCCGCAGCCGGTCCACGTCACCGGGCCCGTCGGCCCCGCGCTTGGGGAGCATAGCGACGCCCATCGCGCTCTTGTCCCGGCTCAGCGCCACGAAGAGGTTCGCCGTCTCCACGTACCGGGGGTAGAGCTCCCAGCCCAGCCGCGAATCCCCGTTCGCCACGACGACGCGCACGCCGTCGTCACTCACCATGGCGCGGCACTCCCCCTGGGCCCGGGCGAAGCGGGACACCATCCGGACCTGGACGCGCCGGGCGATGAGGAAGGCCGGGCCGCCCGCCAGCGCGCCCGCGAGCGTCGGAATCGCGGCCGAACCGTAGGGGTAAGGGGTGTCCAGGGCGAGGTACAGAACCACCACCGCGGCATAGATCAGGGCGAACAGCGCCCCGATCAACAGCAGATGCCTGCGACGGTTGAGGCGCCGCCGTGCCCGCAGAGCCTCCCCGATGTCCTTGGCGGTGGGGCTGAAAACCAGCTCGACCGACTGCGCCACGTCCTGTTTCCCGGCCACGGGCCCTCCCCCATCGAATGTTCCACCGGATCCTAGGCCAACACCCTCCGTGACCTGCGCCGACCCACCCGGTCCGCACAGCGGAGGGGGTGCGACCGCCGCGGAGGTACGGCACCAGCGCCGGCCGGAGCCCTCGCCGTCCGGCGGCGGTGGAGGATGCCCAACCCCCTTGTCCCGGCCACCCCCTTGCGCTTATCGTCATTCTGACATTTAAGGAGGTCGCCGCGTGGACATCGCGGACCTGCTCGCTCCCCTCCAACAGCCTCTCTTCACCGCGCTGGACACCCCGGTCAGCTGGGTGGAGGTGCTGGGCTTCGGCAGCGGGGCGCTGTGCGTGTGGCTCGTCGCCCGACAGCACATCGCCAACTGGCCGATCGGCATCGCCAACAACCTCTTCTTCATCCTCCTCTTCGCGGGCGCCGGGCTGTACGCGGACGCCGGGCTGCAGGTGGTCTATATCGCGCTGGCGGTGTACGGCTGGCGGGCCTGGGTGACCGGCGGCCCGGAGGCGGCCTCGGGCCGCCTGCCGGTGAGCCGTACGCCGGCCCGTACCTGGTGGGTTCTGGCGTCCGCCACGCTCACCGGCACGGTGCTGCTCACCCTGCTACTGGACCGTGCCACCGACTCCACCGTGCCCTTCTGGGACGCGCTGACCACCGCCCTGTCGCTGGCCGCGACCTACGGGCAGTGCCGGAAGAAGGTCGAGTCCTGGTACTTGTGGATCGCCGCCGACGTTGTCTACGTCCCCCTCTACGCCTACAAGGGGCTGTACCTCACCGCGCTGCTCTACCTGGGCTTCATGGCCCTGTGCCTGCTCGGGCTGCGCAGCTGGCGGCGTGAACTGATCGCCACCTCTGCTCCGTCGGGGCCAGGGGGACCAACGGGGCCGACAGGGCCGGCGGAACCCACGGACCGGGGCCCGGTGGAGGCCGCGGCGTGAGTACGTACCAGGACACGGCCGAAGGAACCCACGGAGGCGCGGTCGAAGGGGACACCTCTTCGATTCGCACGGCCGAGGGCACGGAAAGCCGCGGGGACGACCGAGGGCACGGGCACGGGCGCGGGCCCGTATTCGGGCACGGGCTGGTGCTCGGCAAGTTCTATCCGCCGCACGCCGGTCACCATCACCTGGTGCGCAGCGCCGCCGCGCGCTGCCGCCGCCTCACCGTGCTGGTGTGCGCCTCCTCCGTGGAGTCGGTCCCGCTCGCGGAGCGGGTGGCGTGGATGCGGGCGGTGCACCCGGAGGAGCACGTCGAGGTGGTCGGCGCGGTGGACGACGTGCCCGTCGACTACTCCGACCCCGCCGTGTGGGACGCGCACATGGCGGTCTTCCGGGCCGCCGTCCCGGACCGCGTCGACGCCGTCTTCACCTCGGAGGCGTACGGGGCCGAACTCGGCCGCCGCTTCGGGGCGGTGGCCGTGACCGTGGACGCCGGCCGCACCGCGTACCCGGTCTCCGGGACGGCCGTCCGTGCGGACCCGGCCGGGTGCTGGTCCCACCTGGCGGCCCCGGTGCGCGCGGCGCTGGCCCGCCGGGTGGTCGTGGTCGGCGCGGAGTCCACGGGCACCACCACCACGGCCCGCGCCCTGGCCGTGCACTACCGCGCCCGGGGCGGGGTCTGGGCGGAGACCCGGTGGGTGCCGGAGTACGGGCGCCGGTTCAGTGCGGAGAAGTACGCGCGGCTGCGCGCGGCCAGACCGGGCGCGGGGTTCGACGACGTCACCTGGGATACGGCCGACTTCGAACTGATCGCCGAACGGCAGTCGGCGGAGGAGGACGCTGCGGCGGGTGCCGGCTCCCCCGTCCTCTTCTGCGACACCGACGCCCTGGCCACCACCATCTGGCACGAGCGCTATCTGGGCGGCCGCAGCCCGGCGGTCGAGGCCGTCGCGGCCCGGGGCCGGCAGCACTTGTGGCTGCTCACCGACCACACGGGCGTCCCCTTCGAGGACGACGGACTGCGCGACGGCGAACACCTGCGCGCCTGGATGACCGGCCGTTTCCGTACCGAGCTCACCCGCCGCGGCCTGCCCCACCTGCTGCTCACCGGCCCGCCCGGGGAACGGCTGCGCACGGCCGTGGCCGCGGTCGACGAACTGCTCGCGCGTGGCTGGCACTTCGAGGACCCGCTGCCGGAACGGGGATGAACCGGCCAGACCGCGCCGGGGTCCCGGCAGAGGAGCGGGGAGATGAGGCCTGTACCCGGCCGCACCGGCCAGTCCCGCGGCGGACCGGCCGGCGGCCGTTCCCGGCGCCCCGGGTGTCACTGTCAGTACCCGGTCCTAAGGTGAAGCCCATTGATCGCCCGGCTCACGGAGCTCGGGTGGAATCCACGCGTGTGCCCCCGGGGGTGACGTGTGCGCTGTGGCGGGGTGGAACGGATCGGAGCAGGCCGGAGCAGGTCCGGCCGGCTTCAGGGGAGGGGCGGAGATGCGGCGCTGGGAGTTCGCGGACGGCAAGGCGGCCAAGTTCTGGGAGGCCGGTTCGGCCGGGGCGGTGGTCACCGTCCGGTACGGGCGGATCGGTTCGCAGGGCCGTACCCAGGAGAAGGACTGCGGCTCCGCCGAGGGCGCGGAGGCGTATCTGGCGAAGGTGACCGGGGAGAAGGAGCGCAAGGGGTACGTGGCCGTGGACGGCCCGGGCGCCCCCGGCGGCCCGGCCTCCGGCGCGGCGACGGGTGCCTCCGGCTCGGCCGGTACGGCGGGTGCCGCCGCCCGAGCCGGGCAAGCCGCCCCGGGAGCACCGGAAGTCCCGGAAGCCCAAGAGGCACAGGAAGCCCCGGACGAGGACACCTTCGTCCTGCCCGCCACCTGGCGGCGCCAGGTGCGGCCGCGCCGCGGCGGGCTGCGCCGGTCCGTGGCCGCGCCGGCCAAAGACGCGGTGGAGCTGTGGCACGGCCGGCTCCGCGCGGGCGAGCAGTCGATCCGGAAGGCACTCGGAGCCGAGGGCCGCGACGAGCGGATGGCGGCCGCGGCGCGGGCCCATCTCGCCGGTGAGGCCGATCCGCTGGGCGCCGCGGTGCTCGCGGTGATCACCGAGAGCTGGCAGCGGCGGTACGAACCCGTGGTCGACGCCTGGGTCCTGCTGCACGGCCTGCCGTTCGCCGCGCACGCCGTCGTGGAGCTGTTCGACGTGGAGGTCAGGGTCGCCTACAACCAGCGGCACATCCGGACCGCGGACTCCCTCGGGGCGCTTCCCGAGGGCGCGCACCAGTACCTGAGCCACATGCGACGGCCGGCCGCCGACCGGGTCCGGGCGCTGCTCGCGGTCGCCGGCGAGGACACCCACCGCGAGGCCGTCGCCGCCGTCGCCGCGGTCCGGGGGGAAGCGAGCGGGACGCGGCGCCGGATCGTCGCCGCCTACCTGGTGCCGGGTGAGACCGGCTGGGTGGACGAGTGCTGCGCCGATCCGGGGCCGAGCGGAACGGAGGACCACTCGATCCGGTCCCTGCTCTTCGAGTCGCTGTACGCGCCGGAGCAGCTCCACCGGCTGGCGGCCGGGCCCGGTGTCAACCCGGTCAACGGCACCCTGGCCACCGTCGCCACCCTCGCCGAGGGCACCGGCACGGCCGTGGCCGGTCTCATCGACGCCTATCTGGCCAACAGTTACGCCTCGGCCGATGCGATGAAGGCGATGGCCGGCGCGCTCGTGGAGCTGCCGACCGACGAGGCGTTCGGGATGCTGCTGGCCCGCTTCGAGGACAAGCATGTCCGGACCGCGCTGCTGGAGGCCGCGCGGCGGTATCCGGTGCGTGCCGCGCGGATGCTGGCGGAGGCGGCTGCCGGGTCCGGGCGGGAGTCCGGTACGGCCCGGCAGATCCTGGCCGCGCATGTGGCCGTGCACCGGGAACTGCTGGAACCCCGGCTGGACGGCTTCTCCGAGGGGGCGGCGGAGACGGTGGCGGGGCTCCTGGACCCGGCGGGCCGGGTCGCGGACGCCCCCGCCGAGGCGCTGCCCGCGCTGCTGGTGAGCCCGCCGTGGACCCGCAAGCGCGTGGTGAGGAAGCCGCGGACCGTCACCGGCCTGTCGGCCGGCGCGCCGGCGCGGGTGGTGTGGCTGCCGGGCGAGCGGGAGGAGTGGGCGGCCACCGAGTCCTCGAGCCGGGAGTGGTACCGGCGGTTCCGGCTGGAGAAGGACGTGGCCAGACTCCGCGAGGGCGGCGGCCCGTTGCGCCATCACACCGTCAATCTGTTCGCCGAGGGCCCCGAGGATCTCGTCCGCCCCCTGCTGGCCGACTGGCAGCCGGACACCCTCTGGGACGCCGACGAGGCGATGAAGCCGGTCGCCGCCCGCTTCGGCACGGAGGCCCTGCCGGGGCTGCGCCGGACGGCGGCCCGGCACCCGGCCACGGTCGGCGCCATCCTGCTGCCGTACCTGGACGTGGAAGTCGCCCGGCTGATGGCCGACTGGTCCATGCGGCTCAAGTCGGCCGCCGGCACGGCCCGTTCGTGGTTCGAGCGGCACGGGGCCGCCCCCGCGGCCCTGCTCGTGCCGGATGCGGTGGGCGCCGCGGGTCCCGCCCGGCGCAGGGCCGAGCACGCCCTGCGGCTCATCGCCGCCCGGCACGGCGCCGGCGCGGTGCGCGAGGCCGCCGCCGGCTACGGGAGCGAGGCCGCGGCCGCCGTCGAGGAGCTGCTGTCGGCCGACCCGCTGGAGAACGCCCTGCCCGCGCGGATGCCGCGGGTGGACGCCTGGGCCGAGCCCGCGCTGCTGCCGCAGGTGCTGCTCCGCGGCCACGGGGGTGCGCTGCCGTCGGCGTCGGTCCGGCATCTGCTCACCATGCTGGCGATCTCCAAGCCGGGTCAGGTCTACCCGGGCGTCGGCATCGTCCGGGAGACCTGCGACCCCGCCTCGCTCGCCCACTTCGCCTGGGCGCTGTTCGAGCAGTGGCGGCTGGCCGGGATGCCGGCGAGGGACAGCTGGGCGCTGCACGCGCTGGGGCTGCTCGGCGACGACGACACGGTGCGTGCGCTCTCCCCGGTCCTGCGGGCCTGGCCGGGCCAGGGGGCGCACCACCGGGCCGTGGAAGGGCTGGACGTGCTGGCCGCCATCGGCAGCGACGTGGCGCTGATGCATCTGCACGGCATCGCGCAGCGGGTGAAGTTCAAGGCTCTGAAGGTGCGGGCGAAGGAGAAGATCGCGGAGGTGGCGGCCGGACTCGGGCTCTCCGGTGAGCAGCTCGCCGACCGGCTGGTGCCGGACTTCGGGCTCGACGCGAACGGCTCGGCGGTCGTGGACTACGGCCCGCGCCGCTTCACCGTCGGCTTCGACGAGCAGCTGCGTCCGTATGTGCTCGACGAGGACGGCAAGCGGCGCAAGGATCTCCCCAAACCGGGGGCGCGGGACGACGCGGAGCTGGCGCCGCTGGAGCGGAAGAGGTTCCTGGCGCTGAAGAAGGACGTGCGGACGGTCGCCTCCGACCAGGTGCGCCGGTTCGAGAGCGCCATGGTGGAGGGGCGGGTGTGGACCGCCGCCGAGTTCCGCGAGCTGTTCGTGGCGCATCCGCTGCTGGGGCACCTGGTGCGGCGGCTCGTGTGGCTGTGCGAGACGGGGGGCGGCGCGGAGGCCGGCGGAGCCGGGGCGGGCGCCCCCGCCACTGGCTCCGGTGGCGCGGATTCCGGTGGCGGGGCGCCGGGGAAGCGTTCCGTGACGGCGTTCCGGGTCGCGGAGGACCGCACGTTCGCCGACGCCGGGGACGAGGAGTTCACGCTTCCCGGGGACGCCACCGTGCGGCTGGCCCACCCGCTGCACCTCGGCGCCGAACTCCCCGTGTGGTCCGAGCTGTTCGCGGACTACGAGATCCTGCAGCCCTTCCCCCAGCTCGGCCGCCCCGTGCACCGGCTGACCGGGCAGGAGGCCGCCGGCGGCCGGCTCGGGCGCTTCGAGGGCATCACTGTGGACACGCGCAAACTGCTCGGCCTGGAGCGGCGCGGCTGGCAGCGCGGCGAGCCGCAGGACGCCGGGGTGGAGTGCTGGATCTCCCGGCGGGTCGCCGAGAAGCGCTGGGTGATCCTCAACCCGAGCGACGGGATCGCCGTCGGCGCCATCGACATCTTCCCCGAGCAGAAGGTGGAGGCGGTGTGGCTGCACAACCGGCCGGGTGACTGGTCCCCGCCGCACCAGGGCATCGACCTGGCCTTCGCGGACGTCGATCCCGTGATCCTCTCCGAGGTGATCGCCGACCTGACGGAGCTGACCGCCGCATGAGCACCCACGAGGACCAGACCCTCCCCCGCGCGAGCGCGCCGGAGAACGGCCGGCCCGGTGACGGGGAGTCGTGGCAGCGGCCCCCGGCCGAGGTCCGGTACGCCGGGGAGCTGGCCGCCCTGCGCGCCGCGGACGACGCGCCGCGCCCGCCGGGCTGGCGGCTCAGCCTGCGCGCCGCGCGCCGCTTCATCACCGGTGACGAGGAGGCCGGCGTCACCCGGAAGTTCGTCGGCAACCCGTCCCTGGTCGAACGGGCTCTGGTCACCCTCGCCACCAGCCGCGGCCTGATGCTGGTCGGCGAGCCGGGCACGGCCAAGTCGCTGCTGTCGGAGCTGATCGCGGCGGCCGTCAGCGGCACCTCCACCCTCACCGTGCAGGGCGGCGCGGCCACCACCGAGGACCAGATCAAGTACGGCTGGAACTACGCCCTGCTGGTGTCCGAGGGCCCGTCGAAACGCTCCCTGGTGCCGGCGCCGATGCTGCGCGGCATGGCGGAGGGCCGGATCGTGCGGTTCGAGGAGATCACCCGCTGCCCGCTGGAGGTCCAGGACTCGCTGCTGTCGCTGCTGTCCGAACGGGTCGTGGCCATACCGGAGCTGGACGGCCCGGACGGCATGGTCTTCGCCCGGCAGGGGTTCAACGTCATCGCCACCGCCAACACCCGCGACCGCGGGGTCAACGAGATGAGCGCCGCTCTCAAGCGCCGCTTCACCTTCGAGACGGTGTTCCCGATCCCCGACCTCGACACCGAACTGGCGCTGGTGGAGGCCGAGACCACCGCCCTGCTCCGCCGCTCCGGCGTCACGGCTCCCCCGGAGCGGGACGTCCTGGAGGTGCTCGTCACCACCTTCCGCGAACTGCGGTCCGGGGCGGGCGGCGAGGGCGCGCGGGCCGGCCGTCCGGACGCCGTGATGAGCACCGCCGAGGCGGTGGCGGTGGCCCACGCGGTCGGCGTCCGCGGCTGGTTCCTGCGCGGGGAGCCGGGCGGCGCCGCGGATGTGGTGTCCTGCCTGGCCGGCACGGCCGCCAAGGACAGCCCGGAGGATCTGGCCCGGCTGCGCCGCTATCTGGAGCAGCGGGTGAAGGGCCGGTCCGGCGCGCAGTGGAAGGCGCTGTACCGGGCACGCCACCTGCTGGACGGCTGAGGGGGCACGTTCATGACAGCGACAGCGGCGGACGGGTCCGCGGAAGCCGACGCGGGCCGGGGCGCCGGCACGGGTGCGGGCGGGACGGGGGCCGTGGCCGGTCCGGATGCCGGTGCCCGTCCCCGGCCTCGTTCTCATCCCGACGCGGACGTCACCTTCATCGGGGTACGCCACCACTCCCCTGCCTGTGCCCGGCTGGTGGCCCATGCCATCCGCGCGCTGCGGCCCTCGTACGTCCTGGTGGAGGGCCCGGCCGACATGAACGGCCGGCTGGACGAGCTGCTGCTCGGGCACGAACTGCCCGTGGCGGTGTTCGGCCACTACCGGGACGAGGAACGGGCGGCCACGTCCTGGGCACCCCTGTGCGACTACTCGCCGGAGTGGGTGGCGCTCACCGAGGGCCGGGCGGCGGGCGCCGAGGTCCTGTTCATCGACCTGCCGGCCTGGCACCCGGCGTTCGCCGAGCGCGTCAACCGTTTCGCGGACGCGGAGGCCCGTTACGCCGAGGCCACCACCCGGCTCTGCGAACGGTTCGCGGCCGACTCCGTGGACGCGCTCTGGGACCGGCTGTTCGAGGTCGCGGACCACACGGACGCGGCCGGGCCCGCCGGCACGGACGGACCGGACCCCGCGGAAACGCGGGCCGGGGCCGCGGAGGCGGCGGCCGGCACAGCGGGGGCGGCGGACGGGGCCGGCGCTGCCCGCTTCGGCGCGTTGTCGGAGATGGCCGAGCGCCTGGACACCTACTTCGCCGTCGTCCGCGGTGACGCGGAGGCCGACGAGGGCGACCGGGCCCGCGAGGCGTATATGGCGTCCTGGGTCCGCGCGGCCGCCGAACGGGCCGGCGGCCGGCCGGTGCTGGTGGTGACCGGCGGCTTCCACCAGCCCGCCCTCCGTGCCCTCACCGGCTTCTCCCCAGAGGGGCAACCGCAGCCCACCGGTGACGCCGGTTCCGGTGCCCGGGGCGAAACGGGAGCCACCTCCACGACCGGAGCCGAGCCCGAGCCCTGCGCCGCAACCGAGCCCGGCCCGGGCACAAGGGGCGTAACGGGTTCCGGGCCGGCCCCCCGGAGCCGGGCAGGAGCCGGAACCGCACCCGCAGCCGGGGCCGAGTCCAGGTCCGGGTCGGAGACCGGGGCCGGCGCAGGGGAGACCGGGACGAACACCGGGTCCGGAAGGCCGGGAGCCGGGGCCGGGACAGAGACCGGGTCAGGGTCGGAGGGCAAGCCCGGGGCTGAGGGCAAGTCCGGGCCCGAGTCCGGAACCCGCGCCGCATGGCCCGAGGTGCCGGAGCCGCCGGCCGGGGCTCTGGCGGGCAGCTTCCTCGTCCCGTACTCCTTCAAGCAGTTGGACGCCTTCGCCGGATACCAGTCGGGCATGCCCTCGCCCGGCTACTACCAGCGGCTGTGGGAGGAGGGCCCCCGAGCCGCCGCCGACACCCTGCTGCGGGAGGTCGCCGGCCGGCTGCGGGAGCGGCGCCATCCGGTCTCCACGGCCGCGCTGATCGCCGCCCGCGCCCAGGCCGAGGGGCTGTCCCTGCTGCGCGGCCATCCGGTCCCCGCCCGGGTCGACGTGCTCGACGGGCTGGCCGGTGCCCTGGTCGCCGACGCCCTCGACCAGCCCCTCCCGTGGACCGCGCGCGGCACGCTCGCGCCGGGGAGCCATCCGGCGATCGTGGAGATGGTCGCGGTCTGCTGCGGTGACCGGACCGGCCGGCTCCACCCCGGCACCCCGGCCCCGCCCCTCGTCCATGACGTGGCCGCCGAACTGGAGCGCCTCGGTCTCGACGGCGAGCAGCCGGCCGTCCTGGACCTGACGACCCCGCGCGGGCTGGAACGGAGCCGCACGCTGCACCGCTTGCGCGTGCTCGGTATCCCCGGTCACGAGCGGAGATCCGGGCCGCGGCACGGGACGGAGGCGGTCTTCTCCGAGCGATGGGAACGGGTGCCCGCGCCCGGCCGGGACGCGGCGCTGGTGGAGGCCGGCGCGTACGGGGCCCGGCTCGCGGACGCCGCCGCGACGGCGCTGACCGAGCGCGCCCGCCGGGACGGCCCGGACGCGGGCGGACTCGCGCGCACGCTGTTCGACGCCGTGCTCTGCGGAGTCGGGCCGCTGGCCGGGGAGTTGCTGACGGCCCTGGCCGGCCGGGTGCGGGAGCTCCCCGAGCCGGGCGCGCTCGGCGAGGTGCTGGCGACCTCTCTCGGTCTCTGGCGCCACGACCGGGTGTACGGGGTGGCGCGCGGCCCGCTCCTCGCGGAGGTCGTGGACGGTGCGGCCGTCCGCCTGCTGTGGCTGCTGGAGGGCGTGCACGGCCCGTCGTCCGGCGTGGACACGGGGCGGCTCGCGGCGGTCGCGGCGCTGCGGGACGCGCTGCTGCACGCCCCGCACCCGCTGTCGCTGGACCGGGAGACGGCAGCCGGCGCGGCCCACCGCGTCGCGGCCGACCGGCAGGCCCCGGCCGATCTGCGCGGCGCGGCCTTCGGCCTGGCCCGTGCCCTGGGCACGGAGGGCCGACCGGCGGCGGCGATGGCCGAGTTCGGCCCCGACGTGCTGGGCGACTGGCTGGCCGGGCTGTTCGCCGTCTCCCGCGACGACATCGGTGATCTGGTCGGCGTGCTGGACCGGACGGTGGGCGGGATGAGCGAGGGCGCCTTCCTCGCCGCGCTGCCCGCCCTCCGCCAGGCGTTCGCGTTCTTCCCGCCCCGGGAGCGGGAGCGGATCGCCGGCCGGCTGCTGGAACTGCGCGGTGTGCGCGGTTCGGCCCGCGCCCTGCTGCGCACGAGTGGCGACCCGATGGCGCCGGCCGCCGCGCGGGCGCTGGAGGAGCGGGTCGGCACCCTGCTGACCCGGTACGGGCTCGGCACACCGCCCCGGCCGGAGCCGGGAGCGTCACCGGTTCCGGGAACGGAACCGGTGCCGGGAACGGGCCCGGGAACAGGAACGGGAACGGAAGGGCCACCGCCGTCAGCAGCCGGGGGCGAGGCCGGAAGCGGAGCGCGGACCCGGCCCGCAGTCGTGGACGGCCCGATCGGGGTCCCGAACGGTCCCGGCACCGCTGCCGACGGAACGCGGAAGACAGCCGTGCACCGGGCCGCGGAGGAACCCGGGCTCGCGGACAGCACCGGGACCGTACACGGACCCTGCCATGGGACCCGCGGGGAGAACCCGGCCCGGACAGCCCATGGCACGGAGGACGACCCGAAGGGAAACGACCGGTGACCCCACCCGACCCCGCCCTGGAGCGGTGGCGACTGATCCTCGGTTCACCCGCCGAGCGCTGCGCCGGGCCGCTCGGCGCGGAGGCCGCCGCCCGCGACGCCGCCCTCGACTGGCTGTACGGCCGCGACCCGGAACTGGCCCGGCGCGGCATCCGCCGGCCCTCCCCCGCCGGCCGCGAGGGCGGCGACGGCCCCAGCGCCGTCACGGCCGTGGACTGGCTGGACGACGTGCACCGTCTCTTCCCCCGGGAGACGATCGAGCGGCTGGAGCGGGACGCCGTGGAGCGCTACGGCATCGAAGAGATCGTCACCGACCCGGCCGTGCTGGAGCGGGTCGAGCCGAGCCCGGCCCTCCTCCGCGCCGTCCTGCGCACCAAGCACCTGATGAATCCGGCCGTGCTGGCGGCGGCCCGGCGCATCGTGGAGAAGGTCGTACGGCAGCTGATGGACCGTCTCCGTCCGGAGGTGCACCGCGCGTTCACCGGCAGCCGCGACCGCCGTCCCTCCCGGCTGGCCGTCGCCCGCGACTTCGACTTCAGGACGACGGTCCGCGCCAACCTCGCCCACTACCAGCCCGAGCACAAGCGGCTGATCATCGAGCGTCCCTCCTTCCACTCCCGCACCCGCCGCCGGCTCCAGCAGTGGCAGCTCATCCTGCTGGTGGACCAGTCGGGTTCGATGGCCGGATCGGTCATCCACTCCGCCGTGACAGCCGCCTGCCTGTGGAATCTGCCCGGTCTCAGGACCCATCTCATCGCCTTCGACACCTCGGTCGTGGACCTGACCGC
The DNA here is from genome assembly GCF_000220705.2 of Streptomyces xinghaiensis S187. Taxonomy (GTDB): domain Bacteria; phylum Actinomycetota; class Actinomycetes; order Streptomycetales; family Streptomycetaceae; genus Streptomyces; species Streptomyces xinghaiensis. The sequence continues at coordinate 6,298,018 of NZ_CP023202.1, read as the reverse complement.
CGATGTGCCGGACCCCGTGGAGCTGCTGATGCGCGTCCAGCTCGGCGGCGGCACCGACATCGCGCGGGCCGTGGACTACGGCGCGGGCCTCATCGACAACCCCCGCCGCTGCGTGTTCGCCGTCATCAGCGACTTCTACGAGGGCGGTGACCCGTACCGGCTGATCCACACGGTGCGGCAACTCGTCCAGCAGGGCACGACGGTGCTCGGCCTGGCCGCCCTGGACGAGGAGGCCAACCCCTCCTACGACCGGGAGCTGGCGGGCCGCCTCGCCCGGGAGGGCGCCCACATGGGCGCCATGACCCCGGGCCGGCTGGCCGAGTTCGTGGCGAAGCGGCTGGTCCGGTGACGGCGGCGGGGACGACGGCGCCCACGGCAGCCGTGCGGGCCGAAACGGAGGAGACGGGTATGGCGGCGATGGATACGGACACGCCCGCGGACGCGGCGGAAGCGAGGACGGCGATGACGGCACCGAGCGGGGGGACCCGTGCCGACCTGCTGGCGCTCACCCCCGACACCCTTGCCGCCCTCACCAACCGCGGTCTGGTCAAGCGCGCGAGCAAGGACATCGACGCCGGCCGCGCCCCGGCCCTGACGGTCGGGGAGGACGGCCGGGTGCGGGCCGACTACGCCGGTGCCGCGGTGGCGGAACTCCCGCCGGGCGCGGGCCTGGACAACGGTTCCTGCGGGTGCGGGGCCACCGGCGTGTGCCGTCATCTCATCGGCCTGGTCCTCGCCTACCAGCGCACCGCTTCCACGCACGGCACAGCAGGCACGCCCGCAGCACCTGCCACACCCGTCGCGCCCGCAGCACCCGCCACGACCACTCCGGCTCCCCGCGCCACCGGCCCCGTGCCCGCTCCGGACGGCGCACCCCCCACACCGACGCCGCCGGCCCCTCCCACCCCGCCGAACCCACCGGCCGACTGGTCGCCGGGCGCTTTCGACGACGAGACGCTGACGGCGGCCGTCGGCGCCCGTGCCGTCACCGCCGCCCGCCGCACGGCCCGCGGCGGCTACACCGCACGGATCCACCGCGCGGTTCCCGCCCCCGCCGGGCCCGTGGCCCCGGGCACCACCGGCGGCCGGGGCCGGTCCTCCGGTCCTGCCGGGCCGTGGGTGGAACTGCCCACGTGCACCGTCCGGTTCCCGGTGCCGGGCGAGATCGGCTACGCCCTCACCGACGCGGCGGAGGCGGTACGGGGCGAGATGGTGGCCCTCGCCGTCTGGGCGTTCCGTGCGGCGGACGAGGCCGGGACCGGCGACGGCCCCGTCGAGGTGCACCCCCCTTCCCGCTCGGGCGGCACCGCCCGCCGCGGCGTCTCCTCTCCCCCCGGCACCGCCGACCGCCCCGGCCCCACACCCGCGGGCGGGCTCGAATCCATGCCCGCGGACACCCCCGCGGACATCCCCGCCGCCACGTCCCCGCGCAGGCCCGGCGGCGCCTCTCCCGGCGCACCGGTGAGCAGCACGGCCAACGCACCCGCGGCGCCCGCCCCCAGCACTCACCCGTCCCTCGCCACCGCTCTCGCCCTGGCCGACGACCTCCTCCTCGACGGCGCGGCCCACGCGGGCCCCGTGCTCGCCGCCGCGCTCCGCCGGACCGCGAAGTCCCTGACGGCCGCCTCCCTGCACTGGCCCGCCGCCGTCGCCGCCGAACTCTCGGACCAACTGGCCGCGCACACCGAGCGCGATGCCGCGCACGACCCGCTGCGCCACGCCGCGCTCCTCGCCGAACTCCACGCCCGCCACCGCGCCGCGGGCCGCACCCCCGGTGTGCTCGGTGAGCGCGAGGTGGCGGAGACGCCGCTGCGCCGGGTCCGGCTCACCGCTCTCGGCTGCCGCCTCTCCGGCACGCCCGAACACCCGGTGACGCAGACCTTCTTCGCGCACGCCGAGGCGGGCGTGGTGGTCGTCCTGCACAAGACCTGGCAGCCGTCCGACCGTCCGTGGGGCAGCCGCCGCGTTCTCGGTACGACCCTGGCCTCTCTCGCCGCGAGCAGTGTGGTCAGCGAGACCGCGCGGCGCACCGCGAGCCGCGCCCTCACCCTGACCCGCGGCCGGCTCGCCGTCACCACGGTCACCCCGCTCGGTCCGACGGCCTGGTCGGAGCTGCCGAGCACGCTCCTGGTGCGCGATCTGGCCGCGCACGCCGCTGAGTGGGACGGCCGTCCGCCCCGGCTCGTCCGTCCCCGGGTGGAGGCGGAGACGGTGCGGGTCGTGGAGGTCTCCGAGGTGACCGGCATCGGCTACGACCCGGCCGCGCAGCGCCTGGAGGCGACCGTCCTCGACGCGGCCGGCAACACGGCCCTGCTCTCCGCCCCGCACGAGCCCATGGCCCCCGCCGCGCTGGACGCCCTCGCCGCCGCCCTGGCCGACGGCCCCCGCTATGTGGCCGGTGCCCTGCACCGGGACGGCGGCGGGCTCCGGATCACCCCGTACGCCGTCGCCGGCCCGGACCGCCGCGACGGCACGGGCGGCACCGGCAGCGGCACCGGCACCGGCAGCGCGGACGCCGGCGGCATCACCGTCCCCCATCTGTCGGCCGGCGAGCCGGGGAACCTGCCGCTGCTCCCCGGCTCTGCCCCGCCGGACCCGGTGGCCGACGCGCTCGGCTCCGCCCTGGCCGCCCTGGCCGACGCGGCCCACCTGGGGCTTCGTCATCTCACCGGCCCCGTGCGCACGGCCCTGGCCCGTTCCGCCGACGACCTCGCCCGTACCGGCCTGGCCGTCTGCGCCACCGCGGTGCGCCGGCTCCTGGACTCGCTGCCGGTCCCGGAGGACGCCCCGGCCCGCTGGACCGACGCCCAGATACGCCTGCTCACCACCGCCGAACTCCACCGCCGCGGCTGAGCACCGGTTCCGTGACGGCCCGTCCCGGGACGGCCCGGGGGGGTGCCTCTATGTCTTTCGTCAAGCGAGTCGTGGGGTTCTGGGTTCGTAGAAGGTGCCGTCGCGGAGCATGGCGAAGAGGACGCTGATGCGGTGGCGGGCGAGGCGGAGGAGGGCTTGGGTGTGGGTTTTGCCCCGGGCTCGGCAGCGGTCGTAGTAGGTGCGGGAGGCGGGGTCGTGGAGGGCGGCGAACGCGGAGAGGAACATCGCGCGTTTGAGCTGTCGGTTTCCGCCTCTGGGGGCGTGTTCGCCGTGGATGGAGGATCCGGACTGTCGGGTGGTGGGGGCGAGGCCGGCGTAGGAGGCGAGGTGGGCGGCGGTGGGGAAGGAGCTGCCGTCGCCGATGGTGGTCAGGAGGACTGCGGCGGTCCTGACGCCGATGCCGGGCATCGAGGTCAGGACCTGGGAAAGAGGGTGAGCCTCCAGCAGGGTCTCGATCTGGGTTTCCAGTGCGCGGCGTTGTTCGTGGACGGTGGCCAGCGACTTGGCCAGCGAGGGCACGATGACGTCCAGGGTGCCGGTTCCCGGGACGACGACGGTCTGTTCGTCGAGGGCGGTGAAGATGTCGTTGACGAGTCGCTGGGCCATGCGCGGGGCCTTGGGCCGTATGACCTCGACGAGTTTGCGGCGGCCGGCCTTGCGCAGGGCGGCCGGGGAGCCGTAGCGCTCCAGTAGCCAGGTGATGGCGGGATGGTCCAGGCGGGGTCCCAGGACGCGTTCGAGGCTGGGGTGGAACTGGGTGAGCAGGCCGCGGATGCGGTTGGAGGTGCGGTTGGCCTCGCCGGCCAGGTCCTGGTCGAAGCCGACCAGCATGGTCAGCTCGGCGGTGATCTCGTCCGTGAGGTCGAGGGAACGCAGGGTGTGGGGCATGGTGCGTGCAGCGTCCGCGATAACGGCCGCGTCGCGGGCGTCGGTCTTGGCTTCACCCGGGTAGAGGTCGGCAATCCTGCGCATCGCCAGCCCGGGCAGATAGGCGACCTGGCAGCCCGCGTCGCGGGCGACGGTCAGCGGCAGGGCGCCGATGGAGGCGGGCTGGTCCACGATCACCAGCACCCGGCCGAACTTGTCACGGAGCTTGTCGAAGACGGCCCGCAGTTTCGGTTCGCTGTTGGGCAGCGGCTTGTCGAACACCTTCTTCCCGGCCGGGGTGAGTCCGTGTCCGTGATGGCTGCTCTTGCCGACGTCCAGGCCGAGGAAGACGCCCGTCTCGTCGATGTCGATCACCGTGCCCCCACATGCGTCGATGCCGTGCCGGCCTCGGTGGCGGGGCCGTTCGCGCGCATCCACGTTATGCAGACCTGCCGCCCGCGAGTGGCCGGGCATTGCGCCCGGCCGGGCGGTGGTCGGGCCTCTGATCAGCGTCTCCGACGGCACCCCTCGGGCCCGGTGACACCACCCCCCAGGTCATCCCAACGACAGGGGGCAACAGTCATGCCGGGCCCGGAGGCCAGCAGCCCTCTTGCAGGACCGCGAAGAAGATAACGGGGGAGCCGGGACGGGGAGACGGCCGGGCCGCGAGCCCGGCGGCTGCCCCGGCCTCCTGCCGCCGCGACGCAGGCCTCAGGCGGGATCGCCCAGGGGCACCGCGGCACCGGGCCGCACGGCATCGTCCCCCTCCCCCGGACCGGCCCCCACCCCGGCGCCGGGCTCCGTCCGGACCGCGCGCATCGCGCCGTCCGCCGCACCGGTCCGGCCCGCCTTCCCGCGGATCAGGTCCGCCGCCCGCTCCGCGATCATGATCGTCGGGGCGTTGGTGTTGCCGCGTACGACGGACGGCATGACGGACGCGTCGGCCACCCGCAGCCCCGTCACCCCGTGCACGCGCAGCTCCGGGTCGACGACCGGCCCGATCGCGCAGGTGCCGGCGGGGTGGTAGAGCGTCTGCAGCTCGCGCCGGGCGTAGGCGAGGAGGTCGTCGTCGCCGCAGCCGGGGTCGGGGGCGAGGAAGTCCGCCCGGTGGTGCGCCCGCATCGCGGGCCGCCCGGCGATGTCCATGACGAGCCTCAGCGCGCGGACCGCCGTCGCCCGGTCCTCCTCCGTGGCCAGGTAGTTGTGCAGGATGCGCGGTTTCGCGCTGGGAAGGGCCGAGCGCAGCTGGACCCTGCCGCGGCTGGTGGGGGCGAGCAGCGCGGCGCCGAGGTGGAAGCCGTGGTCGGTGAGGGTGCCCAGGCCCTCCTGGTGGAACATCGCGGGGACGGCGTGGAGTTGCACGTCCGGGGCGTCGAGTCCGCCGGTGGTGCGGAAGAAGCCGCCGCCCTCGCCGACGTTCGAGGTCAGCGGGCCGCGTCCCTCGGTCTCCAGCAGCCGCACGTTGTCCGGGGTCTCGGCGCTCAGCAGGGATTCGGTGTCGGTGAGGTGGACGACGGCCAGGTGCGGGTGGTCCTGGAGGTTCTCGCCGACCGGCAGGTCGGTCCGGGGGGTGATGCCGTGGGCGGTGAGCTCGCCGGCGGGGCCGATGCCGGAGAGCATGAGGAGCTGCGGCGAGTTGTAGGCGCCGGCGCAGAGGACGACCTCCCGCGCGCACCGCAGTTCCTCGGTGGCGCCGCCGCGGTCGATCTCGACACCGGCGGCCCGGTCCCCGTCGAAGAGGACCCGGTTGCACTGGACACCGGTGAGCACCTCCAGGTTGGGCCGGTCCAGGGCGGGGCGCAGATAGGCGGTGGCGGTGCTGCACCGCAGGCCGCCCCGCTGGGTGAGTTCGTAGTATCCGACGCCGTCCTGCTCGGGGCCGTTGAAGTCGGGGTTGAACGGGTGCCCGGCCTCCTGCGCCGCGGTGACGAAGGCGTCGACCAGCGGGTGCCGGGAACGGCCCGGATTGACCGGCAGAGGTCCGCCGGCGCCGTGCCACTGCGACGGACCGGCGTGGTGGTCCTCGGCGCGCAGGAAGTACGGCAGGACGTCCTCCCAGGCCCAGCCCTCGGCCCCGGCGGCGGCCCAGGCGTCGTAATCGCGCCGGTTGCCGCGGATGTAGATCATCGCGTTCATGGACGACGAGCCGCCGAGCATCCGGCCGCGCGGCAGATAGCGGCGGCGGTCCTCCAGCCCCGGCTCGGGTTCGGTCAGGTAGTCCCAGTCGTACTTGGTGCGGAAGAGTTTGCCGAAGGCGGCCGGAATGTGGATCTCCTGCGCGTCGTCGGGCCCGCCGGCCTCCAGCAGCAGCACGCGCGTGTCCGGGTCCTCACTGAGCCGCGCGGCGAGCACGCAGCCGGCCGATCCCGCACCCACGATGATGACGTCGTACATGGTGCGTCCTCTCTGTGTGGCTGCCGCGTGGCGGCGGCTGCAACCGGGTTGCTTCTCGAGCGGAGGCCGCCAGAGGGCTCCCCATCTTCGTGCCCGGCCACACGTGACTCCACCCGCGACTGAAGTCGCGGGCTTCCTGTGTCGGTGGCTAGGCACCGGCGCAGAGGACCAGCCCGGCCCTGTGTTTGACGTTGAGTGCGCCGACGTGGTCGGCGTGTGCCACCAGGCCGCAGTTGACACACGTGAACTTCGCCTGGGTGACGCGGTTCTCCTTCGCCACGTGCCCGCATCCGCCGATCTCCGGTGGACAGGTGCGGGACGTGTTGCGGGCGTCCACCGGGATCACACGGCGACCGGCGCTCTCAGCCTTGTCCGCCAGGATCTTCAGGAACTGCCCCCAACCCGCATCCAAAATCATGCGGTTCAGCCCGGCCTTCGCCGCGGCACCGTTCGCCAGGAACGCACCGTCGCGGTCGGGGTCCGGACGGGGTGCGGGCGCCCGGGTCATGCCCGCGGTGTTCAGCCGCTCATGCCCGATCACATCATGTTCACGGACCAGGGCGAGGGCCTGCTTGTGGTGGTGGTCCAGACGCCGGCGCCGGATCTTGGCGTGCAGGCGGGCGACCTTGCGGGCCGCGGCACGATGCTTCTTCGTACGGCGCCGGGTGCGCTTGGGGAAGGTCGCCAGGTGGTGCCGCGCTGCGACCAGCTCCCCGGCTGCCTTGCCGAGGAACCCGGGGTTGGCGACGTGGTGGCCGTCGGAGTCGGTGAGGAAGTGGACCGTGCCCAGGTCGATACCCACCCGGCTGCCGGTGGGCGGCAGCGGCTCGGCGGGCACCTCGTCACAGGCGAGGATGACGTACCAGCGGCGGCCCTCCCGCTTGACACTGACCGTCTTCACCCGGCCCTTCACCGGCCGGTGCCGGTGAACGCGGACGTGCCCGACACCCTGCAGCCGCACGCGGGTCTGGGTGTCGTGGGGGGTGGAGTTCCACCGGCAGCCGTCCCCGTCCCGGGGGAAGGTGACGGTGTCGAAGTGGCCGACCCCTTTGAACCGCGGGTACCCGGGGGTGTCACCGGCCTTCACCCGCCGGAAGAACGCCTGGAAGGCCCGGTCCAGGCGGCGCAGGGTCGCCTGCTGGCTGGAGAAGGACCACCGGCCCTGACGCTCCGGATCGAACGCCCGGATCTCCCTCAACTGCGCCGACTGATCCCCGTACCGGACCGAGGTCCGGGAACTGTGCCGGTAGGCATCACGACGCTCTTGAAGAGCCCCGTTGTACAGGGAGCAGTGATCCCGCAGCATCTCCGCCAGCGCCCGCTCCTGCCGGACCGTGGGACGCAGAAGAAACCGGTACGCCCGCCTCACACCCACCCCACCTCCCCCGCAGTTTCCCCTGACCAACGCCGGTGTGCTCACGCTACCGGCCCCCACTGACAACACAGCGTGCTCCGCCGCTGCGCGGCTCCGGCCCAAGGATTCGATTCCCCCACCGGCTGAAGCCGGTGGTCCCCCCGAAAGAAGACCTGATGGAGGAGCCCGGAGACGCAAACGGGTCCCCGGCACCGTTCACGTCCGGGATTCGAAGCGTCCCGACGGCCCCGCGCTCAGCGTCCACCGCGACACCTGGCCCGCCTTCCTGGCCTACGCCACCGGCACGGACACCGGCGCCCGACGGCGACCGCACTCCCGCGACGGTGCCCTCGGCCCGGCCACCCGGGCGAGGGCACCGTCGTGCGGGGCCGACGAGCGTCAGAGCGGGGCGAGGCGGGCCTTGAGCAGGCAGAATTCGTTGCCTTCGGGGTCGGCCAGGACGTGCCACTGCTCTTCCCCGGTCTGGCCGATGTCGGCCGGGCGCGCACCGAGCTTCAGCAGACGTTCGAGCTCGGCGTCCTGATCGCGGTCGGTGGCGTTGACGTCGATGTGCAGCCGGGCCTTCCCCGTCTCCGGCTCGTCCCTGCGGCTGAGGATGATCGTCGGCTGCGGACCGCCGAACCCCTCGCGGGGTCCGATCTCCACCATGTCGTCGCCCTCGCGGTCGAGCACGACGAAGTCCAGGACCTCGCACCAGAACCGCGCCAGCACCTCGGGGTCGCGGCAGCCGAGCACGAGTTCACTGATACGACATGCCATGAAACAAACCTGCTCTCAACGTGGGGACTGCCGGCGGCCGCACGCGAACCTCATGGGCCCCAGCAGTGAAAACCCCGCGACCGTACCGGACCGGGCGAGCACGGGCGACTTGATTTCCGGGCCCGCCCCGTCAGCAACGGCCGCCCATACTGCCGGGCTTCACGCCCTCAGGGTGCGGCGGCCGGCCCTCAGGTGACCACCGTCCGGACGCCCCGCCCTCAACCGCCGGACGCCGGAGGTGGCAGCAGCCGGAGCTCGGGCCGCGGCCCGGGCGCCCCAAACCCGCCCCCAGCGGCGGTGGGCGGCATTCGCCACCCCCACGGGGGCACTTGGGGACGGTGCGCGCCCGCCGCCGGGAACCGCACCTCCCGTCCGATTCCGTGCGCGCTGCGCCGTCCGTGTCTCATCTCCGTCCCGGGCCTGGAGCGACGGAACGGGCCGTGGGTCCATGAGGGTATTGGCCGGCCGGCCGTTCTCACCGCGACCGGGCAGCGGAATGAACCGTGCGCACAGCCCCTCCCCCGCGCAGCTCGCGCCGAGCGCAACGGCGGCACCACGGACGCCCGGAGCCCGGGTGACCGGGATTCCGAGATCCGGCACCGAGCCCGGTACCCGGCACCGAGCCCGGGGGCCGGTCCGGGTTCCGCTGCGGGCCCCGGGGCGTCGAGCGCTCCGGAGCGATGACGGGCGGACCGGCGCCGTACAGCGAAAGGCCACGTCATGTCCTCCTCCACGCTGACCACCATCACCGCCTCGCCCACGTCAACGGTCTACGGCCAGCCGGTCACCTTCACCGCCACGGTGCGCTCCTTCCTCCCGCCCGCCGGTACGCCCACCGGCACCGTCACCTTCCAGATCGCGGGCCCGGGCGGCGGCACCTTCACGCGCACGCTGGACTCCCTGGGCCGGGCCCGGGTCACCCTCAGCACGCTCGGCGCCGGGACGCACTCGCTGACAGCCACCTACAACGGCTCGCCCATCCACCAACGCTCCCAGGGGTCCTCCCTCTACGGGGTCGCCCGGGCCTCGACGGTCACCCGGGTGAGTTCCTCCCCCGACCCGTCGGCCCCCGGTGAGCCGGTCACGTTCACCGCCCGGGTGGAAGCCGTGCCGCCCGGGTCCGGGACCCCCACGGGCAAGGTCGTGTTCGTCATCGGTGCCCTGGGGGACTTCACCGCGAAACTCGACCCGAACGGCGTGGCCCGGGTCACCGTGCACGCTCTGCCCACCGGCAGCAGCAGCGTCACCGCCATCTACAAAGGCAGTGACAACTTCCTGCCGTCCTCGGGCAGCGGCACCCACACCGTCGAACCCGTGCGCTATCCGACCACCACCACGGTCGTCTCCGCCCCCGACCCCTCGGCGGTCGGCCAGCCGGTGACCATCACCGCCACCGTCACCCCCGGTCCCGGCACCGACTGCCCCGGTCCCCCGTCCGGCACGGTGACGTTCGTGATCGGCGGCTCCGGCGGAGGCACCTTCGTCCGGAGCGTGGGGGCCGGGGGCACAGCCACCCTCACCGTCTCCTTTCCGGACCCCGGCACGCGCACCGTCTCCGCCACCTACAGCGGCGATGCCTGCCACCGCGGTTCCGCGGGCGCCGACACGCACACCGTCCGCCAGGCCACGACCACCACGACCGTCGTCTCCGCGCCCGATCCCTCCGCCTTCGGCGAGACGGCCGTCTTCACCACCACCGTCGCCCCGGTGCCGCCGGGCAGCGGCACCCCCACCGGCCACGTGACCTTCGAGATCGACGGGTTGACGCTCACCGGCACCCTGGTGGGCGGCGTGGCCACCGCCGGCACCGACGCGCTGGCGATCGGCGAGTACACCGTCACCGCCACCTATTCCGGTGACGGCGGCTACGCCGGCTCCGCGGGCTCCGACACCCACACCGTCGGCCTCGCGACGACCACGACCACCGTCACCAGCAGCCCCGACCCCTCCGCCCATGGCGAACCGGTCGTGTTCACCGCCACCGTCACCCCCGCCGTCCCCGGCACGGGCACCCCCGGCGGCACCGTCCGCTTCGAGATCGCCGGGTCCTCCGGCACCGTCGTGCGGAACGGCGGGCTGGACGCCTCCGGGGAGGCGGTCGTCCTCGTCCAGGACCTGGAGGCCGGGGAGTACACGGTCACCGCGGTCTACGAGGGCGACGCCACCTTCGCCGGCTCCTCCGGCACCGACACCCACACCGTCACCCGGGCCGCCACCAGCACCGTGCTGGTCTCCCTCCCCGATCCCTCCCAGTACGGCCAGAACGTCACCTTCGAGGCCCTGGTGTCCTCCGCCGTGCCGGGCGGACCCGTGCCGACCGGCACCGTGACCCTCACGGTGGGCGGCAACACCGTGCTCCTCAACCTGGACGCCACCGGGACCGCGCGGTTCACCACCGCCACCCTGCCCGCCGGCGGTTACACCGCCGAGGCCGCCTACAGCGGTGACGAGAACCACGAACCGTCCAGCGGCACCGACCCGCACACCGTGGACCGCGCCGCGACCCGCACCGTCCTCACTTCCGCCCCCGACCCCTCGGTCCTCGGCCAGGAGGTGGTCTTCCGGGCGACGGTGAGCCCGGTGAGCCCGGGCGCGGGCACCCCCACCGGCTTCATCACCCTCACCGACAGCGCCGGCGGCACCGTCACCCTGGAACTGGACGCGACCGGCTCCGCCGAGGTGCGCAACGCCGGCCTGGCGGTGGGGATCTACAGCGGGACGGCCGAGTACCTCGGTGACGACAACTTCGCCCCCTCGTCGGGCAGCGACACCCACCGGGTCGACCCGGCGGGGACCACCCTCACCGTCACCTCCGGCCCCGACCCCTCCGCCCTCGGCGAGACCGTCACCCTCACCGCCACCGTCACCCCCGTCGCCCCCGGCGCGGGCACCCCGTCCGGCACCGTCGTCTTCCGCGTCGACGGCAGGGAACTGGCCGGCACGCTGACCGGCGGTACCGCCACCGTCACCGATAGCACCCTGCCCGTCGGGACCTACACCGTGACCGCGAGCTACGCCGGAGACGCGAGCTTCACCGGTTCCACGGGCACCGACACCCACACCGTCACCGCCGCGGGCACCACCACCACCGTCACCAGCAGCCCCGACCCCTCGGTGTTCGGCCAGCCCGTGCTCGTCACGGCCCAGGTCCAGCCGACGACGCCGACGGCGCTCGTGCCCGGCGGCACCGTCACCTTCACCGTCTCCGGCGGGGGCGGCACCACCACCGTCCCGGTGGACACCAGCGGCATCGCCACTCTCACCCTGCACTCGCTGCCCGCCGGGCCACACGACATCACCGCCGTCTACAGCGGCGACGCGAGCTTCACCGGCTCCACCGGCACCGACACCCACACGGTCACCGCCGCGGACACCACCACCACCGTCACCACCTCACCCGACCCCTCCGCGTCGGGCACGCCCGTGGCCATCAGCGCCACCGTGACGGCCGACCCACCCGGCTCCGGCACCCCCACCGGTACGGTGCTCCTCACCATCGACGGCATCCCGCAGGCCCCCGTCACGCTGGGCCCGGACGGCACGGCGGTGCTCTTCACCTCCTCGCTGGGGCTGACCCCGGACCCGCACGTGATCACCGCCGACTACACCAGCGACACCGCGAACTTCACCGGCTCCTCGGGCTCCGGCACGCACCGCGTGGTGGTGAACCCGCAGACCGCCACCACCGTCGCCTCCGCGCCCGACCCGTCGGTCTTCGGGGAGGCCGTCACCTTCACCGCCACCGTGACGCCCTCGGGCCCCGGCCCGGTCCCCACGGGCACGGTCACCTTCACCGTCTCCGGCGGCAGCGGCGGCGGCGGCACGTTCACCCTGCCCCTCGACGGCTCCGGCACCGCCGGCCTCGCCCTCGACGGCCTCAGCGTCGCCACCCACACCGTCACGGCCACCTACAGCGGTGACGCCGTCTACACCGAGACGTCCACCGGCACCGACACCCACATCGTGAGCCGCGCGGCCACGCTCGTCTCGGTCGGGAGCTCCCCCGACCCGTCCGTGTCCGGCGAGCCGGTCGCCTTCACCGCCACCGTGACGCCGGTGGCCCCCGGCACCGGCACCCCAACCGGTGAAGTGATCTTCACCGTCGACGGCACCATCACGCTCACCGGCATCCTCTCCGGCTCCACCGTCACCGTCACCGACGCCACGCTTCCCGCCGGACCGCACACCGTGCTCGCCGAGTACGTCGGCGACGAGAGCTTCACCGGCTCCACCGGTTCCGACACCCACCAGGTCGACCGGGCGGACACCACCACGACGGTCACCACCTCACCCGGCCCCTCCGTCTTCGGGCAAACGGTCACCGTGACGGCCGCGGTCGCGCCGGTCGCCCCCGGCGCGGGCACACCCACCGGCACGGTCACCTTCACCCCCGGCGGCGGCGGTTCCACCACCGTCCCGCTCGGCCCGGACGGCACGGCCACCCTGGTCCTCACCGCGCTGCCGGCCGGGGTCCAGACCATCGACGCCGTCTACAGCGGCGACCCCGGCCACAACCCCTCCGCCGGCAGCGACACCCAGGCCGTCCTCCAGGCGGACACGCTGACCACGGTCACCAGCAGCCCCGACCCCTCGGTCTTCGGGCAGCCGGTCCTGTTCAGCGCCACCGTCTCGCCCGTGGCGCCCGGCTCCGGCACACCCACCGGCACGGTCGTCTTCCAGATCGCCGGGCCCACGACGACGACGCTCACCAGCGGCCTGGACCCGAGCGGGATCGCCACGGTGAGCACCGGCTCGCTGCCCGCCGGGGACTACACCGTCACCGCCGCCTACGGCGGAAGCCCGGACTTCACCGGCTCCGCGGGCACCGACACCCACACCGTGGGCAGGGCCCTCACCCAGACCTCGGTGCTCACCGCGCCGGATCCTACGGTCTTCGGCCAGGACGTGCTCTTCGAGGCCGTGGTCGCCCCCATCGCCCCGGGCCAGGGGATCCCCGCCGGAGCGGTCACCTTCGTCGACAGCGGCGGCGGCTCCGTCACCGTCCCGCTGGACGCGAGCGGCGTCGCCCGGACGACCACCAGCACGCTCCCAACGGGGAGTTACCTCGTGGACGCGTTCTACGGCGGCAGCGCGGACTTCGCCCCGTCGAGCGGCGCGGACACCCACACGGTGGACAAGGCCGCCACGCGAACGGTCATCACCGTCACCCCCTCCCCGTCCGTCTTCGGCGAGGAGGTCCTGCTGCGGGCCGTGGTGACCCCCATCGCCCCGGGCGCGGGGGTGCCGACCGGCTTCGTCCTCATGACGGAACCCGGCGGTGTGACCTTCCTCGTGCCGCTGGACGCGAGCGGTGTCGCCGAGGTCCGCACCACGGGGCTCGCGGTGGGCTCGTACAGCGGCACCGCCACCTACCAGGGCGACGCCAACTTCCTGCCCTCCACCGGCGTCGGCACCCACACCGTCAACCGCGCCGACACCACGACCACGGTCACCACCGGCCCCGATCCGTCCGTCTTCGGGCAGGAGGTCACCCTCACCGCCACCGTGGCGCCGGTGGCCCCCGGCGCCGGAACACCCACCGGCACGGTCACCTTCACCGTCGACGGCACCACCACGCTCACCGCCGCCCTGTCCGGCGGCACCGCCACCGCCACCATCTCCACCCTGCACACCGGCCCCCACACCATCACCGCCTTCTACGCCGGCGACGCGAGCTTCAACGGCTCCACCGGCACCGACACCCACCAGGTGGACCAGGCCGCCACCACGACGACCGTCATCAGCAGCCCGGACCCGTCGGTGTTCGGCCAACCGGTCGTCCTCACCGCAGCGGTGCAGCCGGTGCTCCCCGGCGCGGGGGTCCCCACCGGATCGGTCACCTTCGTCATCAGCGGCGCCGGTACGTTCACGGTCCCGCTGGACACCTCCGGCACCGCCACCCTGAGCACCGCCACGCTGCCCGCCGGGTCCCTCACCGTCACCGCCGCCTACGGCGGCGACCTCGGCTTCACCACCTCCAGCGGCACCGACACGCACACGGTTTCCCCGGCGGCGACCACCACCACGGTGACCACCAGCCCCGACCCCTCGGCGCTCGGCGACCCCGTCACCATCCGCGCCACCGTCACCGCCGACCCGCCCGGCTCGGGCACCCCCACCGGCGACGTGGTCTTCACCATCGACGGCATCCCGCAGACCCCGGTCCCGCTGGACGCGAACGGCACCGCCGTCCTCCTCACCAGCTCCCTCGGCCTGACCCCCGACCCGCACACCATCGAGGCCCAGTACCTGCCCGGCACCGGCGACTTCGCCGGTTCCTCCGGCTCGGACACCCACCGGGTGGAGGTCACCCCGCAGACCACGACGGTGGTCACCTCCTCCCCCGACCCCTCCGTCTTCGGCGAGACGGTGACCTTCACCGCCACCATCACCCCGGCCGGCGCGGGCCCGGTCCCGACCGGGACGGTGACCTTCACCATCAGCGGCGGTGAGGGCGGCGGGTCGTTCACCGTGCCGGTGGACGCGAGCGGCACCGCGACGCTCACGCTGGACACGCTGAGCGTCGCCGACCACACGGTGACCGCCGCCTACAGCGGCGACGGGACGTACGATCCGTCCAGCGGCTCGGACACCCATCCGGTGAACCAGGCCGCCACGCTCGTACAGGTCACCAGCTCACCCGACCCCTCGGTCTCCGGCCAGGAGGTCACGCTCACGGCGACCGTGGTGCCGATCGCCCCCGGCGCCGGCACGCCGACCGGCCAGATCACGTTCACGATCGACGGCACCACCACGCTCACCGCCACCCCGTCCGGCGGCACCGCCACCGTCACCATCTCCACCCTCACCCCCGGCCCGCGCACCATCACCGCCGAGTACTCGGGCGACCAGAGCTTCACCGGCTCCACCGGCACAGACACCCACCAAGTGGACCGGGCCGGCACGGAGACCGCCGTCACCAGCGGCCCCGACCCGACGGTCTCCGGCCAGCCGGTGACGTTCACCGCCACCGTCACCGCCCAACCGCCCGGCGCCGGCGTCCCGACCGGGACCGTCACCTTCACCTTCGGCAACGGCAGCGGCACCGGGCCGATCGTGGTGCCGCTGGACCCCTCCGGCACCGCCACCCTGGCCACCGGCGCGCTGCCCGTCGGCCCCTACCTCGTCACCGCCACCTACAACGGCGACGCGGCCTTCACCCCGTCCTTCGGCGTGGACACCCACAACGTCGAACGGGCGGCCACCCGGATCGACGTCACCAGCAGCCCGGCCCCCTCGGCGTACGGGCAGTCGGTGGCCTTCCTCGCCACGGTCGCCCCGGTGGCCCCGGGCGCGGGCACTCCCGGCGGCACGGTGGTCTTCGAGTTCAGCGGGCCGACGACGCTGACCCTCAGCGGCACGGTCGGCGTGAATGGCGTCGCGGAGGTGGACACCGGCGAGCTCGACGCCGGGGAGTACACGGTCACCGCCACCTACAGCGGTGACAGCGGCTTCCTGCCGGTCATCGGCAGCGACACGCACACCGTCTCCCGGGCCGCCACCCAGACCGTGCTGGTGTCCACACCCGGCCCGTCGGTCTACGGCCAGGAGGTCCTCTTCGAGGCCGTGGTGTCGGCCGTCCCACCGGGCGCGGGGACACCGACCGGCTCGGTCACCCTCATCACCAGCCGCGGCGACAGTGTCGTCCTGCCGCTGGACGCCAACGGCGTCGCCCGGTTCACGGACGCCACCTTCCCGGCCGGGAGCTACACGGCCGACGCCTTCTACAGCGGGGACGCGAACTTCGCGCCGTCCAGCGGCGCCGACACCCACGTGGTCGACCGGGCCGCGACGACGACGGTCATCACCGTCACGCCCACCCCGTCGGTCTTCGGCCAGGAGATCCTGCTGCGGACCGTGGTCACGGCGGTGTCCCCGGGCGCCGGCGTGCCCACCGGCACCGTGGTGCTGACCGAGCCCAGCGGCGTGTTCTTCACGGCGGAACTGGACGAGTTCGGTGTCGCGGAGGTCCGCACCACCGAGCTGGCGGCGGGCTCCTACAGCGGCACCTCCGCCTACCAGGGGGATGCCAACTTCCTTCCCTCCAGCGGCGCCGGGACCCATGTGGTGAACCCGGCGGACACCACGACCACCGTCACCAGCAGTCCGGATCCCACCGTCTTCGGGGAGCCGGCCACCTTCTCCGCCACCGTCGCACCGGTGGCGCCGGGCGGCGGCACCCCGGCGGGCGCGGTGACGTTCACCATCGACGGCACGATCACCCTGACGGGCACCCTGGCCGGGGGGACCGCCACGGTCACCACGAGTTCCCTGTCCACGGGTCCGCACACCATCACGGCGGACTACAGCGCCACGGCCGACCCGGGCTTCAACCGCTCCAGCGGTACGGATACGCACCAGGTCAACCAGGCGGGCACCACCACCACGGTCAGCTCCGGCCCCGATCCCTCCTCCGTCGGCCAGCCCGTCGTCTTCACCGCCGCCGTCACCGCCAACCCACCCGGCAGCGGCACCCCCACCGGCACCGTCACCTTCACCATCACCGGACACGGCACCACCACCGTCCCCGTCGCCACAGAAGGCACCGCCACCCTCACCGTCAACTCCCTCCCCGCCGGCCCCCAGAGCGCCACCGCCACCTACAACGGCGACACCAACTTCACCCCCTCCACCGGCACCACCACCCAGCAAGTCCTCGCTGCCCTCACCACCACCACCGTCACCACCAGCCCCAACCCCTCAGCCCTCGGCAGCCCCGTCACCATCCGCGCCACCGTCACCACCAACCCACCCGCCACCGGCACCCCCACCGGCAGCGTCGTCTTCACCATCGACGGCACACCGCTGGCATCCGTCCCCCTCGACCCGAACGGCAACGCCGTCTTCACCACCAGCAGCCTGGCTCTGACCCCCGACCCCCACCTCATCACCGCCGACTACACCCCCGACACCCCCAACTACACCGCCTCCACCGGCACCACCACCCAGAGTGTCGAAGTCGAACCGCAGACCGTCACCACCGTGACCTCCACCCCCGACCCCACCGTCTACGGCGAGCCCGTCACGTTCACCGCCACCGTCACCCCCACCGGCATCGGCCCCGTCCCCACCGGAACCATCACCTTCACCGTCACCGGCGGCACCGGCGGCGGCACCTTCACCCAACCCCTCGACGAAACCGGCACCGCCACCCTCACCCTCGACACCCTCAGCGTCACCGAACACACCGTCACCGCCACCTACAGCGGCGACACCACCTACGACCCCTCCAACGGCTCCGACACCCACCAAGTCAACCCCGCCAACACCACCACCACCGTCACCAGCGGCCCGGACCCCTCAGTCTTCGGCGAACCGGTGACCCTGACCGCCACCGTGGCACCGGTCGCCCCCGGCGCCGGCACCCCACACGGCCAGGTCACCTTCACCATCGACGGCACCACCACCCTCACCGCCACCCTCACCGACGGCACCGCCACCACCACCATCAACACCCTCACCCCCGGACCCCACACCATCACCGCCACCTACACCGGCACCGGCGACCCCAACTTCAACCCCTCCACCGCCACCGACACCCACCAGGTCAACCCCGCCAACACCACCACCACCGTGACCGGCAACCCCGACCCCTCCGTCTACGGGCAGCCCATCGTCTTCACCGCGCAGGTACTGCCGGAGGCCCCGGGGGCGGGTACCCCGACCGGAACCGTCACCTTCGTCCTCAGTGGCGGCGGAGGTACGTTCGTCCGCGCCGTGGACGAGACCGGACACGCCACTCTGACCGTGCCGCTCCTCCCCGCCGGGAGCTACACGGTCACGGCCACCTACGACGGCGACACGGGCTTCAACCCCTCGTCCGGGACGGACACCCACACGGTGAACGCGGCCGACACCGCGACCTCGGTCACTGGCACACCGAACCCCTCGGTCTTCGGGGAGCCGGTCACCTTCATCGCCGTCGTCCAGCCCGTGTCCCCCGGCAGTGGCACCCCCACCGGGGATGTCGTCTTCACCATCGGCGGCGGAGGCGGGGGCAGCTTCACGGTGACGCTGGACGCCGACGGCGTCGCCCGGCTCACCCTCAGCACCCTGGAAGTGGGCCCGCACACCGTCACCGCCGACTACGAGAGCGACGACGGCAACTTCAACAACTCCGCAGGCAGCACCACGCAGATCGTCGACCTGTCGCCGACGACGACCACGGTGACCTCCGCGCCGGACCCCTCGGTCTTCGGGGAACCGGTCACCATCACCGCCACCGTGGCCGCGACGGTGCCGGGCGCCGGCACACCGACCGGCACCGTGACCTTCGTCATCGACGGCACCACCACGGTCATCGAGCCGCTGGTCGCCGACGTGGCCACCTTCACCACCAGTACGCTGGCCATCGGCCCGCACACGATCCAGGCGTCCTACAACGGTGACGCGCTCTTCGCGGTCTCCGGCGGCGCCGACACCCACACCGTGGACCGGGCTCCGACCACGACCGTCTCCGCCTCGTCCCCGAACCCGTCCCAGCCCGGCCGGCTGGTGACCTTCACGGCGACGGTGACACCGGTGCCCCCGGGAACCGGGACTCCCACCGGCACCGTCACCTTCGTCATCGGCGGTGGCGGCGGCGGAACCTTCACCGCACCGCTGACCGGCGGCGTGGCCACCATCACCAACCGGGGCCTGACGCTCGGCCCGCACACCGTCACCACCACCTACAACGGCGACGCAAGTTTCGCCCCCTCCACCGGCTCCCACGTCCACACGGTGACCACCGCCTGACACGGCCCCGTGCCCCGGCCGGCCGCCCAGCCCTGCGGCGGCCGGCCGGGGCACGGCCTGATCGTGCCGCGCCCGGGGCTCCGGGCCGGCCTCCGGCGCCGGTCTACTTCCCGCCGCCGGCGGCGGGGCGGCCGATGCGCACCCGCCAGGTCTCGGGGCCCTGCTCCAGGTAGTCCCAGGTGAAGTCGCCCTTGTGCTCGGCGTCGAACTGGTAGTACAGCGGCTTCGGGTCGTGGTCGTTGACGAGTACGAAGCCCTCGCCGGTTCCCAGCGCGGTGTAGTTCTCGAAGATCAGCGCGTGGCGGCGGGCGGGTGCCTCACTGCGCACGTCGAGCTGCTTGTCCTCGATGGCCATGACGGTCTCCTTCGCGTTCTCCGGCCGCGGGCACGGGGTGTGGCGCGGACGTCCCGGTCACGGGCCGGCGGGCCGGACGGTGCGTGACCCTCGGGACGGCCGCACAGCCACCGTCCCGATCACCGCACACCATCATTTCGCCAAGCCAGCTCGTTTTAACCAAGAGAACTGTATAAAACCATCCGGACAACGCGGAAGGCGGGGTGAGGTGAGACCCGGGCGGGCCCTGTATCAGCGGACGACGTCGAAGACGTTCTTCTGCACGCCGTTGGCGTAGGCCTCGTGGTCGACCAGCTTCAGCTTCTGCGTGTCCTTGTCCGTCGCGCTGAAGAGCCGCTTGCCCGCGCCGAGCAGGAGCGGGAAGACGAGCAGGTGGTAGCGGTCGATGAGGCCGGCGTCCGAGAGGGCGCGGTTCAGGGTGGCGCTGCCGTGGACGATGATCGCGCCGCCCTCGGTCTCCTTCAGCGCGGCGACCTCGTCGAGTGAGCGCAGGATCGTCGTCTCGCCCCAGTCCGACACCAGGTCGTCCTCGCCGAGGGTGGTGGACACGACGTACTTCGGCATCACCTTGTACCCGGCGAAGTCCTCCATACCGGGCCACACCGGGCTGAACGCCTGATAGCTGATCCGGCCCAGCAGCATCGCCGTGGCTTCCTTCTGTTCGCGGTCCTTGATGTCGTATGCCTCGGGGAGGAACTCGACGTCCTTGAAGGTCCATCCGGCGTTCCGGTAACCGGGCTCGCCGCCCGGGGCCTCCACGACGCCGTCAAGTGACATGAAGGCGGTGCTGATCAGGGTGCGCATCTCGGTTCCTCGGTGTCTCGTGTCCAGCTTTCGGCAGAGTCGGCCGGCGCGGGTGCCCGCCGCACTCGCGGCTGCGGTGCACCAACCATGATCTCTGACCGCCGGTCACGGAGAAACTTATCGGCCGCCGCCCGCCTTTTTTCGGCGGATTCGGCGATCCCGGCCGCCCCGGGGAGCGGGCCGCGCACCTCCCGGTCGCGAGACGTACGGCGGCGCGGCAGCGCACGGCCGGCCGGCTCCCCACCGCCACGGTCCGCGCGTTCGGACCACCTTGCGGCGCCACGCGGCTCTCCCCGTCCGGCCGGGAGGGCCGTCACCGCCGGCGGAGCGGCGGGGGTTCGGTGCCGGCGTCGGTGCCGTGGTCACGGGTCGCGCGCAGGGACGCGAGGAGTTGGAGACGCTCGGCGTCCGCGCTGCCCGGTTCGGCCGTGTAGACGAGGAGGACGGGGCCCGGGTTGCCGGGCAGCGGGTAGCTGTCCCAGTCCAGGGTGATCTCACCGGCCTCGGGGTGCCGGAAGAGTTTGGTTCCGTGGACGTTCTCCCGCACGTCGTGGCGGGCCCACAGGCTCCGGAAGTCAGTGCTGTGGATGCTCAGTTCGCCGATGAGCGCCGTGGCGCGCGGATGGCCCGGATCCTCCGCGACGGCGGCGCGCAGCATGCCGATGTAGTCCAGGGCAAGGCTTTCCCAGTCCGGGCAGCGCAGGCGGGCCTCGGGATCCCGGAACAGCTGGACGACCATGTTGCGTTCCGCCGGGGGCACGGTGGCGGGGTCGCCCAGCAGGGCTTCGGCCAGCGGGTTCCAGGCGAGCACGTCGAGGTGGCGGCCGAGCACCAGTGCGGGGGTGGCCATGACGTGCAGCAGCCGCCGGGTGCTGTCGGGTACCCGTTCGGGACCGCGGCGAACGGGAGCGGACGCCGTCGGCCGGCGCGCGGCCCGGGCGAGGCCGAACAGATGCCGGCGTTCCTCGTCGTCCAGGTCCAGTGCGGAGGCGATGGCATAGAGGGCGTCATCGGACGGCCGCCCCCCGCGGCCCTGTTCCAGGCGCTGGTAGTAGTCGGTGCTCAGCCCGGCCAGCAGGGCGATCTCGTCGCGGCGCAGGCCGGTCACCTTGCGCCGGCCGCCCGGCTCCAGGCCGACGTCCTGCGGACGCAGCCGGCTGCGCCGGGCGCGGAGGAAGTCACCCAGTTCTCGCGCATACAGATGATCGGTGGCCATGCCTCCAGTGTGCGTGCCGGTCTCCGCCCGAAGGTAGGTCCGGCATTCCCAGGCAACGGTGTACCACGGAGCCGGGGCCGCCCGTTCCTACTCTCGTCGCGAACGGTCCCCGACACACCAGGCATCCCAGGAGCATCGCCATGGCCGCATGGAGCACCCGCCAGATCCCCGACCAGCACGGCAGAACAGCCGTCGTGACCGGCGCGAACTCCGGTCTCGGCCTGGTCACCGCGACCGAACTGGCCCGGCACGGGGCGAAGGTCGTGCTCGCCGTGCGCAACGTCGCGGCCGGCGCGCGGGCCGCCGCCCTCATCGGGGACGCGGTGCCGCGGGCACGGACCGAGGTGCGCGAGCTGGACCTGGCCTCGCTGTCCTCGGTCCGGACGTTCGCGAAAGAGCTGACCGCCGACCACCCGGCGGTCGACCTGCTCGTCAACAACGCCGGACTGGTACTCCTCGGCCCGGCACACACCACGGCCGACGGATTCGAACTCCATCTCGGCACGAACATGCTGGGCCACTTCGCCCTCACCGGCCTGCTGCTCGGCACACTCGCCCGGGCCGACGCCCCCAGGGTGGTCGGCCTCAGCTCCATCACCCACAAGAACGCCCGCCTCGACTTCGACGACCTCATGTCACAGCGCTCCTACGACGCCGCCCGCGCGTACGGCCGTTCCAAACTCGCCACCACCGTCTTCGGCCTCGAACTCGACCGCCGGCTGCGCGCCGCGGGCTCACGGATCACCAGCGTCCTCGCCCACCCCGGGCTCTCCCGGTCCAACCTCACACCCCGGGCCTGGGAACACCGTGGCCGCGCGGGCCGGATCGTCGCACGGGGCGGCCTCCTCCTGACCCAGCCGGCGGAGCGCGGAGCACTGCCCCAGCTCTTCGCCGCGACCGCCCCCGGTGTCCGCGGCGGACAGTTCTTCGGACCGTCCGGACCCTGGGAGCTCCGCGGCGACGTCACCGAGGTCCGCCCCAGCACCGAAGCCGCCGCACCGGCCACCGGACAGCGCCTGTGGACCGCCGCCGAGAACCTGACCGGCGTCACGTACCTCTGACCGGACGCCGCGCCCGGTCCCGGACTCGGATGAGGATCCCCGCGGGAGCTCCCGGCACAACTGGCGTAGCCCAGCGAGACACGCAGAGCTACACTGGTTTCATGAAAACGATCAGCCAGCGCGAGTTCCGCAACAATTCCGCGGCCGTCATGGACGCGGTCGAGGCGGGCGACGTTTACCACATCACACGGAACGGCACGGAGGTCGCCGAACTGCGCCCCATCCGCCGCAGGCGCGGACTGAGCGCCGAGGAGCTCGTGGAGCGGCATCGCGGACTTCCCCGTGTCGACTATGCGGCTATGCGCCGGGAAGGAGACGAGTTCTTCGGCTCCGAGGAGCGCGTCGACGAGGACCCGTGGCAGCGCCACCGTGGCTGACCGCTTCCCCTCCGGGGTTCTGGACACCTGCACCTACATCGACCTGGGTCTGCTCGATCCTGCGGCCCTGCCCGCCACTCCCGAGCTCACCGCCGTCACCATGGCCGAACTGCAGCAGGGCGTGGCGGTGGCCCAGGACCCGGCGGCCAGGGCTGCAAGGATGGAGAAACTGGGGGCAGCCGTCGCCGACTTCGATCCCCTGCCCTTCGACGGCGACGCTGCCGCGCGCTACGGCACTCTGGTGTCTCTCACCCTCGCAGCCAACCGCAATCCCCGCCCCCGCAGGCTGGACCTGATGATCGCCGCAATCGCCTCCGTCCACGGTTTGCCGCTGTTCACCCGCAATCCGGATGACTTCAAAGGGCTCGACAGCGCGGTGACCGTCGTAGCCCTCTGAGAGGTCCGCCGAGCGGACGGGAGACGCCGGGAGCACCAACCCCGGGCGGAACCGGGCGCCCCGGGTCCCGTCGAGGATGCCCGGGGCGCGTGCTGCAGCCGGTGCACGGGGCACAACCGGGGCCGGCGGGCCGGCCGGACGGGCCGCGTCACCCGTGCCGCACCGGCCGGAGGGCCGGTTCACCGCAGGGCGTGCGCCGGCCGCGACCGGCTACGAGTAGTTCCAGCGCTGCCCGTCGGCGCGCTCCTTGCAGTAGATGATCCGTCCGCCGGCGTCATGGGTCTGCATCCCGAGGTGCTTGTTGGCGCAGAACTGGCCGGCCCGGTAGCAGTTGCCCGCCGGGGACGTCAGTTCGCACCCTCCGGCCCCCTGGCCGGTGTCGCCGCTGCCGCCGGAGCCGCCGCCCGTCGAGCCACCCGACGAGTCGCCGGATCCGCTGTCGCGCGCCGGGGCCGGCGGGGTGTAGGAGGGGTCGTTCGTCCGGTCCTTGTAGGTGCCCTTCGCCGACGGGCACGAGCTGCCCTCGACCACGGTCAGCTTCGTCTTGGTGCCGGGCTTGATGTCGCTGCCGGCCTTGAGGGACTGGAAGCAGACCGTGTAGTCGTCCGGGTCGTCCTCCACGTCGGCCGAGGCGACGGTGACGTCCTTGTACGCCGAGTCGGCACTGATGCCGCCCTCGCTCAGCCCGGCCTTGGTCAGCGCCGTGACGGCCTTGGCGTAGACCGCGCCGGTGACGTCGGGGGCCTTGGGCCACGTCAGGGGGCCGCCGTCCTTCTTCGGGCAGAGCGCGCCCTCCTCGACGGCCCCGTAGTCGACCGTGCCGTAGCCGATGTCCTCGAAGCAGACCGTCCAGCTCCCGGCGGGGTCGGTGTCGCCCTTGCTGGCGTTGTGCGCGGACGGGGTGTACCCGGCGGCCTCGGCCGCCTTCCGCGCCTCCCCGAGCCGTGTTCCCTTCTGGGACGGCATCCGCTCCGGCTTCGCCGTCACGGTCGTGGTGGCCGTCGCGGTGACCGTTTCCCTCGGCTCCGCCCGAGGATCTCCTCCGGAGCAGGCCCCGAGCAGGGCGACGGCCAGTACGCCGAGGACAGCGGATCGCCCGCGTGTCACGGTCCGGCCGGCTATCCGCTCCGCCGTTCCCGCGCGGCGTCCCGCCCCCGGCCGCTCGTGCGCCCGCTGTCTCCGCGGTGCCTTCCACCCGATGTGAAGGTGTGTCATGACGTACGCCCCCCTGATGCCGCCCACAGATGTGATGAACTGCGGTGCAGCTTAGCCTTGTTGACACAGTCAAGAGGCGATACGCCAATACTCGCGAAGTTTTGTCCGCCGGCGGAGGATCCGGCGGCGGGCGAGCGGCTCCGCCGAGGCCGGACAGGCGCCGTCCCCCGCGCGCGTCCGGTCCCGCTGCCCGGTGTCCTGGCGGCAGCGGGGCCGGCTCCGGTTCACCAGGTGTGCGCCACGTCGACCACGAGGTGGTTGCCCGTCTGGAAGACCCGGAACGGCAGCCGGGCGCGGACGCCCAGCCCCACCTGGGTCTGGCCCTCGAAGCTGCCGGCGACCACGACGTCCCGGAAGGTCCGGTACCCGTCGACCTTCAGCTTCGTCTCCGGCAGGGTCGGCTCCATGGTTTCCGGGTCGTAGGCGGGCGCGAACGCCACGACCTCCAGAATCGCGCCGCCCTTGACCGGAATCAGGTCACCCGAGCCGTCCTGGTGCAGCCGGCTGACGTAGTGGACGTAGTAGCCGATCCGGTCGGCGGCCGTGCCGTCGATGTCGAAGACCAGACGGTCGTAGCAGTCGTGCCGCCCGCTCCTGATGCCCACCAGCGGCCGGTAGTCCGAATCCCACTCGGCCTTGACCATGCTCCCCCAGGTCACGGAGCAGTTCTCCGCAGCCGTCGGCGCCGCGCCTGCGGCCGGAGCCGTGGCCGCCGCCAGACCGGCGACCGCCAGTATCAGTGCGGCCAGTGTGCCGCTCAGTCGTCGCATGACTACCCCCCAGTAGTTCGCTGTACCTCTGTGACCGGTGAGACAAGCGACGCCCTCGAATTGTTGCCCGGCATACCGGCCAATCTGCCACGGTCCGTGAGGCGGCCCTGCCACGCGCCCCGGGGTTGGCGGCTTTCGGCCTGACCGCCCGGGTCCCGCGAGGGCACAATGGCAGGAACATGTCATAGGAGCCTGCCGTGAGGAGCCGCATGCGTTCCGAGAGACCCCTTCGAACCCTCGTCCGGGCCGTCGTCGTACTGGCGCTGCTCCTCGGCTGGTCCGCCTCCGCCGAACCGGCCGCCCATGCCGGGGAACGAGCGGGGCAGCAGGCGGCCCCGACGGTCCGCGGCGGCGACACCCTCTACAGCAACGGCACCCGCTGCACCGTGGGCTTCAACGCCCGCTCCGGCTCCACGGTGTACGCGTTCGTGTCGGGCCGGTGCGCCCAGGCCGCCGGTACCACCTGGTACGCCGACGCCGCCCAGACCGTCGGCGTCGGCGTCACCGCAGGAGTGAGCTTCCCGGGCAACGACTACGCGAGCGTCCGGTACACCAACCCGGCGGTCGCCCACCCGGGCGAGATCTCGCTGGGCGCCGGCGCCGGTATCCAGGACATCACCGGGGCGGCGCAGCCCGTCGTCGGGCAGTCGATCTGCCACGTCGGGCGGACCACCGGTCACCGCTGCGGCATCGTCCAGGCCGTGAACGTCACCGTCAACTACAGCGAGGGCACCGTATACGGTCTGTTCCGGTCCACCATCTGCTCCGAGCCCGGAGACGCCGGCGGTCCCGCCTTCTCGGGCGGCACGGCTCTCGGCATCATCGTCGGCAGCAGCGGGAACTGCAGCTCGGGAGGGGTCACCTACTACCAGCCGGTGACCGAGTGGCTGTCGGCGTACGGCCTGAGCGTCTACTGAGCCGGCCGAGCCGCGCCGAGCGGGCGGGCGAAGTTCCCGGCGGACCGGGCCGGCACCTCCGGCCCGGTCCGCCGGGAGCGCCGTACGTTCGGCGATACCGCAGAGGGCTACGGCCCGTCAGGCCGTCCCACCCGCGCCTCGCAGCGGCGCTCCACGGCGACCGCGCAGGCCACGAGGCAGCCCCATGCCGGTGCCGCCAGCGGCAGTTGCTGTCCGGCCGCCACGGCGACGACGGCCAGCCCGCCGATCAGCAGGGCCGAACCGCCCGGATCGGTGACGCAGGTGCGGCGCAGCGCCCCGGCCGCCGCCCGGGCCCAGGAACCGCCGGGCTGCCGAACCGCCGCCGTCCGCAGTCCCGTGACGGTCAGTACGGCCAGCCCGGCCCAGGCAGCGGCGGTCATCGGCACGGCACCGGGCAGCGCGCCCGAGCCGGCCACCCACAGGTCCGCGACGAGCAGCGCGACGCCCGTCCACCACAGCAGGGACCAGCCCAGCCCGGTACGCACCGCCTCGCGCAGCCCGGCCGCGAACTCCCGCCGGGTGCACCGCTCCCCCGCCAGATGACGGCGCAGATGGCCGCAGCCGGCGGCGAAGGCCGGCAGCAGCGTGACGAGGGGCAGCGCGGCGATCAGCACCCACACACCCGTCAGCAGGCATTCGGCGAAGAGCGCGAAGCGCGCCCCGCCCGGCGTTCCACCCGCGCGGACGGCCGCGCGGACACCCGCGCCCCGCCGTGCGCCCCCGGCCACGACGGCCTCAGCCCTTCAGTCCGGAGGTGGTGGCGCCCTCGACCAGGAAGCGCTGGAAGGCGAGGAAGAAGAGCAGCACGGGCAGCAGCGCGAGCAGCGACATGGCCATCATCCCGCCGTAGTCGGCGAGCGTGTCCTGGTCGATGAAGAGCTTCATGCCCAGGGCGACCGGATACTTCTGCGGGTCGTTGAGGTAGATCAGCGGGCCCATGAAGTCGTTCCAGGTCCAGATGAAGGTGAAGATGGTGCTGGTGATCAGGGCCGGGCGGCAGAGCGGCAGCACGATGCTCCAGAAGATCCGCGGATGCCCGCAGCCGTCGAGCCGCGCGGCCTCGTCCAGTTCGCGCGGCAGCCCGCGCATGAACTGCACCATCAGGAAGACGAAGAAGGCGTCCACGGCGAGGTACTTGCCGAGCAGCAGCGGCACATAGGTGTCCACCAGTTCCAGCTTCTGGAAGACGATGTACTGCGGGATCAGCAGGACGTGCACCGGCAGCAGCAGCGTCGAGATCATCAGCCCGAACATCACGGCACGCCCGGCGAAGCGGATGCGGGCGAAGGCGTAGGCGGCGAGCGAGCAGGAGAAGAGCACGCCGCCGACCGAACCGACCGCCAGGATCAGCGAGTTGACGAAGAAGGTGCTCAGCGGGATGTCGGCGATGCCCTCGGTGAGCCGCCGGAAGTTGCCGGTGATCGGCTCGGTGGGGAACAGCTCCAGGCTGCCGACGATGTCCTGCCCGGGCTTGAACGAGGCCCCGATCACCCACACCACCGGGTAGAGCACCACGACGAGCAGCGCCACCGACAGCAGATGCGGCAGCAGCGAACGCGCGGTGCGCCGGCGACGGGCGCTCGCCGGCACACGCGGCGGACGCGGCCGCGCCGGGCCCACCGGCTCCACCGGTTCCGTCCGGCTCATCGGCCCCCCGCCCCCTCTCCCTCGTAGTGCACCCAGCCGCGCTGGGTGCGGAACAGGACGAAGGTCACCAGCCCGACGCCGAGCATCAGCATCCAGGCCATCGCGGAGGCGTATCCCATCCGGAACTCCCGGAAGCCCTTCTCGTAGAGATACAGGGTGTAGAAGAGCGTGGAGTCCGCCGGCCCGCCCCGGCCGTTGCTGACGACATACGCCGAGGTGAAGACCTGGAAGGAGTGGATGGTCTCCAGCAGCAGGTTGAAGAAGAGGACCGGGGAGATCAGCGGCAGGGTCACCGAGCGGAACCGCCGCCAGGCCCCCGCCCCGTCCACCTCCGCCGCCTCGTAGAGCTCGCGCGGCACCTGCTTGAGCCCGGCCAGGAAGATGACCATCGGGGCGCCGAACTGCCAGACGGCCAGCGCCACCAGTGTGTAAATCGCCCAGTCGGGGTCGCCGACCCAGCCGCCGATGTCCGCCCCGAAGAGCCGAAGCGACCGGTCGACCACCGCCTCGTCCTGGAAGATCGCGCGCCAGACGATGCCGATGCTGACGCTGGCGCCGATCAGCGAGGGCGCGTAGAAGGCCGAGCGGTAGAAGCCCAGACCGCGGCGCGGGCGGGCGAGCAGCAGGGCGACGCCGAGCGCGGCGGCGAGTTTGAGGGGCGTGGCGATCAGGACGTACTGAAGGGTGACGCCCACCGAGGTGGCCCAGCGGGGGTCCTCGAACATGGCGCGGTAGTTGTCGAACCCGGTCCAGCGGGGCGCGTTGAAGAGGTCGTACTCCGTGAAGGAGAGGTAGAGCGAGGCGAGCATGGGGCCGAGGGTCAGCAGCAGCATGCCGAGTATCCACGGCGACAGGAAGAGGTAGCCGGCCAGGTTCTCCCGCCGCCCCCGCCGGCGGGCTTCCCCGGCGGTGGCCACGGGCGGCGGCCCGGTTCCGGCACGGCGGAACGCGCGGCGGGCGGCGGAGCCGGGGGGCAGCGGACTCGTCTTCGTATGCGTCACGGCGGCCTCCGCCTCAGGACCGGAGCGCCTGCTCGGCCTCCGAGAAGAACTGGTCCACGCCCTCGGCCACGGATGTCGTGCCGTGGGCCACGTCGCCCCAGATCCGCAGGAAGGCCGCCTCGGTGACGGAGGTCCCGGCCGGCTGCGGTGTCATGGGCTCGACGAGATCGGCGATCTGCCGCTCGTACTCGGCGACGAGTGCGTCGGGCCCCTCGGGTTCATACGCAGCGGCCTGCCGCTCCGTCGCCAGCACCCCGCGGTTGTAGCCCATGATCTTCCCGACCTCGGGGTCGTGGACCATGAAGTCGATGAACCGCGCGACCTCCTCCGGGTGCTGGGTGCGGGCGTAGCCGCTGAGCATGAGCGAGGAGATGTACTGGCCCGTCCGCTCACCGTCGGTGGTGGGCAGCGGCGCGAGGGCGAGTTCGGCGTCGGTCTCGGCCGACCAGCGGACGATGAAGTTGTCCCAGGAGAACTCGGAGGCGGCGATCCCCGCGGCCAGGACGGACTTGGGAGCCACCTGGTCCGCCTTCTTCTGCGGCACCAGGGTCCCGTCCTCGACGTCGGCGTAGTTGTCGTTCCACCACGTCCGCAGGTCGTCCTTGGTGAAGCCGAGTTCGCCGTCCGCGGTGTAGAAGGCCTTGTCCCGCTGGCGGAGGACGAGGTCGTAGAGGTACATCACCCCGGCGTTGGCCGCGGCTCCCTTGATGCCGCCCGCCTTGCTGATCTTCTCGACGGCGGCGTGGTACTGGTCCCAGGTCCAGCCCTTCTCCGGTGAGACACCGGCCTTCTCGAACTCCGCCACGTTGTAGATCAGCGCGAAGGTGTTGCCGCCGACGGGGACGGCCAGCAGCTTGCCGTCCACCTCGCCGGCCTTCTCCAGCCCGGCCCGGAAGCCGTCCGTGCCGAGGTGCCCGGCCTTCACCTGCGGTGTGAGGTCGAGGAGGACGTTCTTGGCGCCGTACTCGCGCAGGAAGGCGGCGGAGTTCTGGAAGACGTCGGGGGCGCCCCCGCCCGCCGACTGCGTGGCGAACTTCTTCCAGAAGTCCTCGTATTCCAGGAAGTCGGTCTTCACCGTGATGCCGGGGTGCTTCCTCTCGAAGAGCGCCACCGTCTTGTTGATCAGCTTCGCCCGGCTCGCGTCCCCCCACCAGGAGTAGCGAAGGGTGACGGTGCCGTCCCCGCCGCTGCCGCCGCAGCCGGCGGCGAGCAGCCCCAGCGCCAGCGCGGCCGCGGCCGTCCTCAGCCGGCGTCCGTTCCGACCTGCTCTCATGGCGCGCCCCTCCCGGACGGCCCGGGGCCGCCCACCTGGTTGAAACGTTTTAGGCAAGCGCTTGCCAGGACAACGTAGAGACCGCTCCGGAACCCGTCAACGGTTCGGACAAGGATCGGGCCGGACCCGGCCGGCGCCTCCTGCACGCGAAAAGGCCGCGGGCCGGGAGACTGTCCGTCTCCCGGCCCGCGGCCGGTGGTGGGCGATACTGGGTTCGAACCAGTGACCTCTTCGGTGTGAACGAAGCGCTCTCCCACTGAGCTAATCGCCCGGGCGCGGGCCCCACATTACCGCACGCCGGCGCCTGCTCAGGACCGCCGTCCGCTACCAGGCCACGTTCCACGGCAGCTGGAAGCCGAAGGCCCAGACGTAGTAGCCGCAGCCGATCGCCGCGATCACGCCGCCGACGGCCGTCAGGATGATGTTCCGCCGCCGCACCCTGGGGTCGAGCGCCTTCTTGGCGGCCTCCTTGACCTTGCGCTTCGTCCACCGCAGCACCAGCTGCGCC
This sequence comes from Streptomyces xinghaiensis S187, assembly GCF_000220705.2. Taxonomy (GTDB): domain Bacteria; phylum Actinomycetota; class Actinomycetes; order Streptomycetales; family Streptomycetaceae; genus Streptomyces; species Streptomyces xinghaiensis. The sequence goes on along the minus strand of NZ_CP023202.1, from coordinate 6,267,450 downwards.
CAGACGAACTCGGTCGCCCAGATCGCCATGCCGGCGAATATCACGACCCAGCCCGGCCCGGGCAGGACGAGCATGGCGGCCCCCGCGGCCACGACCGCGAGGCCGACCAGGAACACCCCGACCTGCCAGCTCAGATGGAGCGGCCGGGAGGCCCGGATGAAGCGGGGTGCCCGCGAGCCGAGGCGCGGCTCGCCGGCGTCCTCCGGCTCAGACTCCACTTCCGCCTCCGGCCCGGACTCCGTCCTCATGTCGACCACCGTCGCACTCCGGCCAACGCTCCGCACCTCGGCGGTCGCGGCGCCCGCCGGCCCGCCGGCCGGCACCGGGCCGGCGTACCCCCGGCGACCGTCACTCTCCGCATCCATGGATCAAACCTACCGGACACCCCGGCGCGGCCGGAACGGTCGGGAGTATGACCGAAGACTCCTCCATACGGGTTACACAAAGGCCCGTAAAAGGGTCAGAGGGGTTTACAACCGGACTCTAGGTGGCATGTCGATTTCGCCGACGTGCGAATCCCCGAGCGCACACTGAGCGAAAGGCCATGGCGCTTATGAACACCACGGTCAGCTGCGAGCTGCACCTGCGCCTCGTTGTGTCGAGCGAATCCTCCCTGCCCGTTCCGGCGGGCCTGCGGTATGACACGGCCGACCCCTACGCCGTGCACGCCACCTTCCACACCGGAGCCGAGGAAACCGTCGAGTGGGTGTTCGCCCGCGACCTCCTCGCCGAGGGGCTGCACCGGCCCACCGGCACCGGCGACGTCCGGGTGTGGCCGTCCCGCAGCCACGGGCAGGGGGTCGTCTGCATCGCCCTCAGCTCACCGGAGGGTGAAGCACTGCTCGAAGCCCCGGCGCGGGCGCTGGAATCGTTCCTCAAGCGGACGGACGCCGCGGTGCCGCCCGGCACCGAACACCGGCACTTCGACCTCGACACCGAACTCTCCCACATCCTCGCGGAGAGCTGAGGAGGCAGGAACGCGGGTCAGCCACCCGCAGCAACGCAACCGCTCACCGCTCGCGGCCGTCCGACTCGGGGCGACGGCTCGGGCCGGCACACAACCGAAGGGGGCGGCGCCCTCACCGCGGTGGCTCCGCGGTGAGGGCGCCGTCGCGCCCGGCGAGCCGCTAGAGTCGGCCGGCATCCGAAGAGGAAGCCGCCGACCACCGGCCAGGGAGCGATCCGTGCTGATCAACCACGACACCCGGTGCGCGCTCGACAGCGTCATCGATCTCGTGAACACCTCGGGGGAGGGCGGCGAGCCCGACGCTCTCCAGAACCTCGCGGACCTCCACCGCTTCGTCCACCGCCACAGCATCAGCGACATCGGCACCCTCGGCGAGGACGACCTCGCCGCCGTGCGGGACGTCCGCGCCCGCTTCGCCGAGGTCTTCGCCGCCGACGGCACCACGGAGGCCGCACGGCTGCTCAACGCCATGGTCGCGGCCGCGGGCACCACGCCCCGGCTCACCGACCACGACGGCTACGACTGGCACATCCACTACTTCGCGCCGGGCTCCTCGATAGCGGACCACCTCGCCGCCGACGGGGGCATGGCCCTCGCCTTCCTCGTCGTCGCCGGCGAACGCGAGCGGCTGCGGCGCTGCGAGGCCCCGGACTGCCGCCGGGCCTTCGTCGACCTCTCCCGCAACCGTTCGCGCCGCTACTGCGACAGCCGCACCTGCGGCAACCGATTGCATGTGGCCGCCTACCGGGCCCGGCGCCGGGAGGCCGCGGAGCAGTGAGGCCCCCATCCTCCCGGCGAGTGCGGGACGCGCCGGGCGCCGGGGCGTCACCACCGGTGGAGACCGAGGAGGTCGTAGACGGCGCCGAAGAGCAGCAGGGAGCCGATGACGGTCAGGAAGAGCATCAGCGGCGGCTGGGAGAGCGCGTAGAGACAGCCCCGGCTCTCGGGGGGAGCGGCGGGCTCGGCGGTGACCGGAACGGAACTCCGGGTGCTCGGCTCTGCGCAGGTCAGGGGTGGTTCGGTGGCCCGAAGGGCAAGGTCATCGTTCATCTCGGGCAGATGATGACGCACCCGTGGCCACGCACACCGCCAAGACGCCGGAATTCACCCGGAGTTCAAATGTTCTCGGGTTTACTTTCTAGATTCCGTGCTTCTTCAGGATCGCCTCGATGTCCTCGAAGTCCTCCAGACCGGTGTCCTGCCCGCCCCGCTTGCCGCCCTTGCGGTCCGGCTCCGCGTCGCGCCCCTGTGCCCGTCCGGGGCCCAGGGACGGCGCAGACGCCCCCGGCGCCACCGCGCCACGCCGCTCCCCGGCGGAGGCCGCGCGGCGTTCCGTACGGGACGGGCCGCGGCGCCTGCCGACGATCCGGGTGACGACGAGCAGGACCACGGACACCGCAAGGACGGCGAACCCGGCCCAGACGGACGGCTTCAGCACCAGATCGGCGGCCCAGTCGGCCGTGGCGGCCGCGATGTCACCGGCCAGATCCGCCAGCCCGGCCATCGCCAGGCCCACCGGGATCAGCGCCAGGGCGGCGATGCGGGTCGCGGCCAGAAAACGCTTCCTATAGGCGGTGAGCAGGGCGAGGGCCAGGCCGGCCGCGGACAGCGCGACACAGACGGTCGTGGTCAGCATGGCGGCCCCTCAGCGGCGATCGCGGACATTGCCACTCCCATCCCCCGTACGTTCGTCCCCGTGATTCCTCTTCCATCCTGCACCCGGTGGCGGTGCCGGGGCCATGCCGGCGGGGAGGGGTCAGGGACTTTCCGGGGTCGCCCGTCATCCTCAGGTGCCGGTCCCGGCCCTCCGGGCGGGCTGGGAGACTGGCGCCATGATGGACACCACCACCGGCCGCACCGTCGTCCTCGACGTCTGGTGCGAACTGCAGTGCCCCGACTGCCGCACCGCCCTGGCGGACCTCCGCGCCCTGCGCGCCCGCTACGGCGACGCGCTCGTGACCCGGCTGCGCCACTTCCCCCTGGACAAGCACCGGCACTCCCACGCCGCGGCCCAGGCCGCCGAGGAGGCGGCCGCCCAGGGGCAGGGCCGGCGCTACGCCGAGGCCGTCCTGGAACGCGCCGAGGAGCTGGGACGGCGCGGTGAGCCGCTGCTCGTCGAGGTCGCCCGCGAACTCGGCCTGGACGCCGAGGAGATGGACACCGCGCTGGTCGACGGCCGGCACATGCTGATCGTGGACGCCGACCAGGCGGAGGGCAAGGCGATCGGGGTGACCGGCACACCGACGTATGTGATCGGCGGTGAGCGGCTGGACGGCGGCCGGAGCCAGGAGGGGCTGCGGGAGCGCGTCGAGGAGATCGCGGACCGGCTGCTCGCGGAGGACGGGGACGCCGCCTGAACCGCCCGGTCCCGCCGGTCCGGCGCGGTCGGCGGGCGGACCGGGGGGACCGGGCGGACCGGCCGGGTCAGAGCAGGGGCTTGGTGAGGAGGTGGCGGGCCGTCTCGTAGCCGAGGGAGGTGTAGAGGCGGAGGGCCGGGGTGTTGTCCGTGAAGACGCGCAGGCCGAGGGTCCCCGCCCCGGCCGCCCGGCACTCCCGTTCGGCCAGGAGCATCAGGGACCGGCCGTGGCCCCGGCCCCGCAGCCCCTCCACCACCTCGACCTCGTAGACGTAGGCGTCGAAGCCCTCCGGGGCCCGCTCGCCCAGCCCGAGCCAGAGCACGCCCGCGTCCGTGCCCTCGTGGGAGAGGACGCGCAGCAGGGTCTCCGGGGTGCGGACCCCGTCCGGCAGCAGCCGCGCGTGGTCCGCCCCGGCCACGGCGCGGGCCCGCTCCTCCGGGACACCGCGGCCGGTCAGCAGGCGCGCGTAGGTCTCCCGGGACTGCTGCTGCCAGGCGGCGAACTCGGTGGCGTTCATCGGGCGGCCCTCGCTGCCCGCCGGGAGGGGCGGGGGCTCCGCGGGGACCCGCTTGCGCAGATTACGGGCGAACTCGGTGTAGCCGAGGGCCTCCGCCATCCGCAGGGCCGCGCCGGACGACTCCGGCACGGCGATCTCCGTACGGACGCAGCCCCAGCCGCGCAGCACCTCCTCGGCGGCCAGCACGGCCACGGTGCCGCGCCCGCGCCGCCGGTCGGGCACGGCGATGCGCAGCCCCTCGATACGGCCCACGGAGCCGGGCCGGGCGTCCGCGGTGAGGCCGACGGTGCCCACGGGGCGGCTGTTGACGCAGACCTCGTAGCCGCGGGCGCGTGAGCCGTCGCGGTCGCGCCGTTCCGGCCCCGTGGGCCGCAGAGTTGTCGTCATCAAGATTTTGTACCGGGCGCGAAGGCCCGGCGTCACCCGTCGTGCGGGCCGGAGTTCCGCACGGACCGGCCGCGGACCGGGCCGGGGCCGGCCGGGTGCGGGCCGGAGGGGTGCGGGTCAGGCCGGGTCCGGGTCGGCCGCCGAGCGTTCCGCGAAGACCCGCATCGCCTTGGCCGTGACCGGTCCGGGGGCGCCGGGCAGCGTCCGGTCGCCGACCCGGTGCACGGCCTGGACGTCACGGAGCGTGGAGGTCAGGAAGATCTCCTCGGCCCGGTCCAGGACGTCCATCGGCAGCTCGGTCTCCCGCGCGCCGGTCCACTCGGCGGTCAGGGCGCGGGTGATCCCGGCGAGGCAGCCGGAGGAGAGCGGCGGGGTGTGCGGGACGCCGTCGAGGACCACGAAGACGTTGGAGCCGGTGCCCTCGCAGAGCTGCCCCACGGTGTTGGCGAACAAGGCCTCCGACGCGCCCTGTTCGCGGGCGCGGGCCAGCGCCAGGACGTTCTCCGCGTACGAGGTGGTCTTGAGGCCGGTGAGGGCGCCGCGCTCGTTGCGGACCCAGTCCACGGTGATCACGGCCGTGCTGTCGGGCGAGGGCTTGGCCTCGCCGAGGGCGACGACCAGGGTCGGCCGGGCGGTGCCGCGGTCGGAGCCGAGCGGGGAGAGCCCGCCGGTGTAGGTGATCCGCAGCCGGCCGTAGGGCAGGGGGTTGGCGGCGAGCACCGCCTCGCAGGCGTGCCGGACCTCGTCGCGGTCGGGCTCCGGCAGGCCGAGACCGCGGGCGGACACGGCCAGCCGGTCGAGGTGGCGGCTGACGGCGAAGGCCCGGCCGTTCTGGGCCTTGAGGGTCTCGAACACGCCGTCGCCGACGGTGAGTCCGTGGTCGAGTACGGAGACGCGCGCGTCGTCCGCGTCCCGCAGTTTCCCGCCCAGCCAGATCTTCACAGTGTCTCTCCTCGCGTTCCCCGGGCCGCGGTGTGCTCCGCGTCCTGCGGTTGTCCCGCTTCCTCCGGTTTCCCCGGCCTCTCCGACGCTATCGCGAGCAGCCGGCGTGCCTTGAGTTCGGTCTCGGCCCACTCGCGCTCGGGGTCGGAGCCCCAGGTGATGCCCGCGCCGGTGCCGAAGCGCAGCAGCGGGCCGCCGGGGGCCTCGCGGTCGATCCAGAAGGTGCGGATGCCGACGGCCAGTTCGCCGGTGCCGCGGTCCGCGTCGACCCAGCCGATGCCGCCGCAGTACGGGCCGCGGGGTGCCGTCTCCAGCTCCTCGATGATCCGCAGCGCGCTGGACTTGGGGGCCCCGGTGACGGAGCCGGGCGGGAAGGTGCCGTCCAGGAGTTCGGGCCAGCCCGCGCCGCCGGCCAGTTCACCGCGCACCGTGGAGACGAGGTGCACCAGGCCCGGGTGGGCCTCGACGGCGCACAGCCCGGGCACGGTCACGGAGCCGGTGGCGCAGACCCGCCCGAGGTCGTTGCGGACCAGGTCCACGATCATGACGTTCTCGGCGTGGTCCTTCTCCAGCAGATCGGCGGCGGTGCGGCCGGTGCCCTTGATCGGCCCCGACTCCACGGTGCGGCCGTTCCGGCGCAGGAAGAGTTCGGGCGAGGCGGTGGCGATCTCCACACCGTGTGCGGGCAGCCGCACGGTGCCCGCGTACGGGGCCGGGTTGCCGCGGGCCAGCAGCGCCGTGAGGGCGTCGATGTCGGCCGTGGCGGGGTCGGGCAGCGGTGCGGAGAGCACCCGGCAGAGGTTGGCCTGGTAGACCTCGCCCGCGGCGATGTGCTCCCGGATACGGCGGACACCGGCGAGGTAGCCGTCCCGGTCCAGGGAGGAGGTCCACTCCCCCGGCGCGGGTCCGCGCCAGGCTGCCGGGGCGGGCGCCGGCGGGGGCGCGGGCCGTACGTCGCCGAAGCGGGCGCAGACCAGTCCGCCCTCGAAGCCGGCCACCACCGCCCAGAAGCCACCGGATTCCAGGGCCGCGGGGTCGCCGGTGACGTCGCGCAGGTCAGCGGCGACGAATCCGCCGAAGCGGGCCAGAGGGACGAGGTCGGACACGGGTGCGATTCTATGGCCGGCGGGCCGTCCGGCCCTCCCCGCCGGTGATGAGCGCAGCACGCTGGGCAAACGGAATTTGAGCTGGCCCGGGAATCCGCTAGAGTTCGACACGTCGCCGGAACGCGCAAGCGGGCCGGGGACAGGGTGGCTCCCGGAGTGATCCGGGGAAACCGTGCGGACGTGGCTCAGTTGGTAGAGCATCACCTTGCCAAGGTGAGGGTCGCGAGTTCGAATCTCGTCGTCCGCTCGAAGTGGGGATCGTCCCTGGTCCCCGCCTGGTGGAGTGGCCGAGAGGCGAGGCAACGGCCTGCAAAGCCGTCTACACGGGTTCAAATCCCGTCTCCACCTCGGACGATTAGCTCAGCGGGAGAGCGCTTCCCTGACACGGAAGAGGTCACTGGTTCAATCCCAGTATCGTCCACCGGGTCCCCCGGGACCCCGTACCACCCGCGGCTCCGCCGCCGTCCACCGGACGGCGCCGGGCCGCCCCGCGCGATTAGCTCAGCGGGAGAGCGCTTCCCTGACACGGAAGAGGTCACTGGTTCAATCCCAGTATCGCGCACGCCGTAAACCCGGACGATTAGCTCAGCGGGAGAGCGCTTCCCTGACACGGAAGAGGTCACTGGTTCAATCCCAGTATCGTCCACACCGCAGGACCGAGGGCCGGAGCCGACAGCTCCGGCCCTCGGTCGTTGGCCGTTCTCCGGGATGGCCCCGGAGGCTCAGGAGGAGAAGAGCATCCGGCCGAAGCTCTTCTGCCGGCGGTGTCCGTAGTGCCCGTGGCCGCCGTGGTGCTGGGCGCCCCAGGCGGGCGCGGCCGGGGCGGGGCCGGCCGGGTAGCCCTGCGGCGCGGGGCCGGGCGGCGGGGCCTGCTGGGACCACTGCGACTCCAGCCGGGTCAGCGACTCCAGCTCCCCGTAGTCGAGGAAGATCCCCCGGCAACCGCTGCACTGCTCGATCTGCACACCGTTGCGGTTGTACGTGTGCATCGGCGCATGGCACTTGGGACACTGCATGATCGGCTCAGCTCCTCGCGAGTCCGTCGGCACCGCCGGGGCCGCCCCCGTCGATGAGTGGGTTCACCCTACGACGGACGCCCGGGCCCCGGCCGGGGGTTCCACCGGGAACCCGGCCATCCGCGCGCAGGCGTCGACCAGCGCCTCTTCCGGCTCGTCGAGCGCCCGGCGCCCCGCCGCGGCCTTGGCCAGCGCCTGGGCCGCCGACTGGACCGTCAACGCCCGGGCGGGCACGTCGAGATACGGCCACGGGTCGCCCCCGGCGGGCAGGGCGGGGCCCCCCGCGGACCGGTAGGCGCCGAGGAAGCGGGTCCAGTCCTCCGGGGCGAGCAGGCCCGTGGCGTACCAGGCGGCGGGGCGGGCGAGGTCCCACACCGGCGGGCCGAGGCCCAGGTCGTCCACGTCGATCAGCAGCCAGGGGCCGCCGGGGGCGGGGCTCCGGACGAGCTGGCCGAGGTGGAGGTCGCCGTGGCAGAGGGTGTGGCCCGCCGCGCCGCCGGGCGGCGGCTCCTCGCCGCGCGCCCAGGCCGGCAGCCGCCCGGCCGCCCGCAGGACGGCGGCGGCCCCGGGGGAGGGCGGCACGCCCCGCAGCCGCCGCAGCGCCGTCGCGACCTTGGCGGGGCCGTGCACGGGCGGAACCGGGCCGGGCAGCGGGCCCGGCGGTACGGCGTGGAGCCGGGCGAGCAGGGCCGCCGTCTCCTCCCAGGGCGCGGCGTCCGGATCGTCCGGGGACACCGGGAGGCCGTGCGGCCAGAGGGTGGCGGGGCGGCCGCCGCGCAGCTCCGTCAGAAGGGCGGAGACCGGGGGCGGGGTCCGGCCCGGGGAAGGGGACGGGGTCCGGCCGGGCTCCGGGGGCTCCGCGGGGACCGGCAGCGGGGCGAGGAGGATCCCGTCGAGGAGGGGGTGAGCGGCGATGCCGAGGCGTACGGCCAGGGCTTGGCGGTCGCTGTCGGCGGGGTGGGCCTTGGCGACGACGGAGCCGAGCCGGACCACGGTGCCGTCCGGGCGGTCGGCGAGGACGACGGGCCGGCCCGCGTCGCCGGGATCGCCCGCGCTCCCGGTGCTCCCGCTGTCCCCGGTGCCGCTGGCGCCGCCGGTGCTGCCGGGGCCGTCGGTGCTGCCGGGGCCGTCGGTGCTCGCGGTGCTTCCGGTGCCGTCGGGGAAGCCCGGGCTCCCGGCACCGTGGGCACTGCCGTCACGCGGGCGCGGGACCGCGCTCCCCGGCGGCCCGGGCGCTCCGGGCTCCGGACCGGCCGGAGGCCGCGTCGCGGCCCGTGCGGCGATGCCGGCGAGTTCACCGGCGAGTGACCCGGTCATGCGCTGCCCCCTGCCCCCTCACGGACCCGGCGCGGGCCCGCGTGTCCGCGGCCGCGCTGCTCCGTACCGGGCCGTCGCGCGCAACGTACCCCGCCGTACCGGGGCCGTGCGACGGGCCGGCGGCTCCCACGCTCTCCGCCTCCGGCTCGGGAACCTCCTTCCGCCCGGGCCGGCCGCGCTCCGGTGGGGCGGCCCGATTCCGTGCCGGGCGGAGGCGGGCGGCCGGCCCGAGGGCGTGGAGACGGTGAGCGGGGCGGCCGCCCCGCAGGCCGGTGGGCCCTCGCGCGTGCGGGCCCGGGCGGGAGAACCACCGCTCGGCCCCTCCTCCGGGCCTGCGGGCGCGCGGCGCCGCGGAGCCGGTCGCTCGCGGCCGGTCCGCCTGCCCGTGCGCCGGGGCGGGCCGGGGCCGTGGCCGGGCAACACAACGCCCGGACAGCTCCCCGCTGTCCGGGCGTTCGTGCCGTCCGCCGTACCCCCGTCCCCACGGGGTGATGCAGGCCGGAGTTTCCCCGTCCCGGGCCGCTCTCCCGGGGTCCGGGGCGCTGTCAGCGCCCCAGCAGTCCAGCCACGGACGACGCCTGTGTCATGACGGCCTCCCAGCCGCCGAAAACCACGGTGAGGACTACCGCCAGGGGCAGCACCATCGCCGCGGCGACGAGCGGATGACGGGTGCCGGAGGCGGCGGTGTCCGCGGGCGGCGTCCTCAGGACGGCCCCGACCGCGCCGAGCCCTCTGCGCCCGTGCGTTCGGCTGACCACTCGCTCGACTGTGCCCGCCATCGCCCCGCTCCTGTCATGTCCGGAGCGGCGGGCGTGTGACCTCGGGGGACGAGTGCGTCCGCCCGCCGCTTGACTTCAACATTAGGGGCGCGGCCGTGCCCGGTCGTCAGCCCCTCGTATCGATTCCGGGCCTCCCGCAGGATGACGGCCGGGCCCTCCGGCTACTCCTGTGGGTGGACATCCGCCGCCGGTCGTGCGGGTGTTCCCCGAGGGGATGCCCCCCGTCACTCCCCCCGCTCCGACTCGTCGATCCTCGGGGCCGGGTGCTCCACCAGGGCGAGAACCCGGTTGGCCATGAAGCGGGCCGTGCGCACCGGCGTGCCGTTGCGGGTGACTTCACTCACCTCCACCACGCCCCGGCGCACCGCCGTCTCCACCCTGCGGCCGGCCCGGCCGGCCGTCATCTCGTACGTCCGAGTCGTGTCACCCGCGTCCACGACTATCTCCACGCGGTCACCCTTCACGGGATCAAACCCCCTTCTGCGACGGACCGTTGAGATCGCGCATCCGTGCCGGGTCACCGCCGTGCGCGCGGCTTCCCCCACTCCTTCAGGATCCCACCCGGCACTGACAATTCACGGGTGCGGCGTATGCGCGGCCTATGAGCGCTCCGGCCCGCCGATCCGTAAGCTGTGCCTCGTCAGACCGACCGGGCAGCGGGGATTTGAACATGGCGATGATGCGGCTCCGGCGCGAGGACCCGCGTGTCGTCGGCTCGTTCAGGCTTCACCGGCGGCTGGGCGCCGGCGGCATGGGCGTGGTGTACCTGGGCTCGGACAAGCGCGGTCAGCGGGTGGCGCTCAAGGTGATCCGGCCGGATCTGGCGGAGGACCAGGAGTTCCGGTCCCGCTTCGCGCGCGAGGTGTCCGCGGCCCGCCGGATCCGCGGCGGCTGCACGGCCCGGCTGGTGGCGGCCGATCTGGAGGCGGAGCGGCCGTGGTTCGCCACCCAGTACGTCCCGGGGCCGTCGCTGCACGACAAGGTGGTCGAGGAAGGCCCGCTGTCGGCGGCCCGTACCGCCGCGATCGGGGCGGCCCTCGCGGAGGGGCTGCTGGCCGTCCACGAGGCGGGCGTCGTGCACCGCGACCTCAAGCCCTCGAACATCCTGCTCTCCCCCAAGGGCCCGCGGATCATCGACTTCGGCATCGCCTGGGCGACCGGCGCCAGCACCCTGACCCATGTCGGCACGGCGGTCGGATCCCCGGGCTTCCTGGCGCCCGAACAGGTGCGCGGCGCGGCGGTCACGCCCGCGACCGACGTCTTCGCGCTGGGTGCCACGCTCGCCTACTGCGCGACCGCCGACTCGCCCTTCGGGCAGGGCAGTTCCGAGGTCATGCTCTACCGGGTGGTGCACGAGGAACCGCAGCTGCACGGGGTGCACGACGCGCTCGCGCCGCTGATCCGGGCCTGCCTGGCCAAGGACCCCAAGGAGCGGCCGACGACCCTTCAGCTCTCCATGCGGCTGAAGGAGATCGCGGCACGGGAGACGCACGGGCCGCTGCCGGACGCACGGCTGGCCCCCTCCCGGCTCCCGGCCGACCGCCCCGGCGGGCGGCACGGCGAGCACCCCGGCGCCGACCGGGCGCAGCAGCGCGCGGAGCGCGGACCGGCGGGCACGGCTCCGGGCCCTTCCCGCACTCGCGGGCCGGCCCAGGCTCCGTCGCGCGGCGGTCCGCGCTCGGGGGCGCGCCCGGCGGGCAGACGCGTGCCGCGTGAGCGGCCCCCCGCGTCCCGCGCGGGGCGCGGTACGGGCACGCGCCCCCCGGCCCGGACGAACGGCACGGGGCGCCGGCCCGCGCCCGGACCGGACCGGCGGCTGCTGCGTCAGCGGCTGGTGGTGTTCGTGACGGTGACGGTGCTGGTCGCGCTGGGGATCGCCGCGGCACAGGGCTGCGAGGGCCCCGCCCGGGGTCTGACGGGCCCGTCGGAGCCGTTCGGCGCGGACCGGGTCACGGACGGTGCCGGCCGCGGCCCGGACGCGGGTCCGGCCCCGTTCGGCGCGGACCGGCGGGGCTGAGCCGGCCCGGGCCGCCGGGCGGACGTCCGGGCGGTCCGGGGCCGCTGCGCCCCGAGACCGGCCGGGGTGGGGCGAGTGGCTGAACCGGCGCCGTCCGCCCCCCCCGTTGGGACGCCCGCCCCCGCGCGGACCGGCGCGCCCGTCGGGGCGGGACGCTCGCGGTGGCGGGGCGGCCGGAAGTCTCCGGCCGGCTCGGGTCCGTGCCGGCTCCCGCAACGCCGCGGTGGCGGACCGCAAGCGCGCCGGTCCGCCCGCCGGCCGCGATCCCGGTCGGGCGGTGAGATCCCGGTCAGCCGGTGGGCCGGCCCGGGGCGACCGCGTAGAACGCCACGGCCGCGGCGGCGCCCACGTTGAGCGAGTCCACCCCGTGAGCCATCGGGATGCGCACCCAGGTCCCGGCGGCCGCGAGCGCCCGCCGGGACAGTCCGGTGCCCTCCGCTCCGAGCATCAGTGCGACCTTCTCCAGCCGGTGCGGCGCCGCCTCGTCGAGCGTCACGGCCTTCTCGTCGGGGGTCAGGGCGAGCAGCTCGAATCCGGCGGCGCGCACCGCGTCCAGCCCGCGCGGCCAGGCGTCCAGCCGGGCGTAGGGGACGGAGAAGACGGCGCCCATGGAGACCTTCACCGAGCGCCGGTAGAGCGGATCGGCGCAGTCCGGGGAGAGCAGCACGGCGTCCATGCCGAGGGCCGCCGCGCTGCGGAAGACCGCCCCGATGTTGGTGTGGTCGTTGACGGCCTCCATGACAGCGACCCGGCGGGCGTCCGCGAGCAGCTCCCCCGCCGTGGGGAGGGGTTTGCGGTGCAGGGAGGCGAGGGCGCCCCGGTGCACGTGATAGCCCGTGACGCGCTCGGCGAGGCCCGGGTCGACCACGTACACCGGGGCGTTCAGGGTCGCGAGGAGGTCGCGCATCGCCTCGGCCCACTTGGCGGAGAGGAGCAGGGAGCGCAGCGGGTAGCCGGCGGAGAGCGCCCGCCGGATCACCTTCTCGCCCTCCGCGATGAACAGGCCCTCGGCCGGCTCCCTGCGGCGGCGCAGTTCGACGTCGGTGAGGTCCGTGTAGTCGCGCAGCCGGGGGTCGCCGGGGTCGTCGACCGTGATGAGTTCAGCCACTGGGTGTTACTGCCTTGTCGGTGTTCCTACCGAGGGCCGTCCGGGGCGGAGGGCCGGGGAGCGGGTGCGGGTGCGGGGAAGGGGTGCGGGGCTGTCATCCCCCGCCGGTCCGCCGCCCGACCGTCACGACCTCGCCGATGACGATCACCGCGGGCGGCCGTACGCCCTCGTCGGCGACGCGCCGTGCCACCGTGGCCAGGGTCGCGTCCACCCGGCGCTGGGCGGCGGTGGTGCCCTCCTGGACGACGGCGACCGGCGTCTCCGGGGCGCGGCCGTGCGCGACCAGCGCCTCGGAGATCGGGCCGATCTTGTCGACGGCCATGAGCAGCACCAGCGTGCCCTGCAGCCGTGCCAGCGCCGCCCAGTCCACCAGCGAGCGCGGGTCGTCGGGGGCGACATGCCCGCTGACCACGGTGAACTCATGGGCCACGCCGCGGTGCGTGACGGGGATGCCGGCCGCCGCGGGCACGCTGATGGAGCTGGAGATGCCGGGAACGACCGTGCAGGGGATGCCCGCCTCGGCGAGCGCCTCGGCCTCCTCCATACCCCGCCCGAAGACGTACGGGTCGCCGCCCTTGAGCCGGACCACCGCCCTGCCCGCCTTGGCGTGCTCGATCAGCGCGTTGTTGATGGCCTCCTGGGCCATGAACCGGCCGTACGGGATCTTCGCCGCGTCGATCACCTCGACGTGCGGCGGGAGTTCGTCCAGGAGGTCGCGGGGACCGAGCCGGTCGGCGATGACCACGTCCGCCTCGGCGAGCAGCCTGCGTCCGCGCACGGTGATCAGGTCCGGGTCGCCGGGGCCGCCGCCGACCAGGGCGACGCCGGGGGTGCGGGCGCGGTGGCGGGGCGCGGCGAGGGTGCCGTCCCGCAGGCCCTCGACGATGGCGTCGCGCACGGCGGCGGAGCGGCGCGGGTCCTGGCCGGTGAGCACGGCGACGGTCACGCCCTCGCTGCGGCCGGTGGCGGGCGTCCAGGCGGTGGCGGCCCCGGCGTCGTCGCTCCGTACGCACCAGACGCGGCTGGTCTCGGCCTCGGCGGAGGCGGCGGCGTTGGCCTCGGGGTCGTCGGTGGAGATGAGCGCGTACCAGGCTCCGCCGAGGTCGCCCGGCCGGTAGCGGCGGCGCTCCCAGCGGACCTCGCCCGCCGTGGCCATGGCCTCCACGGACGGGGTGGCGGACGGCGAGATCAGCAGCACGTCCGCGCCGGCGGCGACCAGTCCGGGCAGCCGGCGCTGGGCGACCTGTCCCCCGCCGAGCACGACCACCCGGCGGCCGGCGAGGCGCAGGCCGACGGGGTAGGCGGTGGCCGGCGCGGGTTCCGGCGTGCGGGCGTGCGCGGGCGCCGGCCGGGCGTCGTCGTTTCGGGTCATGGCGGTGCGGCTCCTCGGGGCGGCAGGGGGCTGCGGGCCGCTACTGCGCTGGAGCGGCGGGCGGGGTGGTGCGGGGCGGTGCGCCGGCCGTACGTCCGGCGGCCGGCACGCCGGGCTCCAGCCTAGAGTGCGGCGGGTTACCGGGCTGTTTCGCGGCTCACTCCGGGCCTGGTGGAACGGGGTGATGTGGGACGCGGACGCGGACGGGGACGGGAGTACGGGTGCCGGGGGGCGGTTCGGGGTGCGGGTGCTGCGCGTTCGGGGCGCGTCGGGCTCCTTCGGGTTCGGCGGGTCGGGCATGCGGGGGGCGGGCGGATCGGCGGTACAGGCCGGGCGGACCGCCCGGCCGTTCGGTCCGGGTTCGTGTCCCGGTCCCGGCCGAGGCGTTCCGGTCCGGTCCGGGCGATTCCCCGGCGGAAGGTTCCGGGGCCGAACGGTTCCGGTCCGGGAGCGCCCCAACCGGTTGTCCGTACCGGGCCGTTCGGGTCCGGGTCGGGCCGGGGCCCGTGCCTCTCCCTACCCCGGCCCCGGGCAGGCAGCGGTGCCGTACCCGGGGCCGCTTCCCGAGCCCCTCGCTCCGGTGCCGGGGCTAGGACTTCTCCGTGACGCCGGCCGAGTCGAACGTGGCGACCTCGTGCATCGCCCGGGCCGCGCTCTGCACCACCGGCAGGGCCAGCAGGGCGCCCGTGCCCTCGCCGAGCCGCAGGTCGAGGTCGACCAGGGGCCGCAGTCCCAGCTTGGTGAGGGCCGCCAGGTGGCCGGGTTCGGCGCTGCGGTGCCCCGCGATGCAGGCGGCGAGCGCCTCGGGGGCGATCGCCCGGGCCACCAGCGCGGCCGCCCCGGCGCTGACCCCGTCCAGGATCACCGGGGTGCGCAGCGAGGCGCCGCCGAGGATGAGGCCCACCAGCGCGGCGTGCTCCAGGCCGCCGACCGCGGCGAGCACACCGACCGGGTCCTCCGGGTCCGGCCGGTGCAGCTCCAGTCCGCGCCGTACGACGTCCACCTTGCGGGCGTGCGTCTCGTCGCTGATGCCGGTGCCGCGGCCGGTGACCTCGGCCGGGTCCTTCTCCGTGAAGACGGAGATCAGCGCGGCGGAGACGGTGGTGTTGGCGATGCCCATCTCACCGGTGAGGAGCGCCTTGTTGCCCGCGGCGACCAGGTCCCGGGCGGTCTCGATGCCCACCTCCACCGCGCGCAGCACCTCCTCGCGCTCCAGCGCGGGCCCGGCGGTGAAGTCCCCGGTGCCCGCCCGGACCTTGCGCGGAAGCAGGCCGGGCGTGCTCGGCAGGTCGCCGGCCACCCCGACGTCGACCACGCAGACCTCGGCGCCGATCTGGCGGGCGAAGGCGTTGCACACCGCTCCCCCGCCGAGGAAGTTGGCGACCATCTGGCCCGTCACCTCCTGCGGCCACGGGGTGACGCCCTGGGCGTGCACGCCGTGGTCCCCGGCGAAGATCGCCACGACGGCGGGCTCCGGGACCGGCGGCGGGCACTTCCGGGAGAGCCCGCTGAGCTGGGCCGAGATGATCTCCAGCATGCCGAGGGCGCCGGCGGGCTTCGTCATCCGCTTCTGCCGTTCCCACGCCTCGCCGAGCGCCTTCGCGTCCAGCGGGCGGATGCCCTGCAGGGTCTCCGCCAGCAGGTCGTGCGGCTCCTCGCCGGGCAGGGCGCGCCGGCCGTACGTCTCCTCGTGCACCACCCAGGACAGCGGGCGCCGCTTCGACCAGCCCGCCTGCGCCAGCTCCGGCTCGGCCGGGAACTCGTCGACGTAGCCGACGCAGAGGTACGCGACGACCTCCAAGTGCTCGGGCAGACCGAGCACCCGGACCATCTCGCGCTCGTCGAAGAAGCTCACCCAGCCGACGCCGAGTCCCTCGGCGCGCGCGGCGAGCCAGAGGTTCTCGACGGCGAGCGCGGAGGAGTACGGGGCCATCTGCGGCTGGGTGTGCCGGCCGAGGGTGTGGCGGCCGCCGCGAGTGGGGTCGGCGGTGACCACGATGTTGACCGGGGTGTCGAGGATCGCCTCGATCTTGAGTTCCTTGAACTGCTTCGCCCGGGCCTTGGGCAGCGACTTGGCGTACGCCTCGCGTTGGCGGACGGCCAGTTCGTGCATGGCCCGGCGGGTCTCGGCGGAGCGGATGACCACGAAGTCCCAGGGCTGGGAGTGCCCCACGCTGGGCGCGTGGTGCGCCGCCTCCAGGACCCGCAGCAGCACGTCGTGCGGTACGGGGTCCTTGCGGAAGCCGTTGCGGATGTCGCGGCGTTCCCGCATGACGCGGAGGACGGCTTCGCGTTCGGCCTCGCCGAAGCCGGGGGCCCGGGGGCCGGAGTGCGGCGCGGGCTCCTCGGACCGGTCCGCCTCTCCGGGCCGGTCCGGCTGATCCGGCTGATCCGGCCGGTCCGCGCCGGTGCCCTGTTCGGGGCTCGCCGGGCGCGCGGGCTCCGGTGCGGAGGCGAGGGCGCCGGATCGCGGGGCGGAGCGGGCGGAGAGGAGCCGGTCCGCGAGGGCGATACCGGGGTCGGGTGCGGGGTCGGCGTCGGGAATGGGAGTGGCTCCGGTGGTGGTTGCGGCGTCGGGCGCCGGAACGGTGTCGGGGGCGGTGTCGGGACCGGTGGCGGAGCCGGGGCCCGCGGGGGCGGTCTCCTCGGCGGCAGCGGCCGGTCCGGCTACGGACGGCCCGGAGCCGGAGGGCTGGGGCGCGGGGGGCTCGGAAGCAGAGGGCTCGGAAGCGGAGGGCTCGGAGACGGAGGGGTCCGTTACGGGTGTGGTCCCTCCCGGCGCGGGGTCCGCGGAGGCGTCGGCGACGGGCCCGGCCGGGGTGTTTTCCGGTTCGGTGGCGGGCTGTCCGGCGACGGTTGGCTGCCCCGGGGCAGCGGGTCCGGCCGCCTCCGGCTCGATAGCGCTCGGCTCCGCCGTCTCGGGAACGGTCTCCGGCGCCCCCGGTCCACCGGGGCCGGCCTCGTTGCCGGCCACCACGCCGGATTCCTCCGGCCGTACTCCGGAAGCATCCGCTCCGGTCGTCTCCGGCTCGGCGGCCGGCTGAGCGGCTTCCGGCTCGGCGCTCTCCGTCCCGGGGGCGGGAGCACCGGTCTCGGGCCCGGGTGCGGCCGTGTCCGGCTCGACCGCCTGAGCGGCCGTACCGGCATCCGCTCCGGTGCCGGGCTCTGTCCCGGCTGCCGTGTCCGGTCCGGCAACGGGGTCCGGCCCGGCCTCCTCGCCGGGGGCGGTGGCTCCGTCGGTTCCGGGCTCGACGGGGGTCTCGCCCGCGGCCGGTACGGAGCCGTCGCCGACGGGCGGGGAGCCGGCGTCGGTGGGCACGGAGCCGGTGTCGAGGGCGGCCGCATCGGGCGTCCCGGAGCCGTCGGGTGCCTGCTGTGCGACCGGCGGTTCCTGCGCGGCTGCGTCGACCGGCGCTTCCGCCGGGGTGGTTGAGGGCTCGGCCGCCGTCGTCGCGGACTCTGCGGCGTCGCCCGCGCTCCCCGGCGCTCCCGGCCCGGCGGCCGGCTCCGCTTCCGGTGCGGCGGCCGGTGCGGTCTCCCGGCCTTCCGGAGCCTGCTCCGTCTCCGGGAGGGCCGGGACCGTCTCCGCGGCTCCGGCCTGCGGTCCGGGCGCGGAGTCCGGCTCGGCGGCCGCGGGGCGGGCTGCCCGGCGCCGTCGGCCCGTTCCCGCGGCGACCTTCGCGGGCCGCTCCTCCTCCCCGGCCCCGGCCTCTTCGGCACCGGACTGTTCGGCGACGGCCACGGCCACGGCGACCGCCACGGGGGCGTCCGGTCCGGCCGGTGTTCCCTGGGGGCCCGCAGCGGCAGCGTCCGGTGGGACACCGTCACCGGCGGGCCCGGCGGGGGTGCTCTCCGCGCCGGCCGGTGCGGCCGCGGTTGCCGGGTCCTGCGGGGAGGCGGGAGCCGCACGGCGCCGGCCGCGCCGGCTCCTGCCCGCGGCGTGCTCCGGGGCCTCGTCGGCGGAGGCCGTGGAAGCGGGGGACGCGGCGGGAGCCGCGTCCGGGCTGCCGGCCGCCGTGTCGGGGACCGCCTCGGCCGTGGGCTCGGGAGCCCCGGGTGCCGCCGTGGCCCCGGTGTCCGTTGCCGTGGCCTCGTCCGGCAGCGCGGCGACGGGCGCGGCGGGACCGGCGGCGGCCGGGGCCGGAGAGGACTCCTCCGGCCCGGCGGCGGAGGCGGCCGGCTCGGCGTCGGACGGGTCCTCGCCGGGTGCGGCGGGTGCGGCGGCCGGGTCCGCGCCGTCGGCCGGACCGGCCTCCCCGGCCGCGGTCGCCGGGGCAGTTCCCGGGCCGCCCTCCGTCTCGGTCCCGGCGAGGACGGCGGCAGGCTGCTGTCCGCCGTCGTCGCCGGGCTCCTCCGGCACCGGCCGTGGCGCCTGCTCGGGGACGGGAACGGCCGCTGCGGCCTCGGGCGAGGGCGGGGCGGCGGCTCCCGCGGCACCGGCGCCGGCATCCGTGCCGTCATCGGCGGTGCCGGTCTCCGCGGGTTCGGCCGCCGCCTGCCCGGGGACGGCCGCCGCCGGGACGGGTGTTCGCGCGGCGTCCGTCGCGGCCGGCTGCCCGGACCAGGGGCCGTTCTGCGCCGGGATCTCACCGAGCTGCGGGCCCGGGAGCGTGGCGGACGGCTGCTGCGCGTACGCCGGGATGGTCACCGGCGGCTGCTGCCGGGGCACCTGGGTCCGCGCCGGGGCGGGCGCCATCCCGGGGAACTGCCGGGCGGGGGCGCCCGCGGGGCCGCGGTCGGCGAGCGAGCGGACGACACCGCCGGTCGTACCGCCCTGCTCGGGCACCGGCGGGCCCGGGCGGAGCGGCCGCCGGGCGGGAGTGTGCTGGGGCGCGGGAGCGGCCGGTCCGGACCGGGGCTGCCCGGTGAACGGCTGTTCGACGGCGGGGCGCGGAATGTACGGCTGCTGGTCGTGCGGCTGCTGCTCGTAGGGCTGCCGCTGCTCGTACGGCTGCTGCTCGTACGACTGCCGCGGCTCGTAGGACTGCTGCTCGTAGGACGTCTGCTGCTGCTCGTACGGCGCCGGCGCGGGCGTGTACGCGGAGGCCGGCCCGGCCTCCGGCTGCGGCAGCGGCCCCGTCAGGGGGTCGGGCAGCGGATCGGTCAGCGGG
Organism: Streptomyces xinghaiensis S187; assembly: GCF_000220705.2. Lineage (GTDB taxonomy): Bacteria > Actinomycetota > Actinomycetes > Streptomycetales > Streptomycetaceae > Streptomyces > Streptomyces xinghaiensis. The sequence continues at coordinate 6,248,454 of NZ_CP023202.1, read as the reverse complement.
TCGTACGCGGGCTGCTCGCTCCAGGCGCCCTGGGTGCCGGGCATCAGCAGCAGGTCGTCGTCCCCGGAGGGGGCCGCCGGCTCCGCGGGGCCGTGGTAGGCGTACCCGGCGCCCGGGGTGCCGTGGTGGAGCAAGGGGTCCTGCTGGAGCGCGTCCTGGTTGAGCGACGGGTCGTCCGCGGGGACGGCGGGAGTGGCGTGCTGCGGTGCCTCCTGCTGTCCGCCGTTCTCCGGCAGCCCCTCGTCCGGGATCCGGCCGGTGTCAGTCATGCGTACCCCTCGCCCATCGATAGTGCTCCATCGACCCGCCCGCCCGGCGCGCCCGACCGCGACGCGAAGGCCGCTCATGGAATGGAACGAGCGTCCGCGCCGGTCGGTACGTCACACGTCCCCCGAGCTCCGTACCGAGCGCTCGAAACGCACGGTGCGTTCCGGGTATTGACGAACGAAGTGCCGAACGCCGCTGCGTCACAACAGTCCGCCAGCCTACCTGGCGCGGACCTCCCGCACGGCACGGGTGGACAAGCTCAGAGCGGACGGCCGATCCTGTGCCCGCACAGGAAAAAGCCCACGTCACGCTGGCGTTCGGCCCATCCCGTGTCCTGCGACGTGTCCAACTCCACAGTCTGGATCAAGGCACATTCGACGCCGTATCCGCCGTCGGTGAGAGCCCGGCCGACGGCTTCCGCGCCGTCCCGGGTCCTGGCGTGCGTGACGATGCGCTCGGGCCGCCGGGCGGCGCACGCCGCGACGACCGGGGCTCCCCCGCCGCCGATCCGGATCGTGTCCGGTTCGGGCAGATCCTCCAGGATGTGCGGCGCCGTACCGTGCACCGTCTGGATCTGCACGCCGTAGCGGCGGGCGTTGTCGCCGGCGACGACCAGGGCCCCGGGGTCCCGGTCGACGGCGATGACGGCGGCGCCGAGCCGGGCCGCCTCGACCGCGGCCGCACCGCTGCCGCAGCCGATGTCCCAGACGAGGTCGCCCACGCGCGGCCCCAGCCGGGCGAGTTGGGCGGCCCGGAGCTGCGCGGTCTCCGCCTCGGAGAGGACGCCTCCGTAGCTCTGGGCGGGCAGCGCCCAGCCGCGCGGCCCGGTGGCCAGGGCGGTGTCGCCGCCGGCCAGCCAGGCGGCCTGCTGGGTGACCGGGGAGGCGAAGCCGCCGATGGACAGCACGACGTTCGGGTCGCGCCAGGTGTGGTCCGCGACCTTGTCCGAGGTGAGGACGGTGACCCGCTCCCGGTCGGTGCCGAGTTCCTCGCAGATGACGAACGTGCGGTGCACCGGGCCCAGCAGCAGGGCGAGTTCGGCCGGACCGGCGCCGGGCGCCGTGAGGACGGCGACCTTGCTGTGGGCCCGGCAGACGTTGACGGCCCGGCGCAGATCGCGGCTGTGGGCGGTGACGATCCGCGCGTCGTCCCAGGCCATGCCCGCGCGGGCGAAGGCGGCCGCGACGGACGAGACGGCGGGCACCACCTCGACCTCCAGCCCGTGTTCGGGGGCGCGGAGGGTGCGGACGACGCCGAAGAAGCCGGGGTCGCCGTCGGCGAGCACGACGGCGGTGCCGCGGTGGCCGACGATGCGGCGGGCGGCGAGATCGAGGCTGCCGAGCCTGATCCGCTCGGCGGCGGGCGGCACTTCGGGCAGCTCCAGATGGTGGGGCGCGCCGGCGACGAGGGTGGCGGCTCCGAGGGCGGAGCGGGCCGCGGCGGTCAGCGGCGAGCCGTCCCATCCGATCACCGTGACCCGGTCGGCCATCGTCGTCAGTCTCCTGGGAAAGTCGCGCACGAAAGCCCGCGGGGGTGGGCGGGCACGGTGAGGGTACCCCGGTGGGCCCGGGGCATCGCGCGCAGGGGCCGCCGGTTCCGGCCGCGGGCGGGGGCGCCGCCCGGCGCGTCAGTTCCAGTCGGCGTAAGCGGCCCGGTCCCCCTTCGCCGTCTCCTCGTCGAGGTCGTCCAGATCCTCGGGGAGCAGGCTCCAGACGATCAGGTCGGTACGGATGTCCGCCCAGCCGCCGTCCTCGGTGCGGGTGCGGGCTATCCAGGCGTTCCGCAGCACGCCCTCGCTGATGCAGCCGGTCTTCTGCGCGACCTGCTGGGAGGCGGTGTTGTCGGCGGCGGTGCGCAGTTCGAGCCGTTCGAAGCCCTGGTGGCGGAAGAGCCACTGGGCGACGGCGCGCACCGCCTCGCTGGCGTAGCCCTCACCGCGGGCCCAGGGCGCGGTGACGTAGCCGATCTCGGTGGAGCGGCAGCGCCAGTTGGTGTTCCGCAGGTGGACGGAGCCGACCAGCCGCTGGGTGAGGAACTCGGCGACGGCGAAGACGATGCCGCGGCCCTCGGTGCGCTCGGCGGGAGCGGCGCGGCCGGCCCAGTCGCGGGCGTCGTCCAGGGTGTACGGGTGGGGGGCGGAGGTCCAGGCCGTGACGAGTTCGTCGTTCATCATGTCCGCGAGGGCGGGCACGTCACCCTCCTCGAACGGGCGCAGCACCAGGCGGTCGGTGCTGATCGTGATGTCCGGGAAAGTGGGGGTCATGGGCCGCTCCGGGTCCGGGGTCTGCTGGACAGCCCAGCATGCAGCATCGGCGCGGGAGGGCGCAGCGCCGGGTGGGGCGGACGGGACGGCCGCGGGCCCCGCGCGGTGGCGGGGCCCGCGGCCCGGGGGCCGGTTCCCGGGCGGGCCGGAGCGCGGCCCGGGGTGCCGCCGGGTCAGGACGCGACGGCTCCGAAGGCGGGCAGGACGGAGCCCTCGAACCGCTTTTCGATGAAGTCCTCGACCTCCTCGGAGTTGAGGAGCCGGGCGAGCTTCTCGACCCGCGGGTCGTCCTCGTTGCCCTTCTTCACGGCGAGGAAGTTGGCGTACGGGTTGCCCTCGGTCTTCTCCAGGACGAGGGCGTCCTTCGCGGGCTTGAGCCCGGCGCCGATGGCGTAGTTGCCGTTGATCACGGCGGCGTCGACGTCACCGAGCCGGGTGGGGATCTGGGCGGCCTCCAGCTCCTTGAACTCCAGGCCCTTGTCGTCCGTGACGTCGCCGAGGGTGGCGTCGCTGCCGGTGCCCTTCGCGAGTTCGATGGCGCCGTGGTCGGCGAGGAGCTTGAGGGCGCGGCCCTCGTTGGTGGCGTCGTCCGGGAGGGCGACGGTGTGGCCGGGCTTCAGCTTCCCGATGCCGCCGAGCTTCTCGGAGTAGAGGCCCAGCGGTTCGATCTCGACGTTGACGACGGGCACGATGTGGGTGCCCTTCTGCTCGTTGAAGTCGTCGAGGTAGGGCTTGTGCTGGAAGAAGTTGGCGTCGACCTCGCCGCTCTCGGTGGCGGTGTTGGGGAGGACGTAGTCGTCGAACTCCCGGATCTCCAGGTCGAGTCCGGCGTCGGCGGCCAGGTTCTTCTTGACGTAGGCGAGGATGTCGCCGTGCGGGGTGGGGGTGGCGGCGACGGTGAGCGGGGCGTCCGCGGAGTCGCCGCCGGAGCCGGGACCGGCGTCGGAGGGGGCCGAGCAGGCGCCGAGGGTGAGGGCGGCGGCAGCGGCGGCCGTCGCGGCCTTGAGGGTGGCGGGCTTGCGGAGGGATATCAGCGGGGTACGCACGAAGAGTGCCTTTCTTGCGGGTGGTTCCGCCCGGCAAAGGGTCCGGGCTCCGGGTCCGGCCCCGCCCGGTGTGGAGCGGGCGGGCCGGAGGTTTCGGGTGGCCGCGCGAGGCGGCCCGGGGTGGCGGCGGGGTCAGCGCGCGGCGCGGAGCCGGCGTTTCCGTACCGGGCCGGTCCCGGAACGGCCGCGCCGGGCCAGGGCGCGCACCACGAGATCGCCAGCCAGCTGCACGGCGCTGACGAGGACGATCAGCAGCACCACGGTGATGAGCATGAGGTCGGTCTCGAACCGCTGGTAGCCGTAGGTCTTGGCGAGGTTGCCGAGCCCGCCGCCGCCGACCGCGCCGGCCATGGCCGAGTAGCCGATGAGGGCGATCACGGTGGTGGTGAGGCCCGCGACGAGGGACGGCAGGGCCTGCGGCAGCAGCGCCTTGCGGACCACCGTCCAGGTGGAGCCGCCCATCGCCTGCACGGCCTCGACGAGTCCGTCGTCGACCTCGCGGACGGCCGTCTCCACCAGCCGGGCGAAGAACGGGACGGCGCTGACGGCCAGCGGGACGACGGCCGCCGTGGGGCCGATGGAGGTGCCGACCACCAGGGTGCTGAACGGGATCAGCGCGATCATGAGGATGAAGAAGGGCAGCGAGCGGCCGACGTTGACGACGGCTCCGGTCACCTTGTTGACGGGGCCGTTGCGCAGCAGGCCGCCCTCGCCCGTCAGCACCAGCAGCACGCCCAGCGGCAGTCCGCCGAGGAGCGCGTAGACCGTGGACCAGCCCACCATGTAGAGGGTGTCGAGCGTGGCGGCGGACAGCAGCGGCTGCATCTCGGACCAGGTCACCGGGCACCTCCGCGGACCAGCAGCCCGGCGGCGGTCCCGCTGGTGCCCTCGGCCTCCGGGGTGCCCGGGGCGCGCACGATCTCGATGCCCAGGCCCTGCTCGCGCAGATATCCGATCGGCACGACGTTCTCCTCGAAGGGGCCGGGCAGTTCGATGCGCATCCGGCCGACCTGGCGGCCCGCGACGGTGTCCATCGCGGCGCCCAGGACGGTGATGTCGACGTTGTACGTCCGTGCGAGCCGGGAGATGACCGGCTGGGTGGCGCTGTCGCCGTGGAAGGTGACGTCCACGACGGTCCGGTTCTCGCCGGACGCCTGGCCGGCCACCGGGAAGAGCTCACGGGCCAGTTCGGACCCGGGGGTGGCGAGCAGTTCCGGCACGGTGCCGGACTCCGTGATCCGGCCCTCGCGCATCAGGGCGGCGGAGTCGCAGACGGCCTTGACGACGTCCATCTCGTGGGTGATGAGGAGGATCGTCAGCCCGAGCTGCCGGTTCAGGTCGCGGAGCAGCTGGAGCACGGAGCGGGTGGTCTCGGGGTCGAGCGCGGAGGTCGCCTCGTCGGAGAGCAGCACCTTGGGGTCGCCGGCCAGGGCGCGGGCGATGCCGACGCGCTGCTTCTGGCCGCCGGAGAGCTGCGCCGGGTAGGAGCGCGCCTTGTCGGCGAGGCCGACCAGGTCGAGCAGGTCCAGGGCCTTGCGCTCGCGTTCGCGGCGGGTGAGGCCGAGGATTTCCAGCGGCAGTTCGACGTTGGCCCGGACGGTGCGCGAGGAGAGCAGGTTGAAGTGCTGGAAGACCATGCCGATCCGGGTCCGGGCCCGGCGCAGCTCCGCGCCGGCGCGGGGGCCGCGCCCGGCGAGCGCGGTGAGGTCCCGGCCGTCGACGGTGACCGTGCCGGCGGTGGGCCGCTCCAGCAGGTTGACGCAGCGGATGAGGGTGGACTTGCCGGCGCCGCTCCGGCCGAGGACGCCGTACACCTCCCCCTCGCGGACGTGCAGGCCGACACCGTCCAGGGCGGTGGTCTCCCGGCCGTCCCGGGAGCGGTAGACCTTGGTCAGGTCCTGGGTGGTGATCACAGGGATATCCGTCACTTTCGAGCGCGCGGCGCACGGGGGCGCCGCGCGGGACATACGGGTACGGGGCGGGCCGCGGCCACGGAGGGGCGCGGCCCGGTGGCGTCACGACGCCGCGGCGTCCGGGCGCGGCCGGACGGGGCCTTCATGGCGCGGGGCGTCGCGGCACGGTGCGCCCGGCGTGGCGGGGCGGCACGGCCGCGGGGGCTCGCTTCGGGGCGCGAGGAGCGGGAGAGGGGCCCTCAGGGGCGGCACATTCGACACATGCGGCGAGCACCGGGCGTCTGGATCGCCTCGGTCGCGGTGATGCGGCTGCTCGTCGTGGTCATGCGCCCCAGTTAAACAGACCCCGGCACCGAACGATCACAACTATCCACATGATGGACAACGGCGATCGGATGCCGGACATCGGGCGGACCGGCCGTACCGGCGGAAACCCCTGGTCCGCCGGGCATCGCCCGGGGTCCGGCCGTACGCGTGGCGCCACCGGCTGTGGCCGGCACCACGCCGTACGGCCGGGCGCGGGGACGGGCGCGGGGGCGGGCGCGGCGGCCCGGAGCGGGCGCACTAAAGTCGTTCCATGCCTCTCCCTCCGCCCGGCCGCCCGCAGAGCGGCCCGCACCACCGCCGGAGGCGGTACCCGTGATCACCGCACTGACGCTCGCGGTCTCCGCGGCCGCTCTCGCGCTCGCCGCCTGGTGCGGTTTCGCGGCCTACCGCGACCAGCCCACCAAGGACTGGCACTTCATCGGGATGGCCGTGGTGAGCGTGCTCGCGCTGGCCCAGATGGCGGTCGGCATCGTCCGGCTGGCGGGCGGCGACCGGCCGGAGGGCGGCACCGGGATCTTCCTCGCCTATCTGCTGGGCGCGGCCGCGGCCGTACCCGCCGCCGGTTTCCTGTCCCTGGCCGAGCGGACCCGCTGGGGCTCGGTGACGGTGGCGGCCGGAGCGGTGGTGCTGGCCGTGCTGGAGGTACGGCTCCACGACATCTGGGGAGGCGGTCCCGGTGCCTGAACGGACCCCGGACACCGCAGCCCCGGACACCGCGCCCCGGCCCGGCCCCGCCACTCCCCCGGCCGCCGGGGACCGCCTGCGGCTCGGCAGCGGTCCGGGCCGGCTGCTCGTCCTGCTCTACGGCGTCTTCACCGTCGGCGCCGCCTCGCGCTCCATCGCGCAGATGCTGATGAAGTTCGACGAGGCCCCGCTCGCGTACGTCCTCTCCGCCGCCGCGGCCTGCGTGTACGCGGTCATCCTCTTCTCGCTCGTACGGGGCGGCGAGGGCGCCCGGCGGATCGGGCAGGTCTGCTGCGGACTCGAACTGACGGGCGTTCTGGCCGTGGGCACCTGGACCCTGGTGGACCCCTCGGCCTTCCCCGACGCCACCGTCTGGTCCGACTACGGGATGGGCTATCTCTTCCTGCCGCTGGTGCTGCCCGTCGCGGCGCTGTTCTGGCTGCGCGGCGCCCGCCGCACCTGACGGCCGGCGACACGGCCGGGCCCGCGGCCGGGCACCGGCATCGGGGGCACGGGGAGCCCGGGTCCGGGGAGCCGGACATGCGGCGGGCCGGCCGCCACGGCGTGTGCCGTACCGGCCGGCCCGGGGTGGGACCGCGTACGCGGATCAGGCGCTGGCGACCAGACTGCCGACCTCGGCGCCCTTCTCCAGGGTCACCAGACTCAGCCCGCGCGAGATCTGCTCGGTGCCGACCGGCGCGTAGCCGCAGCGCCGGTACAGCCGCAGATTGCCCTCGCTGCGGTGGCCCGTGAGAAGGCGGTAGCGCTTGGCCTCCGACTCCTCGGCCAGCCGCGTCTCGATCGCGGCGAGCAGCCGCCCGCCGAGACCGTGCCGCTGCATCCGCGGATGGACGATGAGTTTGGCGATGCCCGCGGTGCCGTCGGCGTCCACCGTCCCGCGCACGGATCCGACGACCTCCGTGCCGAGCCGGGCGACGAGCACCAGGCTCCGGCCCAGCTCGGCGCGGAGGTCGTCCAGGGACTGGGTCAGCGGTTCGATGCCGTAGTCGCCGTACAGCTCCGCCTCGCGCTGGTAGCAGAGGTACTGGAGTTTGAGGATCTGTTCGGCGTCCTCATCGGCCGCCGCAGAGATGGTCACGCTCATGCCCATACGCGCACGCCTCCCCTTTCGAATCGCCCGGGCGCGGTTGAGGGTGGGGCGCCCGGGCCGGATGCCCTGACCGGAGCGGCAAACGGATTCGCCGCGTCCATGGCTCCGGTCGGCTAACGCTCCCTTCCCCGAAGTCCGGGAGCCGCAACCTCCGCCGTGAGCATTCTGCGCAGACATCCCAGGCACCGGGAACGAATCGGCCCAAGACTTCCCTGTGAGATTCCCAACGCGCCTGCGATTTCCCGGTACGTCGGGTCGCGGGGGGACAGCATCGCAGCCAGCAGACCGGGGCACCGGCCGGGCAGCCGGCGCACCGCGCTCCACAGTTCGCGCCGCTCCTCGGCCGCCAGCACCCGCTCCTCCACACCGGACGGGCCGGCCGCCCGGACCCGGCCGGCGGCGGCCGGCTCCCCGCCGTCCACCGGGGCGTACGGCACCTCGCGGCGGGCCCGGAGCCGGGCCCCGCGCCCCTCGCTGCGGACGGCGGCCCGCAGCCACTCCGCCGCCGCCCGCTCCGGCATCGGACCGCTCTCCCGGCGGTGTTCCAGCAGGCGCAGCCAGACGCCCTGTTCGAGGTCGGCGGCCTCCACGGCCGTGCCGTGGGCCTCGGCCGCCGCCTCGGCCGCGAGCAACGGGCGCAGCCGGAGGAGCAGGTCACTCGGTGTCATGCCGTCCGGGACACCCGGGGGATGCAGGATGGTTTCGCCTGTTCCCCGAACTCACCCGTCCGTGTCGACGGACCGCCCGCCCCTGACGCGAGCCCTTGACCCGGCCCCTTGACCTGGGCCCTTGACCCGGCCCCGGGCCGGTGGCGCGGACGGCGTCCGGGGCTCAGTCCCGCAGGAAGTCCTCCCGCGCGAGGAGGGCCGTGTCCGGATTGTCGGTGAAGATCCCGTCGATGCCGGTGGCGAAGTAGGCACGGTACGCGCCGAAGGCGTCCCCGTACGCGGCCGGGTCGGTGCCGCGGCGGAAGTCGGCGGGCAGGAAGGTGTTCTCGTTCCGCATCGTGTACGGGTGCAGGACCAGCCCGGCGCGGTGCGCGTCGGCGACGAGTGTGGTGGGGGTGGTCAGCCTCCCGGCGGCGTCCTTCGGAATCACCAGGTCGAGGAGAGGGCCGATGCCCTGCGCGAAGCCGGCGATCCACGCCAGCCCCTCGGGGGTGACCAGATCGGCCACGGTCCGCGGGTCGCCGGCCTCCCGGAAGTCCCAGGGGCGGTCGTCGGCGGTCCACAGCAGCACCACGCGCGGCGTGGAGACCAGCCGGCTCATCCGCTCCATGCTGGTCGGCTCGAAGGACTGCAGGAAGACCGGCGCGTTCTTGCGGTGCCGCCCGTACCGGCGCAGCAGTTTCGCCAGCCGCTCCTCCAGCCCGAGACCGATCCCCCGGAAGTAGCTGGGGTGCTTGGTCTCGACGTGCAGCCACACCGGGCGGCCCCGGCGGCGGCCCTCGCGGTCGGCCCAGCGGAGCACCTCCTCGAAGGAGGGGATCTCCCAGCGGCCGTCGTAGAGGGTGTTGTGCGGGCGGACCGCCGGGATGCGCTCCGTCGCGCGCAGGGTCTTGAGCTCAGCCAGGGTGAAGTCCTCGGTGAACCAGCCGGTGATCTCCGTGCCGTCGACGGTCTTGGTGGTCTTCCGGCCGGCGAACTCGGGGTGGCCGGCGACGTCCGTGGTCCCGGTGATGTCGTTCTCGTGGCGGCAGACCAGATGGCCGTCGCGGGTGGGCACCAGGTCCTGCTCGATGACGTCCGCGCCCATGTCGAGGGCGAACTGGTAGGCGCCGAGCGTGTGTTCGGGCCGGTAGCCGCTGGCGCCGCGGTGGGCGACGACGGCGGGCACCGGCAGCCCCCGGTGCGGGCGCCGGCCGCCCTTGCCGGTGGCCGCCGCCGTATCCGCCGTGTCCGCCGCGGCCGCCGTGCCCGCCGCGCCCAGGACGGCTGCGCCCGCGCCGAGGGCCGCGGCCCCCAGCAGTACGCGGCGGCCCGGCCCGTGCTCCTGCGCCTGCTCCATGAGATCCCCTGTTTCTTGTTGTGAACCTGCCCGACAACCGGGGGTGATCGTAGGCGGCTATACCTGTCCCGGGGGAGAGCACAAGCCGAACACCGGGCGAACACACTCGGGCTCGCCGCGTCCGCGAGCCGGACGGATGTGCGTCTCCGGGGATCTCGCGAGTACCGTACTCACCTGCAGACTCCCGCGATGCGGAAACTTCGCGCGCGCTGTCTCGGCCGACGACCAGGACCAGACCGGAGGGCCCGTTGTCCCGTATTGCGCTCAAGGCTTTTCTCGGATTGCTCGTGCGCGTCCTGTTCCGCCCGCGGGTCGAGGGGGCGGAGAACGTCCCCGCGACCGGGCCGGTCATCCTCGCCGGGAACCACGTCACCTTCATCGACTCGCTCTTCCTCGCGCTCGTCATGAAGCGCCAGGTCTTCTTCATCGGCAAGGACGAGTACGTCACCGGCAAGGGGGTCAAGGGCCGGCTCATGGCCTGGTTCTTCGGGATGTCCGGCATGATCCCCGTCGACCGCGACGGCGGGCACGGCGGCGTCGCCGCGCTGATGACCGGCCGCCGCCTGCTGGAGGAGGGCAAGGCCTTCGGCATCTACCCGGAGGGCACCCGCTCCCCCGACGGCCGGCTGTACCGGGGCCGGACCGGCGTCTCCCGGCTCACGCTGATGACGGGCGCGCCGGTGGTCCCGTTCGCGATGATCGGCACCGACAAGGTCCAGCCGGGCGGCAAGGGCATGCCCCGGATCGCCCCGGTGACCGTCCGCTTCGGCACGCCGCTGGACTTCTCCCGGTACGAGGGGATGGACCGCGACCGCTATGTGCTGCGGGCGGTGACCGACGAGGTGATGAGCGAGGTCATGCGGCTCTCCGGCCAGGAGTACGTGGACATGTACGCCACCAAGGCGAAGGCGGCCTGACCACCCCGGTCCCGCGCGACGGACGGCGGCCCCGGCGGAACCGCCCGCCGGGGCCGCCGGGGCGCCGTTCGCCGTTCGGGCGCGCCCGGGCTCCGGGCCGGCGGCCGTCAGCAGTGGATGTACCGCAGGTAGTAGTGGGTGGCGAAGTCACCCCGGGTGTCGATGGTGAACTTCTTGCTCTTGCCCTTGGGGCCGACCCAGGGACCGTCGAAGTACCAGCCCTTCTGGGTCTTCACCCGCACATACGGGCAGCGGCCGTCGGCGCGGGTGTCCTTGACCGTGCCGTGGACCTTCGATCCGCAGCGCCGCCCGTTGGCGTAGCCCTCGCGGGACTTGACGGACCAGTTGTAGCAGGGGGCGTTCTCGCCGGCCGGGCCGGTCGGGGCGGCCGAGGCGGTGCCGTGGACGGGCACCGCGAGCAGTGCGAGTGCGGCCAGCGCGATGAGCGGCTTGCGCATGAATGACTCCCTTGTGTCGTGTTGCGCCGGGTTGCGGCCGTCACGACTGTGGGCCCGGAAGGGGACGTTCAGCGCGGTTCGCCGGAAAAATCACCCGACCGGGGAGCGGCGCCGTGGGTACGGGACCCACGACCGGCACACCGGTGTGCGCCGGAGTGCGCCGGAGCGGCCGGGCCGGGCGCCGCCGATCGGAGCAGCCGGGCGTCGCCGGATCGGAGCAGCCGGGAGAGCGCCTGGGCCGGTGCGTGACTAGCGTCCTGTCCCGTACGCCGGTCCGGTCCGCCGGTCCTCCCACCACAGGCCGGGCGCCCGCGGCCCGGCCGAGAGGATGTCCCGATGCGCCTCGCCGCCCTCGTCACCACACTGACCGCCGTCACGGCGACCGGTCTGCCCGCCGCACACCCGGCCGCCGCGGAGGAACGGCGGAGCCGGCCCCCGGCCAGTGCGTCACCTCAGACGGGGCATCGGGCGCCGGACCGGGCGCACGCGGCGGCCCGCGCCACCGTCCTCCCGCGGACCGTCCGGTGGCTGCTGGAGTCCGACGGCTCCTTCCGCGAGCGCTACCGCGAGGACGGCTCCCCGGCCGCCCGCCGGCTCGCCGCCCGCACCCTGCGGGCCATCGGGGCCGGGCTGATCGCCACGCATCTCCCGCAGGGCGCGCATATCCCCGAGGTCCCGCCGATGACGGTCTGGCGGGCCCGCGACGACGGCTCCCACGTCGCGCGCGTCACCTACACGGGGACGGCCGTCCCGCCCAGCGGCATCGCCGTCCACTACGACGCGGCGGGGCGTCTCACCGGCACCGTCGAGCACGTCTTCGAGGAGCGCGGTGAGACCCAGGGCCGGGTCGCGGTGTGGCGGGACGGGCGGCTGGTGGTGGACAGCTTCGTGGAGCACACGCCCGAACCCTCTTCCTGGTCCGAGCGGTTCACCGACTGCACGGCCGACCGGGACGTCCCCGGCTGGGTCGTCCAGGCACTCGCCGAGAGCGGAGCCCCGGACGCCGGGTCGCCGACCGGTACGGAGCGGGAGGAGGGCGCCGGCGGCACGGGGCAGGGCGCGCGGCCCGACGGTTTCCGGGTGCCCTTCGCGGACACGCTCCTGCTCTGTGCCCGGCAGGCCGACCGGACCGGCTGAGGCACCGCGCCCCGGCCGGCCGGGATCAGCGGCCGGGATCAGCCCTCCGGGGAGCTCGCCTCGGCCATGGCCTCGGCCGTCGCCTTGGCCGTCGCCCACTGCTGCTGTACGGCGAGGTCGGCCTTGACCCCGGCAAGCTGGACGGCCACCGCCTCCGGTGCCGTACCGCCGCGGCCGTTGCGGGCGGCCAGCGCGCCCGGCACGTTGAGGACGCTCCGCACCTCGGGGGT